>NZ_KV813948.1:0-38949 GCF_001813805.1 Streptococcus sp. HMSC066F10
TTTTTGTCTAACTTTTTGGGGGCAGTACATTTTTTACTCAATGATTCGTCTTTTTGTTTACTCATTTATCATAAAATTTTGCTTAATAGTTCCAAGCTGAAAGACCTTGAGCATTATAAGCACGGTAAGCAGCTTGAATCTGATCATCTACTGTTGCTGTTGAACCCCAACCTGGCATAGTTTGGAAAAGACCACTAGCCCCTGATGGGTTATAAGCATTTACTTGTCCGTTTGACTCGCGAGCAATAATATGCTCCCAAGTTGATGCTGGGACACCTGTCAATTCTGCCATACGAGCAGCCGCATAAGATCCCGTAGCACCAGCAGTATTTCCATTAGGAAGAACAACATTTGAAGAAGTGCTTGCTGTAGCTGGTTGCGAATAAGTAGTAGAAGCAGCAGGTGCGTTATATGTCACATCTTCATAAGTTACAGCTTCTTCTGTTGTAGTTTCTGTTGAAACTTCTGAATTTTTCTCTTCATCAAGTTCTAAAATTTGCCCAACTTTAATCAAGTCAGGATTTTCAATTCTATTGAGTTCAACAATTTTTTCAACTGATGTATTTTTTTCTTTAGCGATTTCTGATAAAGTATCACCTGATTTAACAGTATAAGATTCAGCACTTGCAATAGCTCCTGTTGCAAAAAAAGCAACTGCCGTAAAAAGTCCTGATAAAGTCCATTTCATTGATTTTGTATTCATGTATATATCAATTTCTCCTTTTTTCGTATAATACTATATTACACATAAAATATTACTATAATCTTATAATTGTATTACAAAGATTACAGAAATATTGATTTTATACGCAAAAAACGCCCTTCAAGACGTTTTTTAGCTAACAATAATATAAGTTTTTTAACTTTTTAAGAAAGACAACATCAAACCTAAGGCAAACATAATAAAAATAGAAAAGGTATCTGCTTTTTTCCATCTCAACTGCCGATAACGACTTCTTCCTACACCACCTTGATAGCCTCTCGCTTCCATAGCAGTCGCCAAAGCATCCGCACGCTTAAAGCTAGAAGCAAATAACGGAATTAAAATAGGGATAATTGATTTTACTTTTTGAACAATATTTCCTTCACCAAAATCAACCCCACGCGCCCTTTGAGCATTCATAATCCGTGTCGTATCATCCATCAAAGTAGGAACGAAACGTAAACTCATTGATAACATCAACCCTATTTCATGAACGGGCACTTTTAATGCTGCTAAAGGCTGCAATAATGATTCAACTGCGTCTGCCAAACTAAGTGGCATTGTTGTTAAAGTTAATAGGGTAGAAAAAATAATAATCAAAAGAAAACGACTAAAAATGATACCCGCCTGAGCCAGACCTACTTCAGTAATTCTAATAAAGCCAAATTGAAATAAAGTCGTGCCACCAGATGTAAAAAATAGTTGGAATAAAGTGGTAAAAGCAATCAAAAAGACCATAGATCTTAATCCTTTAAGGAAAAAACCTAAAGGAATTTTGGAAAGTCCAACTAATAACATTGTAAAGACGAATAATAGTCCATTGGTTAAAATATTATTTGCCAAAAAAATAATTAAAATAAAGAAAAACATTGACAAAAGTTTGCTGCGAGGATCTAGTCGATGAATGATTGAATTTCCAGAAACATATCGCCCCAAAATCATACTATCCATGTAGTAACTCCTTAAATTCTTCTATGGTGATAGGTAAATACGGAAGAGTTAGCCCTCTATTTTTTAATTCTTGTGCAAATTTTGTAATTTTAGGAACTCCTAGTTGAATACTTTCCATAAATGCTACAGCTTGAAAAACTTGCCGAGGCTTTCCGCTTTTGACTAATCTTCCTTTTTCCATCACATAGACGGTGTCTGCAAAATTAGCGACATCATCCATCAAATGCGTTACCAAAACAATGGTCATTCCTGCTTCATGTAATCGCTTAAATAAACTCATCAACTCTTTTCGTCCAGCAGGATCTAAACCTGCCGTTGGCTCATCCAATACAAGAATATCTGGTTCCATAGCTAGAATACCAGCTATGGCTACTCGACGCATTTGTCCCCCAGACAGTTCAAATGGGCTACGTTCAAATAATTCTTCTGAAATTCCAACAAGAGTTAATTTTTCACGTGCTACACGTTCAGCGTCTTCCTTTGATACTCCAAAATTTTGTGGACCGAAAGCAACATCTTTTAAAACGCTCTCATCAAAAATCTGACTTTCAGCAAATTGAAAAACCAATCCTACCTTTTTACGTACTTGTTTAATATCTTTATTTACAGATGTGGAAGTAATTTTGACATCATCAATCACGACACTTCCTTCAGTTGGCACTAAAAGCCCATTCAGCAATTGTAAAATAGTTGATTTTCCACTACCTGTATGACCAACCAAAGCAGTATATGAGCCATCTTTTATTTCTAAATTGACTTCAAAAAGGGCAGGATTCTCAAAAGGAGTGCCTGCTTGATAAGTATAACTTACATTTTCTAAAGTGATTCCCATAAATAATCCTGCAATTTTTTTTCTGTTAAATAGCGCTCTGGCAATTGAAAGCCTGAGTCCAGCAAAGTTGCTTTTACTTGATTTGTAAAAGGTTCATCTAAACCTAAATCTTCTAAATCCACTCGTGAGAAAAGCTCACTTGGTGTACTAGTTGACTCTACTTGTCCTTCTTTCATCACCAAAACTCGGTCACTAAGAGCTACTTCATCCAAATCATGCGTGATAGAAATAACAGTCATACCATGTCGATCTTTAATTTTTTTAACTGTCTGAATCAACTCTAAACGCCCTTCTGGGTCCAACATACTAGTTGCTTCATCTAAAATAATGATGTCAGGACGCAAAGCAACCACACCAGCAATAGCCACGCGCTGCTTTTGTCCACCAGAAAGCCTTGCAGGTTCACGTTCTTTAAAATCTTGCATTCCAACAATGTCTAATGCTTCTTGAACTCTGTCAAACATCGTTTGGTAATCCATCCCTTGATTTTCCAAACCAAAGGCAACATCATCCTCAACAGTCGCCCCTACAAATTGATTATCTGGATTTTGAAAAACCATCCCAATATGCCGCCGTTTTTCCCAGATATTTTCAAAAGTTAATTTATCTCCATCAATGATAATCTCGCCACTTTCTACTTCCAACAAGCCATCTATTAAACGAATCGTCGTAGACTTGCCACTGCCATTATGCCCCACAATAGACAGCCACTCTCCTTGTTTCACGTGAAACGTCACATCTTTAAGGATATAACTATCTACATGATTATCGTATTTATACTTTAAATGCTGAACTTCAATGATATTTTTCATATTATCTAAATGTGTCTTTAAAGAGATAAGCACTTCCTTTGAGGTAATCATAACCTGAATAAATCGTAAAAATCAATGCAATATATAGCAAAACTTGTCCTAGCAGTGTCCAGTGCAATAACAGAAAAATAATGGAAAACATCTGCGTAAATGTTTTTATTTTCCCAGGCATCGCTGCTGCTAAAACTGTTCCTCCAGTTTCAACCAACAATAGCCGCAAACCTGTCACAGCTAACTCTCGACAAATGATAACCGCAACCACCCAAGCAGGTGCCATATTCATTTCAATCAACATAATAAAAGCTGACATGACCAATAACTTATCTGCCATCGGATCAGCAAATTTCCCAAAATTTGTTACAACCTTCCATTTACGAGCCAAATATCCATCCAAATAATCTGTAATGCTGGCTACTGCAAAAATAATCGCTGCAAAGACATGTATTCCAACAGAGTGGCCCAAGGATAGTACTAAAATAAAAATTGGAATTAAAGCAATCCGCAAAAGAGTTAAAGCATTGGGAATATTTTCTTTTTTCATTTTCTTTTCCTTAACTATTTATTATAAGTGTAATTGTACCTGTCAAACTTGTCAAGCCTGACGTATCAATCTGTTGATTATCAATTGTAATGGTCACACCTTGAACCACACCAAGAGTAATTGTTGAAGCAGTCCCTGGAGAGATTGTAGTTGACACACTTTGATTCTCAGGACTTAATGTTGCACCACCTTCTAAGTCTGTACCTGTAACACTTACCCAACTAGTTGTATCACTAACAGATAGTTTTAAATTGACAGGGCCAGTTGCACCTGTCAAGGTTGCTGTCAAGTTGTTACCATTTCCTGATACAATCAAATTTGTCTTTGAACTGCTAGAAGATTCACTAGAAGTTGCCTCACTAGTCGAACTAGAAGAAGTGGTTGTCTGTTTGTTTACAACACTATAACTTGATGAAGGAGTGGTTGCTAATGAGTTATGGTGAACGTATGTCCAAACATAATAACTAACAAAAGATAAAATAGCTAATGCAAGAATCGTCAGATAAAATAATGGTAAAAAAGAAGTTCGTTGTTTTTTTGTTCTTCGACTTCTAAAATTCTCTTCCTCATCAACATCCACTTCATCATAAGTAATCATGCTTCCTTCTTCATAAGCATCAAGAATAATTCGCTCATCTAAATCAACAGCCCAAGCATATTTTCTTAGAAAAGAACGAGCATAGAAGGGACTGGGAAGACGATCAAAATCATCAGCTTCCATAGCTTCCAGTAGCTCTAACTGAATATCTGTTTTCTTTTGTAAATCTTCCAAGCTCATTCCTTGATTAATACGAGCTAACCTCAGGACTTCACCGATTGTTTTCTTTCTCATACACACTAGCCTTCTTTCTATTAAACACTATTTTACCAAATTTCACCAAAACATGAAATCATTTTGGAAAAATAGTAAAATCAATCATTTCACAAGAATCAATAAAATGATGTCCTATCTCAATCACATCAACTAAACTGATTGTCTGTAATATTTTTGGTAAATCAAATAGATTATCCCCTTCTGAAAAGGTTTCGTATTGAGTGGCAATATATTCTAATGAATTCAGTCCATGTAAAAAATTGCCAAACATTTCACTTTTTATAATATCAAGATGCTCTTCTGTTACATCAGGGTCTTTTTCAAAACCACGAATCGCAGAACGAAATTGGTGAGACAGAGCAACTGGCTCACTAGTATCCATTGTTAATATCACAAAGTGAAAATCTTTTTCTACTTCAACTTCTAACGATAATGAGTTGTCTATTTTTCCAGCCTCATAAAGCGTTTGAAATCTTTTAGATGTCCAACCAAACATCATTGCAAATAGCAGTTTTAAAGCAGTCTTATAACGAAATAAATCGGTTCCCACTAACGATTGACTCCCACGTAATCCGATTGCAAGTTTAGAACTTGCCACTTCCATTCGAACACTCCCCGTAGAAATAACAGGATTTAACGCAAGGGGAAAACGTCTAATCAAACTTTCTTCATCAATTCCCTTCAAAGATTCGTGTTGTTCCTGAATAACAGCAATGGTCTTTTCTAAGTCAAAATTACCAATCAGCAGTAAACTCATATTAGATGGATGGTAAAAGGTTTCAAAGTTTTCATCCAAATCCTCAACGGTTATTTCTGCAATTGATTCAACGCTTCCTGCAATATCTTCTGCCAATGGAGTGTCTGGATAAAGATTTGCTAAAGTGTGAAAAAACAGGCAATAATCTGGATTGTCTTTGTACATATCAATTTCTTGCTGAATAATTCCCTGTTCACGTTGAACGGATTCTTCTGTAAAGTAAGCATTTTCTAGTAAACTTTGCAACAATCTAACATTTTCTAAAACATTGTCCGTCGCCGAAAAAAGATAACTGGTCTTAGTAAAACTTGTAAAGGCATTGCTCTCAGCGCCTAATTCAACAAACTGCTGTAAAAGATCTTGACCATTTTCATCCTCAAATAATTTATGTTCTAGAAAATGTGCAACTCCTGCAGGGTATTGAACAGCTTGATTAGAACCACGTGGAATAAAATAAGTATCAATTGAGCCAAAATTTGCTGTCATAATCCCATAAGTTTCATTGAAATCTCGTTTTGGTAAAAGAAAAACTCTTAGACCATTTCGTAAAGTAGTCTGATAGACTGCTTCTCCAACTGCTGGATAATCCTTCCTCTCCATTTTTAAAGTTTGCATTATTTTCCTTCCATAAAATAAATCGCTTGTAGCCTGAGTTGTGTTGCAGCGACAATGATATCTTCTCGGCTGACTGCTTCTAAAGCATTTAGCCAAACAGAAATTGGCATAAATGTTTTCCGCAAAACAGATGCCATATAAGCTTGTTCTATCAACGTATTTTGCCTATCTAAAGAAAGGAGCATCGCATTTCGTAGCATTTTTTTGGTCTGATTTAACGCCTCATCAGTAAAATGTCCTTTTTTAAAATCTGCAATTTGTCGATAAATTAAACTCACTGTTTTTGTTCGATTTTTCCTATCAATTCCAGCATAAATACGCATCATACCCGAAAAAATATCAATACTACTTGAAATTGTATAAGCTAGACCCTCTTTTTCCCGAACATTAACAAATAATTTTGAATGAGCAAAGCCACCTAAAAGTCCGTTTAATACAATAAGAGGGATATGAGTCTTATCACCATATTGAGTAGAAAAATGATATCCTAATTCAACAATAGATTGATGAGCATCTTTTCGCTCCAATGATTCTTTTAAAATATTCGAAAATTCTTGATGATAATGCAATTGTAAACTAAGTTGACGAGGATGTAAACCAAAGGTTTTCATATATTCACAGACTTCAATCTCATTAAAATCACCCATAAAAAAGATATCAATTTTATCATTTTGAAGCATTTTTTGAAAAATAGCAAAACTACTTTCTGGTGTTTCCTTGTCAACTAAGTCTGGCGTAGCTAAACGAGGAGTTTGCATTTCCTTTTCTGTATAAAATAATTTATTCAGCTCTTGATGTGCGTGATAAAAATGATCTTCAATTTCAGCTTTTAAATCATTGAGTACATTCGTTTTTTCAATTTCAAAAACAGCCTGATTAAAAGCTCCTTCATTCGCTAAAGGTTTTAACAAGCTATCTTTTAAAAAATCAAGTATCTCTCCTGTTAGTGTATTTTTTCGACTTAAAAATGCATCGCTAACAAAAGAGATATTTAAATCCACGTAATGTATTAGTCCTCTGCGTGATAATCCCGTTGAAAAGTTGGCACCATAAAGAGTTGCTAATCGTTCACGAAAAATCTGCGAAGTTGGATAGATTTCATTAGCTGTTTCAAGCATACTTGCAACCAGCACGCGCCCCGCTATCGTATCCGTAGACATCGGAGCTGAAAACCTCATTTTTATTCGATTCGTTTTAAATTTTTTTGATGTTATAAAATGGAGATCTACTCCAGAAACCAGCTCCATAGTGTCCCTCATGTTCTTTTAATATTGACTTCTATTATATCACGAAACGACTCCTAATTTCTCCTTCAAGCTTTATTCTTTCAACTTAAAACGTTTTCTTAATGGTGTGCTTGTGATAATTCTAATATCATCTTTTCATCTAATTATGATATAATGACAAAGATCGAGGTGAATTATGGAATATAAATTATTTGATGACTACATCACTCTACAAGCATTATTAAAAGAAGTCGGAATCATTCAAAGTGGTGGTGCTATTAAAAGCTTTCTTCAAGAAAATCAAGTTTATTTTAATGGAGAGCTCGAAACTCGCCGCGGAAAGAAAATTCGCATTGGCGATACCATTACTCTTCCAAATCAAAAATTAGAAATACTGCTGACTGCACCAAATGAAAAGGACAGGGGGGAGCATGAAAAAGAACTTTTAGAAAAAAGACGAGTTGCCACCCTTGTAAAAGAAATGAACAAAAATATCAAAAAAAGTAAATCAACAACAGTAAATAAAAAAGCCAATAAATCTAATAAAAAAGCTCCTATCCGCTTCCCAGGTATTTAATATGTGGTTAAAAAACTTACAAATTCAACATTTTCGTAATTATGAAGCAACTGAAATAGATTTTCATTCTGGTCTCAATATTTTTCTAGGCCAAAATGCTCAAGGAAAAACAAATATCTTGGAAGCTATCTATTTTCTTGCATTGACACGAAGTCATCGAACTCGTTCAGACAAAGATTTAATTTATTTCTCCAAAGATACCCTGAAAATATCTGGACAACTTGTTAAGCAAACTGGAAATATTTCTTTGGAAATTGACTTGACACCTAAAGGAAGAATTACAAAAGTTAATCATCTAAAACAAAGCAAACTATCTGATTATGTTGGAAATATGAATGTTGTTTTATTTGCTCCAGAAGATTTACAGTTGATTAAAGGAGCTCCAGCCCTTAGACGAAAATTTATTGATATAGAATTGGGGCAAATTAAACCAATCTATTTATCTGATTTATCACATTACCACCATGTCTTAAAACAAAGAAATACTTATTTAAAAACAGCAAAAACAATGGATGAGACTTTTTTAGCAGTTTTAGATGATCAACTAGTAGAGTTTGGTTGTCGTGTTATGCAGCATAGGATAGAATTTCTCAAAAAATTAGAGCACTTTGGTCAACAAAAACATTTGGAACTCTCAAGTCATTTAGAAAACGTAACCATTAAGTACTGCTCTTCTGTTCCACTTTCAGATTCCAATAATTTAAAAGAATCTTTCCAAATTGCATTAAAGCAAAGCCGTAGTAGAGATTTATTTAAAAAAAATACTGGAGTTGGTCCCCATCGAGATGATATTGCTTTTTATATCAATGACATGAATGCCAATTTTGGTAGTCAAGGACAACATCGAAGCGTGGTTTTATCTCTCAAACTGGCAGAAATTGAGCTCATGGAAACTGTTACTAAAGAAAAACCAATTCTTCTACTTGACGATGTTATGAGTGAACTTGACAATAGTCGTCAACTTAATTTACTTGAAACTATTTCTCAAAATATCCAAACATTTATGACAACAACAACTCTAGAACATCTACAAAACATGCCTTCTAATATTAAAATTTTCTCAATTCATGAAGGACATCTAACTGAAGACAAGGTGTAAACTAGATATTAACACGTTTTACACGTTTGTAAAGTGTGTTAATTATAAAAGCTCTGCATTATCTGCTGCAGAGCTTTTATAATAGATCTTATTGTACAGAATAGTTTGGAGCTTCATTCGTAATTTGAACATCATGAGGGTGGCTTTCTTTCAAACCAGCTCCACTCATTTCAATAAATTGAGCTTTGTCATGTAGCTCTTGGAGATTGGCTGCTCCACAATATCCCATACCAGAACGAACTCCTCCAATCATTTGGAAAACGATATCTGCTGCTGCACCTTTATAAGCTACACGACCTTCAATTCCTTCCGGTACCAATTTATTTGCTTCATTAACAGAACCTTGGAAATAACGATCGCTTGACCCTTTCTTCATAGCTGCAATCGAACCCATTCCGCGATAAGTTTTAAACTTACGACCCTGGAAAATTTCCGTTTCACCTGGCGCCTCATCTGTACCAGCAAACATTGAACCGAGCATGACCGCATTACCTCCCGCAGCCAGTGCCTTCACAATATCTCCTGAATACTGAATACCTCCGTCTGCAATAATTGTTTTCCCGTATTCACGCGCAACTTGTGCAGCATCATAAATTGCCGTCACTTGAGGTACACCAACTCCAGCAATGACTCGAGTGGTACAAATTGAACCTGGACCGATTCCGACTTTCACAACATCAACTCCAGCATCGTATAACGCACGTGCACCTTCTGCAGTAGCAATATTTCCTGCAATCAACGTTCGTTCTGGAAAATGTTCACGAATCTCAGCAATCTTCCGAAGTACTCCCGCTGAATGTCCATGTGCTGTATCAATGACAATAGCATCTGCACCTGCTTCAAATAAAGCTTCTGCACGCTCAAATGTATCAGAAGTAACTCCTACTGCACCAGCAACCAAAAGACGACCATATTCATCTTTAGCTGCATTTGGAAATTCAATTACTTTTTCAATATCTTTAATTGTAATCAGACCAGATAAACGACCGTAGTCATCAACCAATGGCAATTTTTCAATACGATGCTCATGAAGTATCCGCTCTGCCGTTTCAAGGTCTGTCCCAACAGGAGCAGTTATTAGATTTTTACTCGTCATATGCGCTGAGATAGGTTGATTATAATCCGTAATAAATCGCATATCACGATTTGTAATAATCCCAACTAATTTGCGATTTTCAAGCGTTTCAACAACAGGAACACCACTGATACGATAACGTTCCATCAATTCTTCTGCATCTGATACCGTATGAGTTGGAGTCAAGAAGAATGGATCAATGATAACTCCATTTTCTGATCGTTTAACTTTCCGAATTTCATCCGCTTGTTGCTCAATAGACATATTTTTGTGAATAACACCAAGACCTCCAGCACGAGCAATAGCAATGGCCATTTTACTTTCTGTAACAGTATCCATTGCTGCGGTGATAATTGGAATATTGAGTGTCAAATTTTCAGCCAATTTTGTTTGTAAATTCGCATCATTTGGCAAAACATGACTCTCTGCAGGAATGAGTAATACATCATCAAAAGTAAAACCTTTTTTCAAAAATTTAGTGTCCCAGTTAGACATCCACAAATTCCTCTTTTCTTTATTGATTGAGCACAGCTCGTATTTATTGTTAATATGATACCATTCTATCTGTATTTGTCAATCACTATTATCTAAAAAACCATCACTTTTAGTGACAGTCTTTCTTAATTTATTTGAAATAATTAATTCCCATAGCAGATTTTACATCAGAAAGAGTCTGACTAGCTACTTGACGTGCTTTTTCGCTACCTTTTTGTAGCATAGTGTAGACTGCTCCCATATCTTTTGAAAATTCAACACGACGTTCACGAATAGGACCTAATTCGCGCTCTAAAATTTCTAATAAATAGCGTTTTGTTTTCACATCTCCCAGTCCACCTCGTTGATAGTGTTCCTTCATTGCTGTAATTTCTTGCGCATCTTCTGGACGACCAAACACATCTAAATAATGGAAAACCATATTGCCTTCTATTTTACCAGGATCTTCAATCTTGATATGGTCAGGATCAGTATACATGCTCATCACTTTCTTTTGTAAAGTATCCATATCATCAGATAAATAGATGCCATTATTTAAAGATTTAGACATTTTTGCATTCCCGTCAAGCCCAGGCAAACGTCCTGCTGCTTCATTTTGAGGATAAATGCCCTCAGGCTCTACCAAGACATCACAATTATAAGTATGGTTAAAAGAACGTACAATTTCACGAGTTTGTTCAATCATTGGTTTCTGATCATTTCCTACTGGAACATAATTCGCTTTAAAAGCAGTAATATCTGCTGCTTGTGCAATTGGATAAACTAAAAAACCAGTTGGAATACTTTCACCGAATCCTTTTTGGGAAATTTCTGACTTGACAGTTGGGTTACGTTCCAAACGCGCTAATGACACCAAATTCATATAATACATTGACAACTCTGACAACTCAGGAATTTGACTTTGAATAAAAATAGTTGTCTTTTCAGGATCTAAGCCAGCAGCTAAATAGTCTAATGCTACATTTCCAATTGACTCTACAATTGTATTAGGATCCTTAGCATGATCTGTCAAGGCTTGCTGATCAGCTAAAAATACAAATAATTCATATTTTCCTTCATCTTGTAATAAAACACGATTTCGCAAACTTCCTACATAATGACCAATATGTAATTTTCCTGTTGGACGATCTCCTGTTAAAATAATAGGTTTTGACATCACATTCTCCTTGAATTTTCTTGATAATATTATACCATTTTCAAGAAAAATGTGTAGAAACTATTTCTACACTTCTTAAAATTATTTGACAATTGAATTACCAGCTTTCACACGCCATTTATAATCAGATAATATAATATCTTTCAAAGAATAAGTTGCTTGCCAATTTAAAAATTCTTTTGCTTTAGAGGCATTTGCTAACACACTTGCTGGATCACCAGAACGACGTGCCACAATTTCATGAGGAATTTTTTGCTGTAAAATTTGCTCTGCAGTATTGTAAATTTCCTTGACAGTATAACCTTGTTCTGTTCCTAAATTGAAAATCTGTGAAGTTGACGAATCTGTAAATAAATAGTCAAATCCCTTTACATGTAACTGCGCTAAATCTAAAACATGAATATAATCACGAATGCATGAGCCATCTCGCGTTTCATAATCATCGCCATAAATTTTTAAAGCATCATTTTGTCCAAGAGCCGTTTTATTAATATTAGGGATAATATGTGTCGGATTTTTAACCCTCAAACCATTTGAAGCATCCATAGCAGCACCAGCAACATTAAAATAACGAAAAATGACATATTTCCAACCATAACGGTTGGCCATCCAATAAATCATGCGTTCTCCCATCAGTTTTGTCTCTGCATAAGGATTTACTGGATTTAATAGCGTATCTTCATTTGCAGGTTTATCCATACAATTATTGCCATAAACTGAAGCTGTAGAAGAAAATATAATTTTATCAATTCCTACTGCTGATAATACTTTTAACACCTGATTCATACCAGCTACATTTGCTGAAAAATATTTACTTGGATCTTCGATACTTTCACTAACGACTATTTCACCCGCACAATGTAGCACAGCATCAATTTTATAAGATTGTAAATAAGCTTTTAATTCAGACTCATCATAAACATCCAGTTCTTTAAAGTGTGCTCTTACATCCACCGCTTCCTTAACACCTGATGCTAGATTATCCAAAACATGTACATCATAACCAGCATCTAAAAGCACCTTCACAGTATGAGAGCCAATATATCCGGCTCCTCCTGTCACTAAAATTGATTTCATTTTTTCTCCTCCTTATCTTTTTACATCGATACAAGAGTATCTTTTAGTAAGTATTGGTATGTTTCAACCAAACTTTCAATCCTATCTCCAATAAGAATCCCATCAAATCCAATAGTTAAAATCTGTTCAATATCTTCACGGTTTACACCACCACCAAAAATCAACTGATATGTAAACCCAAACTTTACACTTAAATTGTCCAAATAATCTTTTAAATCTTGAAAACTTTCTTCAACTTCTGTAAAGGAATAATCTTTTTTTCCTTTTAATGTTGCACTCAATATTTCGTAAGCTACAATAATATGTTTATCATGAAGATCTAGATCATCTAAATATGTTGCGCATTCAAAAATAGGATTTTCATGATTTCCTACACAAATAATAGGAATAATATCTTTCTGTAAAGCATTGTCAATCTTTGAGCGAATCATTCTTGTTGTTTCATTTAAATACTTTTGCCTTTCTAAATGACCTACAAAAGCATAATTTATATTGTAATGTTTTAAATGTTGAGGCGATAAATCACCTACATTTCTTCCTTTAATTGACAAATTTTGAACTGCAATGTCAAAATGATATACATTATAATCCGGTATGATAGGAGCAATGATCAATTGATGTTGTTTGCTCATTGGTTGATTGAACTTCTCTAACAATTCTAATTGTTGCTTGATTGACATCTGATTTTTAAAATTAAAAACAACTAACACTTTACACCCCCCTTTACACTATTTACAACTATTTTAAAAAATAATCTTCTATTGTCTGTTTATAAAATTTAAATTGAGGATTTTTCACAACATTATGAAAAGATAGTGTTTTTCTTTTCTTTAAACCACAAAATTCCATGGTCTTATGGAATGAAATCAAAACATCATCTACATTTTTTCCATCAAAAAATGCAGCCGGATTATTAAAAACTTCTTCTGGTGCATTCCAAGTTGTGGATAAGATATATTCTTTATTTTTCATTAAACCACCTTGTCCATAAGTATCTGCAAATGAATAAAATTGACCATATTCAAAGACTTCATCCATATATAATTTCAACTTCCCAGGTACATTAAACCAATAAATAGGAAATTGAAAAATAATCAAATCTGCCCACAAAAACTTATTTCTCTCGTCTATTACATTATAGTCCTCAACTGACGATAATTGCACATCATGATTGTGACGTAATTTATCCAACATAATATTATACAAACTAAAATTTAATTTTCCTTTACAAAACTCATGTTTTTGATAACCATTTACCAATAAAATTTTCATTTTCTCCTCCTAAAAATATTCTAAATTCATTATAAATTTTTGAAATTTCTCTTACTTATCAATATTCTAAAATGTCATATTTTATCCCTGAATCATTTGAAAAAAGTCAAATTTTCTAGTAAAATGAAACTAATTACAGAATTAGGAGAAAAATATTGCTTACAGTATCAGATGTATCACTACGCTTTAGTGATCGAAAATTATTTGATGATGTGAATATCAAATTTACAAAAGGAAATACTTATGGTTTAATTGGTGCTAATGGTGCAGGAAAATCAACGTTTTTAAAAATCCTAGCTGGAGATATCGAACCAACTACTGGAAATATTTCACTCGGACCAGACGAACGTCTCTCAGTCCTTCGGCAAAATCACTTTGATTATGAAGAAGAACGAGTGATTGATGTAGTTATCATGGGAAATGAGCATCTTTATAACATTATGAAAGAAAAAGATGCCATTTACATGAAACCTGATTTTTCTGATGAAGACGGTGTCCGAGCAGCTGAATTAGAAGCTGAATTTGCTGAGTTAGGTGGTTGGGAGGCCGAAAGTGAAGCCTCTCAACTCCTCCAGAACTTGAATATCCCAGAAAATCTCCACTATCAAAATATGAGCGAATTATCAAACGGAGATAAAGTGAAAGTTCTCCTTGCAAAAGCTCTATTTGGTAAACCAGATGTTCTATTACTAGACGAACCAACAAACGGTCTTGATATTCAATCCATCTCTTGGCTAGAAGATTTTTTGATTGATTTTGAAAACACCGTTATCGTTGTATCTCACGACCGTCACTTCCTCAATAAAGTATGTACACACATGGCTGATTTGGATTTCGGTAAAATCAAACTCTATGTTGGTAACTATGATTTCTGGAAAGAATCTAGTGAGTTAGCTGCTAAACTCTTAGCAGATCGTAATGCTAAAGCTGAAGAAAAAATCAAGCAACTGCAAGAATTTGTTGCTCGCTTCTCTGCTAATGCTTCAAAATCTAAGCAAGCAACTTCTCGTAAAAAAATGCTTGACAAAATTGAACTAGAAGAGATTGTCCCATCAAGCCGTAAATACCCATTTATTAATTTCAAAGCAGAACGCGAAATTGGAAATGACCTCTTGACAGTTGAGAATCTTTCTGTCAAGATTGACGGTGAAGTCATCCTTGACAATATCAGTTTTATCTTGCGTCCAGGAGACAAAACAGCCTTTATTGGACAAAATGATATCCAAACAACAGCATTAATCAGAGCTATCATGGGAGATATAGACTACGAAGGAACTGTCAAGTGGGGTGTTACAACTAGTCAATCTTATCTACCAAAAGACAACAGCAAAGATTTTGCCAGCGATGAATCTATTCTTGACTGGCTCCGTCAATTTGCAAGTAAAGAAGAAGATGACAACACCTTCCTTCGAGGCTTCCTAGGTCGTATGCTTTTCTCTGGCGATGAGGTTAACAAGTCTGTCAATGTCTTGTCAGGTGGTGAAAAGGTTCGTGTCATGCTTTCAAAACTTATGCTTCTCAAATCAAACGTTTTGGTACTAGATGATCCAACCAACCACTTAGACTTAGAATCTATTTCTAGCCTAAATGACGGTCTGAAAAACTTTAAAGAATCTATTATTTTTGCTAGCCACGATCATGAATTTATCCAGACACTTGCTAATCATATTATTGTTCTTTCTAAAAATGGTGTCATTGATCGTATTGACGAAACCTATGATGAATTTTTAGAAAATCAAGAAGTACAAGAAAAAGTCAATAGTCTTTGGAAAGATTAAACTTTTCAAAAAATAGGAGCTGATGAAAGATTCAGTTCCTTAAATTTTAGTATTTTACGATAGCTTATGAAAAAAATCAAAAAACTCTTCAAAAATTATTATTTGATAGCCTTTTTTATTCCATTTTTGATTCTGTTTATAACTTACCTTATAAATGGAATCTATTGGAAAAGTGACACTTCTCCGCTATTAGGAGACGGATTTCATCAATATGTTATTTTTGATGTCACTTTAAGGAATATTTTGCATGGTACAGATAACATCTTTTATACGTTTACAAGTGGACTCGGTTTGAACTTTTATGCCTTATCTAGCTATTATCTAGGGAGTTTTTTATCACCTTTAGTTTATTTTTTCAATCTAAAAAATATGCCAGATGAAGTATACTTATTTACTTTGATAAAGTTTGGTTTGATGGGATTAACTTGTTTCATCAGTATTAAAGGTATCTTTAAAAAAATTTCTCCTTATCTTATATTAATACTGTCAACTTCCTACGCTCTAATGAGTTTTGCAGTTAGTCAACTTGAAATAAAAACTTGGCTAGATGTCTTCATTATTATTCCATTTATTTTACTTGGTTTACATCAGTTGATTACTCAAAAAAGACGTGTTCTTTACTTTATAGCTTTGTCAATTCTTTTTATTCAAAATTATTATTTTGGGTATATGATGGCAGTCTTTCTTGTATTGTGGTTCTTTGTTCAAACTTCATGGAACTTTAAAATTAGGATTAAATCTTTCATAGACTTTACAGTTGTGTCAATTTTAGCTGGTATAACTAGCCTCATCATGATTCTGCCAACCTTTCTAGATTTAAAAACTCATGGTGAAAAATTAACAAAAGTGACAACCTTACTGACTGAAAAAAGCTGGTATTTAGATATTTTTGCCAAAAACTTTGTTGGATCTTTTGACACAACTAAATATGGCTCTATTCCAATGATTTATGTTGGGCTTATTCCATTATTACTAGCGATTCTCTTCTTCACTTTAAAGTCTATTAAGTTTCACGTGAAACTTTCCTATGTTATTTTAATTATATTCTTAGTAGCTAGTTTTTACTTACAGCCTTTGGATCTGCTCTGGCAAGGTATGCACGCGCCAAATATGTTCCTACATCGTTACTCTTGGACTTTTTCTACTGTCATTATTTTCTTAGCGGCTGAAAGCTTGGAGCGTCTAAAAGAAATTAAATTCACAAACATTCTAGCCAGTTTTTCTATCTTAGGACTTGGTTTTATTGCTACTTTTATTTTTAAGAAGCATTATAAATTTTTAGGTTCTGTTAATTTCATCTTAACATTAGAATTTTTAGTCGCTTATCTTTTAATTTCTTGGGCTTATGCAAAAAAATATATTTCTGTTAAAATATTTACTGTTTCTACTTTATTATTTGTTTGCTTCGAACTAAGTTTAAATAGTTTTTATCAAATGGAAGGAATTGCAAAAGAATGGGGCTTTGCAAGTAGAAATGCTTATGAACAAGATTTAACAGCTATTGATTTACTCGTCAACTACAGTAAAAAGAAAAATTCCAATTTCTTTAGAACTGAAAAATTAGCTATTCAAACCGGAAATGACAGTATGAAATACAATTATAATGGTATCTCTCAATTTTCTTCTGTTCGCAATATTGCAGCTAGTTCTATTCTTGATAAATTAGGTTTTAAATCATCTGGAACTAATTTAAACTTACGTTATCAAAACAATAGTATCCTTATGGATAGCTTATTGGGTGTAAAATATAATATTTTAACAAACAATCCTCAAAAATATGGTTTTACTTCCATTAAAACGAAAGATAATTTAACACTTTATGAAAATAAAAATGCTAATTCACTAGCATTTTTAACAAATTCAATTTATAGAGATGTAAAGTTTAATCACTTAACATTAGATAATCAAACTCGTTTTCTCAATCAGCTTTCTGGATTAAATTTAAAATACTATCACAGATTACCTCCTACAAGTAATCATAATGTTAAGCAAGTTGGAAATAGAATAGCTGCAGAAGTAGATAAAGAAAGTTATGACTCTTTTGCCAGCATCACTTACACTTTAGAAGTTCCAGCAAATAGTCAAGTTTATTTAACTCTGCCAAACTTAACTTTCTCAAATGATAACCAAAAATCAGTTGACATAACTGTAAATAACAATCAAAAAATGCATTATGGTACCAACAATGTCTTTCCATTTTTTAATCTTGGTTATTTTAAGCAAAAACAAATCATAACCGTTAAAATATCTTTCCCAGATAATTCAAAAGTTTCATTTGATAGTCCTGAATTTTATAAGCTTGACACCAGTCATTTTCAACAAGCGATAAACAAGATTCAACGACAAAAAGTATCTGTGACAACAAAACATAATACAATAACAGCACATTATCAAGCTCAACGAGATAGTTCTTTATTCTTCACAATTCCTTATGATAAAGGTTGGACTGCCACACAAAACGGAAAATCAATTAAAATTTCAAGAGCACAAAATGGCTTTATAAAAATTGATGTCAAAAAAGGTGCAGGAAAAATAAAACTGACATTTATCCCAAATGGTCTTAAAGAAGGTAGTACAGAATTTTTATCTGGAATCGCGTTATTTATAATTTACAATAAGATACGTAAGAAAAAATCGTTATAATTGAAAAACTAAACTGCACAAGAAAACAGTTTGGTTTTTATTATATTTTTACAATGTAAAAAAAGCATTCCTAAAGAATGCTTAGTAGCTCCGGCAGTAGGACTCGAACCTACGACATCATGATTAACAGTCATGCGCTACTACCAACTGAGCTATGCCGGATGATATAGTCCGTACGGGATTCGAACCCGTGTTACCGCCGTGAAAAGGCGGTGTCTTAACCCCTTGACCAACGGACCATATATGTTCTTTCACAGAACATATACTATTATACCAGTTTGGAGAACTTTGTCAATAGTTTTTATTTAAAAATTTAACTATATTTGCTATTTCATTATCTATTCTATTTATCCTTTTAATTCCTCTAAAATAGCTTTTAATTTTCCAATTTTCATTCGAGTAATCGGACAACGATGATCTTCATAAAAAATTATTTCTCGCATTTTTTTGTCATAACCTTTGATGTTTCCAATATTGACTAGGTAGGATTTATGAGGTGAAAAGAAACGTCTTGTTTCTTTATCTTTTTCTTGAATATCTGCAATAGTGCCATAGAATTCTTTAAAAAAGTTTTTACCGACAATTCTTAATTTATGAGAAGAGCCTGTCGTTTCAATATATAAAATGTCATTAAAAGGCATTCTAACCTCTCCGCCACGAAAGTTATATTCAAAATAATCCACCATATCTTTATTTTCAATCAATGTCGCTTTTGTATACTCAATGCTGTCTTTTATATGTTTTTTAAAAGCAACATCACTCAAATTTTTGTCAACAAAATCCAGTGCAGATACCTTATATTTGAAGGTCATAGTGGCAAATTCTGATTTCGTTGTAACAAAAACAATAATGGCATACGGATTGTGATGACGTATAAATTTTGCTATTTCTAAACCTTTTGTTTCCTCTCCTTTGATATCAATATCTAAAAAATATAATTGATTTACTTCATCGTTTTCAATATATTCTTTAAATTCCCTTACTTTTCCAGTTACTTTAACTTTTATCGTAATTCCCATTTCTTTTGCAATCTCTGCCAAAGTTGTTTCCATTCTTACTTGATGTGTAATTTCATCTTCTAATACTAATACTTTCATTATAAACCTTCTTTCCTTACTCTTATTACTTGTGTAAAATATTCATCCTCAATTTTAGTATCGAGGATAATTCCTTCATAGTTGTTAATAATTTCTTTGATATTGCTTAAGCCTAAACCGCGTCCTTCACCCTTTGTTGAAAAATCAGTTTGGTAAATCTCTTCTAAATCTAGCGGTCGTTTCTTACGTGAATTTTGAATAACTAAGATTGTTTCTGTATCTAAATCCACCAAAGAAACATTCATCGTTTTTTGATAACTTTCTGCTGCTCCTTCTATGGCATTATTCAAAAGGACGCTTGTCATTCTAACCAAATCTAACAATTTAATCGGCAAGGGTTTAACAAAATCTTTTACTTCAAATGTTAATTCTATATTATAGTCACGCGTCTTAAATAAGGTTTGTGTCATAACACTTCTAAGTGCTGAATCTCCAACATTATTTAAATCAAAATACGTATATTTATCTGAACGAAGTTGTAAATTAGCATTTACTAGCACTTCCTGATAAATTCGCTCTACTTCTTTTATATCACCTGTATGAATGGCTGATTGGAAGCTTGCCAACATTCCTCCATAATCATGACGAAAACCTCGAATTTCATTATACAGACTCACTATTTCATCTGTATATTTTTGTAATTGTAGTTGTTCTCGTTCTTTTTGTTTAATTTGTTCTTCTTTTTCATACTTTTCACGAATAGATTGTAAGTAGAATAAAGTTGACATAAACATTAAAAAGCAAATTGTAGCAATCATACTAGAAAAACTATTTAAATTTTTCATATTACTAAGCCAATGCGATAAATTTAATAAAAAATGAATAAATAAGAGATAAAAGTTTAACTGCAAAATATTCTCTTTGAAATCCGCCTTTTTAAAATATTTAAAATTAAACTTAAAATAATCAATTGCTTTTAAAATAAAAATTAAAGAAATAATATTGATAAAAATATAGAACAATCCCCAGTATCTATCAACAAACTTATCACCTGTAACAGAAGAAATAATGACTGAAAAGAAGGTTTCAGAACTTGACACAACTAAAGATAAAAATAGTGCTAAAAATACAGAAAGATGTCTTCTAACTTTTTTTACTTTAAAAAAATATAAATAAAAAAATAATGGTTGAATAAAAAACATCATATATCTAATGGAATAATGTATTAAAGTAGTTAAATCAGTTGAAAATACAATTCCTAAACACAACAAAGTAAAGTGAATATTCACTTTATTCACTCTACTTATTTTCTTATAGCAATATACAACAGAAACAGCTTCTATAATTGAGAAAATAATCCAATGTACAAATTCTATTTTCACAATATTATTCTCCTAAATAATTATTTACCAAAAAGTTTTGAAAAATCAAATCCCATTCTGATTCGACTATCCCCACCAATGATTTTATCTAACTGCTCATCATTCAGTTCTTTAAATTCTACAACTTCCTTTTTTACTACCTCTTTTTTAGCAAACAACTTTTTCATAATTTCTCCTTAATGTTTATTTTTTGTAAGAAATCTTACAAGGTAATTATACAAAATCTTCATAAATAAATTGAAAAAAACTCTAAACGATACATTTTTACATCTCAAAAGACCTCTTTATCCAGTTATAGAAAAAGGCACGCTTTCCCGTGCCCTTTTCTTATATGATCCCAGCAGGATTCGAACCTGCGACCGTTCGCTTAGAAGGCGAATGCTCTATCCAGCTGAGCTATGAGACCAATGCTCTACCATTTTAACAAAAAAAGCCTATGACGTCAAGATTACTTATGATAGGGACTTCCTTGTTGAATCATAAACGATCGATAAATTTGTTCTACTAAAACTAATCTCATTAACTGATGAGGAAGTGTCAATTTTCCAAAACTCATCAGCAAATTAGCTCTTTTTTTGACAGCAGTAGACAAACCAAGACTCCCACCAATTACAAAAGTAATATCCGAAAATCCACGAACAGTCACATCACTTAATCTCTTACTGAATTCTTCTGATGGAAATTGTTGCCCTTCAATAGCTAAAACAATCACAAATTCTTTATCATTCATTTTCGATAAGATACGATTTCCTTCTTTATCAATAATTTGTTGATTTTCTAAGTGACTTGCCTTATCAGGTATTTTTTCATCTGGAAGTTCAATCATCTCAAATTTAGTAAAGCGCCCTAAACGTTTTACATACTCTGCTATTCCATCTTTAAGGTATTTTTCTTTTAATTTTCCAACAGTTACAAGTTTTATTTTAATATTTCTATTCTACCATATCCACAATTATTTCACACCTTATTCACAGGATAAAAAATTAAATTGCCTTATAAATGACTTAGAAAATCACAGATTTTAAAAGTTATCCACAATTTGTGGAAAAGATAAAACATTTAAGCTATAATTAAGTTAAATTCTTTATACTTTCAGTAATTGAAATAACTAGGAGGAAGATATGAAAAACTCTTCAAATTTCACAAAAAAATTGTTATTGCTTTTCATGGTCTTAGCTATAGGTTTTATCGGTGGTTTACTTGGAAACTTAACTTCATCTAAATTATCAACAAATAGCTCTACAACGACTAAAGTTAATCAAGTTACTACTGCTTATAAAAATACAAATTCCACAACACAAGCTGTGAGTAAAGTGAAAGATGCTGTGGTATCCGTTATTACCTATGCTAATAATAATTCACAAAACAGCGTGTTTGGAAATGATGATTCAAATAATAACAATGATAATTCTCAACAAGTAGCTAGCGAAGGATCTGGGGTTATTTATAAAAAAGATGGAAAATACGCTTACTTAGTAACCAATACTCACGTTATCAGTGGTGCTAAAAAAGTTGACATTCGTTTAGCAGATGGTAATAAAGTTCCTGGAGAAATTGTAGGGTCAGATACTTATTCTGATATCTCCGTTGTTCGAATTAGTGCTGATAAAGTAAAATCAGTTGCTGAATTTGGAGATTCTAGTAAATTGACGGTTGGTGAGACAGCTATTGCGATTGGAAGTCCGCTCGGTTCAAATTACGCTAACACTGTGACGCAAGGAATTATTTCTAGTTTAAATCGTAATGTTTCTTTAAAATCTGAAGACGGACAAACGATTTCAACACAAGCTATTCAAACAGACACAGCTATTAACCCAGGGAACTCTGGTGGACCACTTGTGAATATCCAAGGACAAGTAATTGGTATTACTTCAAGTAAAATAGCTAGCAACGGCGGAACTTCGGTTGAAGGATTAGGATTTGCTATTCCATCTAATGATGTTATAAACATTATTAACCAGTTAGAAGCAAATGGAACTGTTACACGACCAGCTCTAGGAATCCAAATGATTGACATCACTAATCTGTCTAGTTCAGATCTATCACGCTTAAAACTTCCATCAAAAATAACTAGTGGAGTTGTCGTACGTTCAGCTCAATCTGGAATGCCAGCTGAAGGAAAACTTCAAAAATATGATGTGATTACAAAAGTAGATGATAAAGAAATTTTTTCAACAAGTGATTTACAATCCGCTTTATACAAACATTCAATTGGTGACAACATAAAAATCACTTTCTATCGTGATGGAAAAGAAACTACTACTACCATTAAGCTTACAAAATCTACAAAAGATTTAGATTCAAATAATTGACACTTTATTAACACATCTTTACAGAATTGTAAAGGTGTGTTATTCTATATAAACATGGAAAAATATCAATATATCACACTTAATGACATCCAAACAAATCCTTATCAACCAAGAAAAGAATTTTCAGAAGAAAAAATTGCTGAACTTGCTAGTTCTATAAAAGAACATGGGATTATTCAGCCCATCATTGTACGAAAATCTCCGATAATTGGTTATGAATTGCTAGCTGGTGAAAGGCGTTTTAGAGCTGCTAAATTAGCAGGCTTAACAAATATACCAGCTATTATAAAAGAAGTAACAGATGATGAAATGATGAAGCAAGCCATCATTGAAAATTTACAACGAGAAGATTTAAATCCTATAGAAGAAGCACAATCTTATCAATATTTGATTGACAAAGGGTTGACACATAAAGAAATCGCTCTAACTATGGGAAAATCACGTCCTTATATTACAAATTCCGTCCGGTTATTAAATTTACCTCTCAATATTATCGAAGCGATAAAAGAAGGAAATATTTCTCAGGGACACGCTCGTCTGCTCATTAATCTCTCAGAAAAAGAGCAAAATCAGTGGTTTGATAAAATCTTATCTCAAAGCCTTTCAGTTCGACAGCTAGAAAAACAATTACATTCCCAACAGACAAAAACTGTAACAAAAAATAAACATCATCTCTTCCTCAAAGAGGAAGAAAAAAGATTAAAAAAGATATTTGGTACAGAGATTTCTCTTCAATTTTCTAAACAATCTCAATCAGGGAAAATTTGTATTCATTTTTCAAACCTAGAAGAATATCAAAGAATTATTGACAGCTTTAAATAAGGCTGTTATTTTTATTCTTTCAAGTCACAGAGTTATCCACTCTTATTTTATAAGAAAAACTTAATAAATCACAGAAAAACTCCTTTATTCACAATCTGTGGAAAACTTTAAAGAACAATGTGAATTTATTTCTACAGATTGTGGAAAACTTTTACGTTTTATGTTAAAATAACTTCTATGGATAATTAAATATAACGAAGAATTTATTAGCAAGGAAGGAGGTTTTTTATGTCACAAGAAGCTAATTTTTGGGCGCGTGTTTTAGAATTGGCTCAAAAACAAATCAAAAAAAATACATATGATTATTTTGTTTCAGGAGCTCGGTTAATGAAAGTTGAAAATTTTCAAGCTACTGTACTTCTTGACAGTCCTGTCAAACAATTATTTTGGGATCAAAATTTAGCAGATGTCATCATTACTGCAGGTTTTGAAATTTATAATGACCAAATTACTGTACACTATATCTTTCAAGAGGAAAATGATGAAGTTACTCAATCAACAAATACAAATCATTCAGTAGTTAAACCAAGTCTTCCTCCTATTGAAACTGGGTTAAAAGCAAAATATACATTTGATAATTTTGTTCAAGGCGATGGAAATGTTTGGGCTCTATCGGCGGCACTCGCTGTTTCTGAAAATTTAGCAACAACTTATAATCCATTGTTTATCTATGGTGGACCAGGATTAGGAAAAACCCATTTACTAAATGCAATTGGAAATCAAATTTTAGAAAATATTCCTGATGCTAGAGTGAAATACATTCCTGCTGAGACTTTTATCAACGACTTTTTAGAACATCTTCGATTAGGAGAAATGGAAAGTTTTAAGAGAACTTATCGCAGCCTTGATCTCTTATTGATTGATGACATTCAATCTTTAGGAGGAAAAAAAGTTTCTACTCAAGAAGAATTTTTCAATACCTTTAATGCTTTGCACGGAGATAATAAACAAATTGTTTTAACAAGCGACCGAAGTCCTGATCATCTGGATAATCTTGAAGAACGTTTAGTCACGCGCTTCAAATGGGGATTAACTCAAAACATTACTCCACCTGATTTTGAAACAAGAATCGCTATTTTACGCAATAAGATAGAAGGTTTAGATTACATTTTTCCAAATGATACTTTGGAATACTTAGCAGGTCAATTTGATTCAAATGTGCGAGATTTAGAAGGTGCTCTAAATGATATTTCTCTTATGGCTAGAGTAAAAAATCTGAAAGAAATTACAATTGACGCTGCTGCTGAAGCTATTCGAGCTCGAAAACAAGATGCAAGTCAAATTTTAGTTATTCCAATTGATAAAATCCAAACAGAAGTTGGAAATTTCTATGGCGTTAGCGTTAAAGAAATGAAAGGCAGTCGTCGGGTTCAAAATATTGTCCTTGCTAGACAAGTAGCTATGTATTTGGCCCGTGAATTAACCGATAATAGTCTTCCAAAAATTGGAAGAGAATTTGGCGGTAAAGATCATACAACGGTCATACATGCTCATGGGAAAATTAAAACAATGCTCAAAACGGATGATAATCTTCGATTAGAAATAGAAAACATAAAAAATAAAATCAGATAACTGTGGATAATTTCAGAAAAAATGTTAAAGTTATTCACAATTTATAAACATGTCTGTTTTTGTGTTCTATCGCTGATTAGGAAACTTTTCCACAAGTTTCACACAAGCTACTATTACTATTAACTTAATAATCATAAAATAATAAAAGGAGTATCTATGATTAACTTTTCAATCAATAAAAATTTATTTTTACAAGCTTTAAATATAACCAAACGCGCTATTAGTCTTAAAAATGCTATTCCAATTCTTTCTACAGTAAAAATTGATGTTACAAATGAAGGAATTACATTAATTGGTTCAAATGGACAAATCTCCATTGAAAATTTTATTTCAATTAAAAACGAAAATGCAGGGCTTTTAGTGACCTCTTCAGGCTCCATTTTGCTTGAAGCAACTTTTTTCATCAATGTTGTATCAAGTCTTCCTGATGTTACACTTGATTTTAAAGAAATTGAGCAAAAGCAAATTGTTTTAACTAGTGGTAAATCAGAAATTACCTTAAAAGGAAAAGATGCAGATCAATACCCTCGTATTCAAGAAATTTCAGCAAGTAATCCTTTGATGCTTGAAACAAGTGTTCTTAAAAATATTATTAACGAGACAGCTTTTGCAGCTAGTACACAAGAAAGTCGTCCGATTTTAACGGGGGTTCATTTTGTTTTAACAGAAAATAAAAATTTAAAGACGGTTGCAACAGACTCTCATCGGATGAGCCAAAAGAAGATTGTCTTAGAAAAAAATGGGGATAATTTTGATGTTGTTATTCCTAGTCGTTCTCTACGCGAATTTTCAGCCGTTTTTACGGATGATATTGAAACAGTAGAGATTTACTTCACAAATAATCAATTGCTTTTTAGAAGTGAAAATATTAGCTTCTACACTCGGCTGTTAGAGGGAAATTATCCTGATACCGACCGTTTAATTCCAACAGAATTTACTAGTATCGTAACATTTGATAAAAATAATCTTCGTTATGCGATGGAACGTGCACGTCTTCTTTCAAATGCGACTCAAAATGGAACAGTTAAATTAGAAATTATAAATGGTGTAGTTAGTGCACATGTGAACTCTCCTGAAGTTGGACGTGTGAATGAAGAAATTGATACTGAAAGTATTTCAGGTCAAGATTTAACCATCAGTTTTAATCCAACTTATTTAATTGATTCATTGAAAGCTATTAATAGTGAAAAAGTTACAATCAGCTTTATTTCAGCTGTTCGTCCATTTACTTTGATACCAAGCGATGACACAGAAAACTTTATTCAATTGATTACGCCAGTGAGAACAAACTAATGTATGATGTAGGAAATTTTGTTGAAATGAAAAAACCACATGCCTGTACAATCAAATCTACAGGCAAAAAAGCAAATCGTTGGGAAATTATTCGAGTGGGTGCGGATATTAAAATTTGCTGTACAAATTGTCATCATATTGTGATGATGAGCCGATATGATTTTGAACGAAAACTAAAAAAAGTGCTAGGAAATTGATTTCTTAGCACCTTTTCATAATTTTATTTTAATTTTTCAAATTTACCGTCCGTAATTTCTTTAAAACCTTTACTTGTTAAGAGTTCTTTACTAGCTTTCATACTAACTTTTTTAGTTTTTCTCGTATTCTTATCTGTATACATTCCAGGCAAGGTTGCTAATTTATCAAAGTCTACTTTATTAAAGTTAATTTCTACAGTTTCCTTAATTCCCTTTTCTTCATAAATGACTTTTTCTTTAATTCCCTCAATATTTTGATACATTTGAGAAGCATTCTGTCTTTAACATCTTCTTTTTTAGTAGCTCCTAAGGTTTTATAAGACCAAAATGAATCAGTAGTTTGTTTTGTGACAGTATCTCCTTTATAATAATAAGTTAATCGTAAGTCATATTGTAAACTTTGATCAATTCTTTAGAATGACATTGTTTTTTCCTGAGCTCCACATGCTCCAAGAATGATTAGTGAAATAATTGCTAGGAAGCTAATCAATAATTGTTTAAAGTATCCTTTTTTCATAGTATCCCCTCCTGTCCCTTAATAAAATTATAATATTTTAATTAGGAAAATACAACATTTTACAAAAATGATGAAGTTATAAGTCAAATAGTGGTAAATATGATATAATGGTTTATTGAATTGAAAAGATGAAAGGAAGAGCGAAATGTCTTTAACAGCAGGAATTGTAGGATTACCTAATGTTGGAAAATCCACTTTATTTAATGCAATTACAAAAGCAGGAGCAGAGGCAGCTAACTATCCCTTTGCAACAATTGACCCTAATGTTGGACGGGTAGAAGTTCCCGATGCTCGTTTGGATAAATTAACAGAACTTATCAAACCACAGAAAAAAGTTCCAACGACTTTTGAGTTTACAGATATTGCAGGGATTGTAAAAGGTGCTTCAAAAGGAGAGGGTCTAGGAAATAAATTTTTAGCTAATATTCGTGAAGTCGATGCTATCGTTCATGTGGTTCGGGCTTTTGATGATGAAAATGTTATGCGGGAGCAAGGACGTGAGTCAAGTTTTGTTGATCCAATGGCTGATATTGAAACAATAAATCTTGAGTTGATTTTAGCAGATTTAGAAAGTATCAATAAACGCTATGCACGTGTGGAAAAAGTTGCTCGAACCCAAAAGGACAAAGATTCAGTAGCTGAGTTTCATGTTTTGCAAAAAATTAAGCCAGTTTTGGAAAATGGTTTATCAGCTCGTACCATTGAATTTGATGAGGAAGAACAAAAGATTGTCAAAAAATTATTTTTATTGACCACAAAACCAGTGCTTTATGTTGCTAATGTTGGTGAAGATGAGGTAGCAGATCCTGATAATATTGATTATGTTCAACAAATTCGCGAGTTTGCAGCAACTGAAAATGCAGAGGTAGTGGTTATATCTGCGCGTGCTGAAGAAGAAATTTCTGAGCTAGATGATGAAGATAAAGCTGAATTTCTTGAAGCAATGGGCTTGAACGAATCTGGGGTTGACAAATTAACCAGAGCAGCTTATCATTTATTGGGACTTGGAACTTATTTTACAGCAGGAGAAAAAGAAGTTCGAGCTTGGACATTTAAATGTGGCATGAAAGCACCACAAGCAGCTGGCATTATTCACTCAGACTTTGAGAAAGGCTTCATTCGTGCTGTAACTATGTCTTATGATGATTTAGTGAAATATGGAAGTGAAAAAGCAGTCAAAGAAGCAGGACGACTGCGTGAAGAAGGAAAAGAATATATCGTTCAAGATGGCGATATTATGGAATTTAGATTTAATGTGTAAAGCATTGTAAACTAAATATAAACGAGGTTGGAAAAACTTTTCCAGCCCTTTTGGTCTTTTTAGAGGTAAAAAATGGTAAAGATGATTGTAGGTTTGGGAAATCCTGGAGAAAAATATTTTGAAACAAGACATAATGTCGGATTTATGCTAGTTGACAAAATGTGTAAAGAAAAAAGTTTAAAGTTTACAACTGATAAAATTTTTCAAGCAGAGATAGCTTCCACATTTTTTAATGGTGAGAAAGTGTATTTTGTCAAACCAACGACCTTTATGAATGAAAGTGGAAAGGCTGTTCATGCCCTTTTATCTTATTATGGTCTAGATATTGAAGATTTAGTAGTTATTTATGATGATTTGGATATGGAAGTAGGAAAAATACGACTTAGAGCAAAAGGATCTGCTGGTGGTCACAATGGCATCAAATCAATTATCAAACATATAGGAACCCAAGAATTCAAACGAATTAAAATTGGTATTGGTCGTCCCGAAAATAATATAACCATTATTCACCATGTGTTAGGAAAATTTTCAAAAGGAGACCATGCTATAATTTTAAATACACTTGACAAAGTTGACAGTGCTGTAAATTATTATTTACAGTCTGATAATTTTGAACAAACAATGCAACAGTACAATGGATAAAAAGATGGATATTATTGAATTATTTAATCAAAATAAACAGATATCTGATTGGCAAAGAAATCTAAATAAATCAACTCGGCAGCTATTAATGGGTTTGTCATCTTCAACTAAGGCTATTACAATGGCCTCTTGTGTAGAGGAAAATCACAAAATTTTGATTTTAACGTCTACTTATAGTGAAGCAGAAAGACTTTCTAGTGATCTGATTGACCTGGTGGGAGAAGAGAGGGTCTATACATTTCTTGCAGATGATACTCCGTTAGCTGAGTTTGTCTTTTCTTCTCAAGAAAAGATTTTTTCTCGTTTGGAAGCTCTAGATTTTTTATTAGATTCTCAACAATCAGGATTTTTGATAGTTAATGTGGCAGCTAGTCAACTATTTTTATCCAATCCTGTTAATTTCAATTCAGCTTATATTAATTTAAAAATAGGGCAAGAATATGAGTTGAAAGATTTGATTTCTCAATTGTTAAATTCAGGTTATAAGCAAGTATCACAAGTATTGAAACAAGGGGAGTTTAGTATTCGTGGTGATATTTTAGATATTTTTGAGCGCTCTAGTCAAATGCCTTTTCGGGTTGAATTTTTTGGTGATGAAGTTGATGGTATTCGTCTATTTAATCCTGAAAATCAAATTTCTATTCAAAATGTAGAACATGTGTGTGTTCATCCTGCTACAGATATCATATTTACTAAAGCAGATTATAAAAGTGCACAGAAAAAAATAGAAAATCTTATAGAAAAAACTGTAGATTTAACGTTGAAATCCTATTTAGAGGAAGTTTTAGCTAATATAAAAGAACAAACTCAACATGCTGATATTAGAAAATTATTGTCTTATTTTTATCAAAATGAATGGACAATTCTTGATTATCTTCCAAAATATAGCCCAATTTTCTTTGATGACTTTCAAAAAATCATGAATAAACATGCTCAGTTTCAATTAGAAGCAGCAAATTTATTGACAGAAGATTTACAAAATAGTAAAGCTGTTGGAAATCAATCTTATTTTGCAGATACATATTCAATATTTAGAAAGTATAAACCTGCTACCTTATTTTCAAATTTTCATAAGGGACTGGGAAATTTGAAATTTGATTCTCTTTATCAGTTCAATCAGTATCCTATGCAGGAATTTTTTAGTCAATTTCAGCTTTTGAAAGAAGAGATTAGTCGATATAAAAAATCTAACTACACGGTCATTATACAATCAAATTCTTTATTGACTTTACAAAGTTTACATAAAAGTTTACAAGAATATGAAATTCCACTTGATTATGTTAATGATACTAAAATTCATAAACATGCTGTTCAATTAGTAGAAGGACGTTTAATTCAAGGATTTAATTTTGTAGACGAAAAAATTGTTTTAATCACTGAATATGATATTCTGCAAAAAAAAGTAAAACGAAAAGTTCGCAGGCAAAGTATTTCTAATGCTGAACGTTTGAAAAATTATAATGAGCTGGAAAAAGGAGATTATGTTGTTCATAACGTTCATGGAATTGGGCGATATTTAGGAATTGAGACGATTGAAATTTCAGGAATTCATCGTGATTATCTCACTATTCAATATCAAAATGCAGATCGTATTTCTATTCCTGTTGATCAGATTCAGCTTCTTTCTAAATATGTTGCGAGTGATGGTAAAGCGCCTAAAATCAATAAATTAAACGATGGGCGTTTTCAAAAAACTAAACAGAGAGTACAACATCAAGTCGAAGATATTGCTGAGGATTTAATCAAACTTTACGCAGAGAGAAGTCAATTAAAGGGATTTGCGTTTTCTAGTGATGATTCTTATCAGCAAGAATTTGATAATGATTTTCCTTATGTAGAAACAGAAGATCAGTTGCGCTCTATAAAAGAAGTAAAAAAAGACATGGAAAGTGATCATCCTATGGATCGTCTTTTAGTTGGAGATGTTGGTTTTGGAAAGACGGAAGTAGCTATGAGAGCTGCCTTTAAAGCAGTAAATGATCATAAACAAGTAGCAATTTTAGTTCCCACTACGGTTTTGGCTCAACAGCACTATACGAACTTTAAGCAACGTTTTAACGATTTTCCTATCAATATTGAAGTATTAAGTCGCTTTAAAAGTAAATCAGAACAAAAAATAATTTTAGAAAAACTAAAAAAAGGGCAGGTGGATATTATTATTGGAACGCATCGTCTCCTGTCAAAAGATGTTAAATTTTCTGATTTGGGACTCATTGTTATTGATGAGGAACAACGCTTTGGAGTTAAGCATAAAGAAAAATTAAAAGAGTTGAAAACGAAAGTTGATGTTTTAACTTTGACGGCGACCCCTATTCCTCGTACACTCCATATGTCTATGTTAGGAATACGTGATTTATCAGTTATTGAAACTCCTCCAACAAATCGCTACCCAGTTCAAACTTATGTTTTAGAAAATAATGCAACAGTTATTCGAGATGCAGTTTTAAGAGAAATGGATCGAGGAGGACAGGTTTACTATCTTTACAATAAAGTTGACACAATGGAGCGAAAAGTTTCAGAATTGAAAGAATTGATTCCAGAAGCTTCTATTGGATATGTACATGGCCAAATGAGTGAAATTCTTCTTGAAAATACTTTACTTGATTTTATCAATGGGGAATATGATATTTTGGTGACAACAACTATTATTGAAACTGGTGTTGATATTCCTAATGTTAATACTCTTTTTATTGAAAATGCAGATTACATGGGACTGTCAACTTTATATCAATTGCGAGGGCGTGTTGGTCGTAGCAATCGTATTGCTTATGCCTATCTCATGTATCGTCCTGACAAGGTTTTGACAGAAATTTCTGAAAAACGTTTGGAAACTATAAAAGGATTTACAGAATTAGGCTCTGGTTTTAAAATTGCTATGCGAGATTTATCTATTCGTGGTGCTGGAAATATTTTAGGAAGCTCACAATCTGGTTTTATTGATTCTGTTGGCTTTGAAATGTATTCTCAATTATTAGAAGAGGTTATTGCTAAGAAACAAGGTAAAGAAAAAAGAAGGCAAAAAGGAAATGCTGAAATTAATTTGCAGATGGATGCCTATCTTCCTAGCGATTATATTGCTGATGAAAGGCAAAAAATTGAAATTTACAAACGTATTTGCGAGATTGACAGTTGTGTAAAGTATGAAGAATTACAGAATGAATTGATAGATCGTTTCGGAGAATATCCAGATGTTGTTGCCTTATTATTAGAAATTGGTCTTGTAAAATCTTATTTAGATCAAGTTTTTGTTCAACTCGTTGAAAAGAAGCAACAATCTGTGATTGTTCGATTTGAAAAAGTTTCTCAACAGTTTTTCTTAACTCAAGATTATTTTGAAGCTCTTTCTGTAACAAATTTAAAAGCAAGAATTTCAGAAAATAAAGGATTGATTGAAGTTATATTCGATGTAAAAAATAAAAAAGATTATGAAATTTTAGAAGGACTTCTACAGTTTTCAGAAAAGTTAGTAGAAATTAAAAATCAAAAGAAAGATTGCTAACTTTACAATTTTGTAAAGTTTCATTTTCGTCTATAATATTTTCTTAAAAAATGGTAAAATAATGAATTGAGGTAACTTTATGAGATTAGATAAATATTTAAAAGTATCCCGTATTATAAAACGTCGTCCTATCGCTAAAGAGGTAGCCGATAAGGGAAGAATTAAAGTAAATGGAATTTTAGCTAAAAGTTCAACAAATTTAAAAATCAATGACGAAATAGAGATTTGTTTTGGAAATAAAATTTTATTAGTTCGTGTTCTAGAAATGAAAGACAGCACTAAAAAAGAAGATGCTGCTAAAATGTATGAAATTATAAAAGAAACAAGGGTAGAAGTAGATGGCTAGAAATATTGTTCAATTAAATAATCGCTATATACAAGATGAAAACCAACATCGCCGTTATTTAGAGCAAGAAAGAAGAAAAAAGAATCGCTTTATGGGGTGGGTGTTGATTTTAGTCATCTTATTGTTCATTTTACCGACATTTAATTTGGTTCAAAGCTATCGAAATTTATTAGAACGTCGAACACAATTGACGCATTTACAAAAGAGGTACGAAGAAATAAGCAACGAAAAAGAATCTCAAAAAGCTTTTGCTAATAAATTAAAAGATGAAGAATATGCTGCTAAATATGCACGCGCTAAATATTATTATTCTAAACAAGGGGAATATATCTATACAATCCCAGGATTGTTGCCACAGTAAGGATGGAAAATTTATTAAAAATGATTGAACAATTTTTGGAGTTTTCTGATGAAAAATTAGAAGAATTATCCAGAAAAAATCAGACCTTAAAATTAGAAGAGACTAAAAAGGAAGGGGGAGAGCATGCGTAAGTTGCTATTTCTATTATTGTTGCCAGCATTTTTTACTGCAAAAGTAGTAGTAAGTACGGAACAAGATGTCGAATTGACTGCAAAGCAACAGTATGAAATTACTAGTACGACCTACAGTAACTACTACACGGATCTTCCAACCAATCCAAATGTTTATGAGCAAATTCCAACTTATACGTCCTTAAATTTAGAAAAAGTTGCTGGGAGTTTAACTCCGAATACATCAATTAAACTTTCTGACTTACAAGTCAATGAACAAGGACTCCCAGTTTTTAAACTCGCAAATGGGCAATTTGTTCCTGCTGATAAACGAATGATTTATGATGATGTTGTCCAATCTAGTGCAGATATTTCTCAAACAATGTGGCTTAGGCAATCATTTGTAGTTTACAATCAACCTTTTGTAAATGGAACAAAGGAAGTTAAGACGAATTTATCTTCTTATCATTCGGTGAAAGTGACCCAACTTGCTGAGACGGCATCAGGAAAATATGCTCATGTTGAAAGCAAAGGTTGGATTGATGTGAAATACTTGTCTGATACAGATAATCGTATGGATAAAGTTCAAGAGATTTTAACAAGCAGGTACAATAAAGCAGACTATTCGATCTATGTAAAACAATTAGATTCTGGAAAAACTGCTGGTATAAACCCAGATTTGGAAATGTATTCTGCTAGTGTGGCAAAACTTCCCATTCTTTATTATGCGCAGAAGCAATTAAATGAAGGAAAATACAAGCCATCTTCTGGTTTAAAATATATTCCTGCTGTAAATGACTATTCAGGTGCTTATGATACAGAAGGTAGTGGAAGCATTTCCAAAAAATCAGATAATAAGGAATACAGCATTCAAGATTTGATGAATCATATTGCAAAAGAATCAGATAATGCAGCTACAAATATTTTAGGATATTATATTACTAATCAATCAGACAGCACTTATCAAGCAACAATTGAGCAAATTGCTGGGAAAAAATGGGATGTAGAAAAACGTAATGCATCAGCTAGGATGGCTGGAAATATGATGGAAGCTATCTATAAACAAAATGGGGACATTATCAATGCACTATCACAAACAAATTTTGATGAGCAGCGTATTTCTAAAAATATAAATGTAAAAGTGGCTCATAAAATTGGGGATGCTTATGATTTTAAGCATGATGTTGCAATTGTTTATGCTAATTCTCCTTTTATTCTGTCTATTTTTACAAATCATGCTGATTACGATAACATTTCTAAAATTGCAGATGATATTTATGAGGTTTTAAAATGATAGAACAACAATTTTTTCAAATGGTGCAAAAAAAAGGCTATTTCAGACCTCATAGAAAAGTTTTACTTGCTATTTCTGGTGGACTAGATTCTATGACTTTGCTTGACTGGCTTTATAAATATCGCGAAAGATTAGAAATAGAAATTTACCTTGCTCATGTTAATCATGGAGTGAGAGAAGAATCTGATTTTGAGGAAGAAGAACTAAAAAAAATAGCAACAAAACTTGGTGTAAGCATTTTTACATCAAGTTTTTCTGGATCATTCTCAGAACAAAAAGCGCGTGATTTTCGCTATGCTTTTTTCAAAAAAATTATGTTAGAAGAAAATTGCACAGCTTTGGTGACAGCACACCATGCTGATGACCAAGCAGAAACGATTTTTATGAGAATTCTTCGTGGCAGCCGTTTATTTCATATTTCAGGAATGAAAGAAAAACAAAAATTTGCAAATGGAGAATTGATAAGACCGTTGCTTTCTTTTCAAAAATCAAATTTCCCTCCTATTTTTCATTTTGAGGATTGGACAAATCAAGAGAACCATTATTTGCGCAATCGAATTCGAAATGAGTATTTTCCATTGTTAGAACAAGAAAATCCGCAGTTCAGGAAGCATTTAATAGAATTGGGAACAGAAATTTCTCAAATGCAAGATGCATTAGCATATTTAACTAAAAATATTGTGGCGACGAATCTGCAGGAATTTCAATCTCAACCTTACTCTGTGCAAAGTTTTTTGCTACAGGCTTATTTAAAGAAATTTCCTGATTTGCAGCTCAGTAAAGCACAGTTTTCTGATATTTTAGCAATCTTGAACAAGCAATCTAATTATCAGCAACCACTTAAAGCGGGTTATGAGTTATATAAAGATTATGATTCCTTTGAGATTCGTAAAATCAGTCCACAGTCTGATTTAAAAGTGGATTCAATTTTGTTAAAATATAACGATATTGTGGAATATGGTAATTATCGCTTTTCTTTTGGAAAAGAGCTTCATGAAAAAAACATCCAAGAAGTATTTGTTTCACGTGAAACAGAAATTTTACTTCGACATAGAAAAGAACAAGATGAAATTATCTTGAACCAACACCATAAAAAGCTTCGTCGTTACTTTATTGATCAAAAAATCCCTATAGATCAAAGGGGAAATGCTATTATTATTGAGCAAAATGGGGAAATCTTAGCAATTGCTGGAATCGTAACATGTGATTTGAGTAAGAGTCAAAAAAATGATATAATGTATAACAAACTTTATATTCAAAATTTAGATAGGTAAAGAAGATGCTAGAACAAGATATTAAGAAAGTTTTGGTTTCACATGATGAGATCGTGGCAGCAGCAAAAAATTTAGGAACTCAATTAACTAGTGATTATGCAGGGAAAAATCCTATTTTTGTAGGAATTTTAAAAGGTTCCATTCCTTTTTTGGCAGAGTTGATAAAGCATGTTGATACCCATATTGAAATGGATTTTATGTTAGTATCAAGCTATCATGGTGGGACATCTAGCAGTGGCGTTATCAATATTATTAAAGATATTGATCAAGATATTGCTGGACGTCATATTCTTTTTGTCGAAGATATTATTGATACGGGAAAAACATTGAAAAGCCTGTGTGAGTTATTTAGGGAGAAAAAAGCTGCGTCTGTTAAAATTGCTACACTTTTGGACAAGCCCGAAGGACGAAAAGTTGATATTGAAGCAGATTACACATGTTTTACAATTCCAAATGAATTTGTAGTTGGTTATGGTCTAGATTTTGATGAAAACTATCGGAATCTGCCATATGTAGGTGTTTTAAAAGAAGAAGTTTATACAAAATAAAAAGGTATATTGATAGATAGATGAAAAATAAACAAAATAATGGCTTTATAAAAAATCCTTTCCTATACATTTTAATTATTGTTGTTGTTATTACAGGTTTTCAGTATTTTTCAGCTGGAAGTTCTGTAGGTCGCAGCCAACAAATTAACTATACTGAGTTAGTTAAAGAAATTAGAAATGGAAATGTAAAGGATATTAGCTATCAGCCAAATGGTAGTGTTATTGAAGTTGCAGGTACTTATAAAAAAGAAAAGAAGGTAAAGGATAATAGTGGTATTCAGTTTTTTACTCCTTCTTCTACCTCTGTAAGCCGCTTTACTAGTGTTATTCTACCTTCAGATTTAACGGTAGCTGAATTACAAAAATTAGCTTCAGATAAGGGAACTGAAATCACCATTAAACGTGAAAGTTCAAGTGGTGTCTGGATTCAGGTGCTGACAACTCTGGTGCCATTTGCCATCTTTGCTTTCTTCCTGTTCTCTATGATGAATCAAGGTGGAGGCGGTGGAGCGCGTGGAGCTATGAGTTTTGGACGTAATAAAGCGCGTGCGACAAACAAAGAAGATATAAAAGTACGCTTTTCTGATGTAGCAGGTGCGGAAGAAGAAAAACAAGAATTAGTTGAAGTTGTTGAATTTTTAAAAGATCCTAAACGTTATACAAAACTAGGGGCTCGTATACCAGCTGGTGTTCTTCTTGAAGGCCCTCCAGGGACTGGTAAAACTCTTCTTGCTAAAGCAGTAGCTGGTGAAGCAGGCGTTCCATTCTTTAGTATTTCAGGTTCAGATTTCGTTGAAATGTTTGTCGGTGTCGGTGCTAGCCGTGTTCGCTCTCTTTTTGAAGATGCAAAAAAGGCAGCCCCAGCGATTATTTTTATTGATGAAATTGATGCTGTTGGTCGTCAACGCGGTGTCGGTCTCGGTGGAGGAAATGATGAACGCGAACAAACCCTTAATCAACTGCTGATTGAGATGGATGGTTTTGAAGGTAATGAAGGAATTATTGTTATTGCAGCAACAAACCGTAGTGATGTGCTAGATCCGGCGCTTCTGCGTCCTGGTCGATTTGACCGTAAAGTTCTTGTTGGTCAGCCAGATGTAAAAGGTCGTGAAGCTATCCTTCGTGTTCATGCTAGAAATAAACCTCTTGCTGAAGATGTTGACTTAAAACTAGTTGCTCAACAAACGCCTGGTTTTGTTGGTGCTGATTTGGAAAATGTCTTAAATGAAGCGGCTCTTGTCGCAGCGCGTCGAAATAAAAGAGTTATTGATGCTTCCGATATAGATGAAGCAGAAGATCGTGTTATTGCAGGACCGTCTAAAAAAGATAAGACAGTTTCACAACGTGATCGGCAAATTGTCGCTTATCATGAAGCAGGACATACGATTGTTGGTCTTGTTTTATCAAATGCACGTGTCGTTCACAAGGTAACCATTGTACCTCGTGGTCGTGCAGGTGGATATATGATTGCTCTCCCGAAAGAAGATCAGACTCTTTTATCTAAAGAAGATATGAAAGAGCAATTGGCAGGACTTATGGGGGGACGTGTTGCTGAAGAAATTATTTTCAACGTCCAAACTACAGGTGCTTCCAATGACTTTGAACAAGCTACACAAATGGCACGTGCGATGGTAACAGAGTATGGTATGAGTGAAAAACTCGGTCCAGTTCAATATGAAGGAAACCATGCGATGTTTGGCGCTGCGAGCCCACAAAAATCAATTTCAGAGCAAACTGCATATGAAATTGATGAAGAAGTTCGTAATTTGCTTAATGAAGCACGCAACAAAGCAGCAGAAATTATCCAATCAAATCGTGAAAAGCATAAATTGATTGCAGAAGCTCTTCTTAAATACGAAACACTTGATAGTCATCAAATTAAATCATTGTATGAAACTGGTGAAATGCCTGATGAACCAAGTGTAAGTTCTTCGCATGCTTTGAGCTATGATGAAGTGAAATCTCAAATGGAAGAGCAGAAACCAGAATAAATTAAAACGATAAAACTCTTTGATTTAGAATCAGAGGGTTTTAACTTTATCCGCTGAAAAGAATGTAA
>NZ_KV813949.1:0-984 GCF_001813805.1 Streptococcus sp. HMSC066F10
CAAAGCCAAAAAAGGAGTTTATGAAGAATATCAAAAGAAAAATATATTCACAAAAGACGCATTCTATAACGAAAATAAGAAAGACATAGACCAATATAAAGTAGTAAGTGGGAAATTAAAAAAACTCCTATCAGATAAGGAAAAACTAAGTCCTAAAAAATGGAATGAAGAAAAAAGTCTTTTAATGGCAAATCTTGAAGAAATAAATAAAGAAAAAGATAAGATAAAAGATGAATACCAGGAAATTAATCATATAAAATATTCAGTAGATTTTGTAAACAAAGAACTTGGTATAGATTTATCCATAGAAATAGATAAGCTTATAAAACAAGGTGAAAAACCAAGTGTAATAGCACAGATTAAAAAATTCCAAGACCAAGTTATTAAAGATAATGAATACAGAGAAATGATGAAAAACAAGAAAATGGATCAAGAAAGATAAGACCTGGTAAAAATATCTTATCCAAGTTATAATATGACCAAACAACTAAAGGCAGATCTAGGAGGTAATAGAGATGAATAAAAGGCAAGAGCTAATAGATGAACTCATAAAAGCAGATCAAGATGGAACATACAAAACATATAAAAGCACAGAAGAAATAAAAGCAATGAACAACGAAGAAATACAGATAATATATTCCAACATGAAAAACTATCTATCAGACAAAAGAACACACATAAACTACTAAAGGTGGAAAAGCAAAATAAGAGAAGAAAAAGGTTATTCACAACAATAGTTAGCTGATGAAGTGGGGGTTAATTAAATACAATTAGCTCAACTGAAATCGATTAATTTAACCCAGCTATCAAGTTAGCCATGATATTTTGCATTGCTTTAGAAAAAGAATTTGAGGATAAAATAATGGAAACTATGGGGACAATAGGAATTTTACTACATCAAGATTCTAAAAATAGTGACTTATTAGAATCAATTAATAAAATATTAAGAATATTTGGATATAATAAGGAGATTTTTTATATATA
>NZ_KV813950.1:0-40301 GCF_001813805.1 Streptococcus sp. HMSC066F10
CCAGAGATGGAGAGGAGAATCTCGTACTCTGGTAGGGGCTGGGTCGATTTCACCATCTCATCCAGCACAGCTTGTCTACGGTCAGAAAGTCTAACCAGTTCCTGAGCATAGTAACGAACCTCTTCGATCATTGGAGAGGTTTTCTTGGTAGCACAATAAGACTGTTTGGCTAACCCAATCAGTTTATCAACGAGATACTCCACTCGTTTATCAGAAATCCGCTTTGAAGTGGATTGGTGGATGATTTCAGCTAAGTCCTCATCAGACAAGTCTAAGATGAAAGCTTTACTTGGGAATGCCCTCACCAGCTACCAGTATTGTTCACCTGTTGGCGCTGATAAAATAGACTCTATTTCTGGGAAGGTCACTTGCAGTACTTTGTGAAGCGGTTCTTAGTACGAATGGTATCCTCTGTCAGATTTTGATAGAAGCGACTCAAATCTCGCAAGTCTTGATAAACCTCCTCTTGAACATAGGTCGGTTTACGGTTCAAGATAAATTGTGACTGTGCTAACTTCTCTGCATCGATTTTATCTGTTTTACGGACACGCAAGCTGTCTAGTTATTTCTTGGCTTCCAGAGGATTGAGCCGTGTATAAGCATAGCCATTTTCCTCAAGAAATGCCTGAAGGCGCCGTGAATAGACCCCAGTGCCTCAAAGATGATTTCAGGGTGTTGAACGGTTTTTAAATCGCTCAAGAGACGTGCAAATTCAATGGTATCGTTGGACATGGTGTAGCCATGAACTTTCTCCCCATTCACTAAAATCGCTACCGCTGAGCTTGCCTTGCTCACGTCAATCCCGAAAACAACTCTCATGAAATTACCTCTTTGTCTTGAATGACTCCTTGTTTTAGTGATGTTATTTTCAATACTCGACGTTGAACGTCCCACATACTTTGATAACATTCTTCCTAAAACAGGTGTCTTGCCAGTTTTGTGTACGACGTCTAGCGTCAAAAAGACCCTCGACTTAACAAGACACCTCTACTTTAACATAAAGAAAAAGCAGTGAGGAAATCTCCCGTCGGAGATTTCTTCACTACTAATCTTAGTATGTTTTGTTTTGTGAATATTGGTCATTTAGCATTTTAGGTGATTGTATTTTGTTATATAATGATTCAAATTATCAGTAAGGGAGGAGATTAGATGATAAAGAAAGTAGGAATTGTCAGTTTATCAAGCGGGATTATAGGAGAAAGTTTCGTTAGACATGAGTTTAAGCTGGGATTGAAACGCTTGAAAGACTTGGGACTTGAAGTGACGTTTTTAGAGCATGCACAAAAGGGAATGGATTATCTGAAAGACCATCCTAAATCGAGAGCGCAAGATTTGATTCAAGCTTTTGAAGATCCTTCAATTGATATGATTTTATGTGCTATTGGTGGAGATGATACGTATCGATTGCTACCCTATTTGTTTGAAGATAACCAATTAAAAAAGGTTGTGAATCAGAAAGTATTTTTAGGTTTTTCAGACACTACCATGAATCACTTCATGCTCCATAAGTTGGGAGTGAAGACTTTTTATGGTCAGTCATTTCTTGCTGATGTTTGTGAGTTAGAGGAAGAAATGCTGCCTTATACGCTTTCATATTTTAAGGAACTGATTGGAACAGGGACTATCTCAGAAATCAGACCGAGCAATGTCTGGTATGATGAGAGGACGGATTTTAGTGAAAAAGCCTTAGGAACGAAACGGATTCGTCACGAAAATCAAGGCTTTGAATTGCTGAAAGGAAAAGCAACATTTGAAGGGGAAATTTTAGGAGGCTGTTTGGAGTCGCTTTATCAGATATTTGATAATACAAGACATGAGGATACGATTGAACTGTGTGCTCACTATCAGCTATTTCCCAGTCTTTCAGAGTGGGAAGGAAAAATTCTTTTGTTGGAAACCAGTGAGGAAAAACCAGAACCAATTTTATATCGAAAAATGCTAGAAGCCTTAAAGGCGACAGGGATTTTTTCTGTTTTAAATGGGATTCTTGTCGGAAAACCAATGGATGAAACTTATTATGGAGAATATAAACAAATCCTGCTTGATGTCATTGATACAGATATTGCTATTTTATATAACTTAAATGTTGGACATGCTACCCCGAGAGCAATCATTCCTTTTGGGGTGAAAGCTCAAGTGGATGCCAACGAGCAAGTCATTCGATTTTTGAATGAATTGAAATAACTTAAAAAGTGCAGGTTGAAGAATGATCTGCATTTTGCGTGTTGTTTACGAATTTAGTATAATAGGGGAAGCAAAAGTAGAAAAGAGAAAAATATGCGAATTCGTGGTTTTGAGCTTGTTTCAAGCTTTACAAATGAAAATTTACTGCCCAAGCGTGAGACGGCTCATGCGGCTGGCTATGATTTGAAGGTAGCAGAGCGCACAGTTATTGCGCCAAAAGAGATTAAATTAGTGCCAACGGGAGTCAAGGCTTATATGCAGCCTGGTGAAGTGCTTTATCTTTATGATCGTTCATCTAATCCACGTAAAAAAGGATTGGTTTTGATTAACTCTGTGGGCGTTATTGACGGGGATTACTATGGCAATCCGGGAAATGAAGGGCACATTTTTGCGCAAATGCAGAACATTACAGATCAAGAAGTGGTTTTAGAAGAAGAAGATCGTATCGTTCAAGCTGTCTTTGCGCCGTTCTTGCTTGCTGATAATGATGAAGCAGATGGTGTGCGGACAGGTGGTTTTGGAAGCACGGGGCATTAAGAAAGAGGAATCTATCATAGCCAAGAAAAAAACGACATTTGTTTGTCAAAATTGTGAATACCATTCGCCCAAGTATCTAGGGCGCTGTCCTAACTGTGGGGCTTGGTCTTCTTTTGTAGAAGAGATCGAAGTTGCAGAGGTTAAGAATGCGCGTGTTTCTCTGACAGGTGAAAAAAGTCGACCGATGAAGTTATCGGAGGTGGCTTCTATCAATGTCAACCGTACCAAGACAGATATGGATGAGTTTAACCGCGTCTTGGGTGGTGGCGTGGTGCCAGGAAGTTTAGTTCTAATCGGAGGAGATCCCGGTATTGGGAAATCTACCCTTTTATTGCAGGTTTCGACCCAACTATCTCACAAGGGAACGGTATTGTATGTCAGTGGGGAAGAGTCTGCTGAGCAGATTAAGTTGCGTGCGGAGCGATTAGGCGATATTGACAGTGAGTTTTATCTTTATGCCGAGACCAATATGCAGCAGATTCGTGCTGAGATTGAAAAAATTAAACCAGATTTCTTGATTATAGACTCTATTCAGACGATTATTTCGCCAGAAATTTCCAGCGTGCAAGGGTCGGTTTCACAAGTCCGAGAAGTGACAGCGGAGCTGATGCAGTTGGCAAAAGCCAACAATATTGCCACCTTTATCGTGGGCCATATGACCAAGGAAGGAACGCTGGCTGGACCTAGAACCTTGGAACACATGGTGGATACGGTACTTTATTTTGAAGGTGAGCGACAGCATACTTTTCGTATTTTGCGTGCGGTCAAAAATCGCTTCGGCTCTACGAATGAAATCGGCATTTTTGAGATGCAGTCAGGTGGGCTGGTTGAAGTGCTCAATCCTAGTCAAGTTTTCTTAGAGGAGCGTTTAGATGGGGCAACAGGCTCTTCTATCGTGGTGACTATGGAGGGGACGCGTCCAATCCTTGCGGAAGTACAAGCTTTGGTGACACCGACCATGTTTGGCAATGCCAAGCGGACAACGACAGGATTGGATTTCAATCGTGCTAGTCTGATTATGGCTGTTTTGGAAAAGCGAGCAGGGTTATTATTGCAAAATCAAGATGCCTACCTCAAGTCAGCAGGCGGTGTCAAATTAGATGAGCCAGCCATTGACTTAGCTGTTGCTGTTGCAATTGCTTCTAGTTATAAAGATTTGCCAACGAATCCACAAGAATGTTTTATTGGTGAAATCGGTCTGACGGGCGAAATCCGCCGTGTCAATCGCATTGAGCAGCGTATCAATGAAGCTGCTAAGCTGGGCTTCACCAAAGTTTACGCTCCTAAAAACTCTCTGAACGGGTTGAACATTCCCGAAACTATTGAAATTATTGGTGTAACAACGATTGGTGAAGTGTTGAAGAAGGTGTTTGGGTAAGTCAGTGTAACTGAGCAGTGAATTGCTAGGTGAGACAGACGGTGGCTTCTACATTGCTAAGGAAATTCTGTAAATGATTGGAAGAATAATAAAGTTTCATCGTTTCTGTTATTTCTTTTCAACAACTATGTGGTATAATAGTAACGTTTGAAATAAAAACAGGTTTTTCCTGTTAGAAATATAAGATAAATATTAGGAGATATACAATTGGCGAATCAAATTCGTGTGCGTTATGCACCAAGTCCAACGGGACTGTTACACATTGGGAATGCGCGGACTGCGCTCTTTAATTATCTTTACGCTCGTCACTACGGCGGAACTTTTATCATTCGGATTGAAGATACTGACCGTAAACGTCATGTGGAAGACGGGGAACGTTCGCAGTTGGAAAATCTGCGTTGGTTAGGAATTGATTGGGATGAGAGCCCAGAAACGCATGAAAAATATCGCCAGTCTGAACGCTTGGACATTTACCAAAGCTATATCAATGAGTTACTTGAAAAAGGCTTGGCTTACAAATCATATGTGACGGAGGAAGAGCTGGCAGCAGAGCGTGAGCGTCAGGAAGCTGCTGGAGAAACACCTCGTTACATCAATGAATATCTGGGAATGTCTGAAGATGAAAAAGCAGCTTATATCGCAGAGCGTGAAGCAGCAGGCATTGTTCCAACAGTCCGTCTTGTGGTCAATGAATCTGGTATTTACAAGTGGAACGATCTTGTCAAAGGTGAGATTGAATTTGAAGGTGGCAACATCGGTGGTGACTGGGTTATCCAGAAAAAAGACGGCTATCCAACTTATAATTTTGCGGTTGTAGTAGATGACCATCTGATGAAAATTTCCCATGTCATTCGTGGAGATGACCACATTGCCAATACCCCTAAGCAGCTCATGGTGTACGAAGCGCTCGGTTGGGAAGCGCCACAATTTGGTCACATGACCTTGATTATTAACTCCGAAACGGGTAAGAAATTGTCCAAACGTGATACAAATACGCTTCAATTTATCGAAGATTACCGTAAGAAAGGCTACCTGCCTGAAGCCGTCTTCAACTTTATTGCCCTCCTTGGCTGGAATCCTGGCGGTGAAAATGAAATCTTCTCTCGTGAAGAATTGATCCAACTCTTTGATGAACATCGTCTCAGTAAGTCTCCGGCTGCTTTTGACCAAAAGAAATTAGACTGGATGAGCAATGAATACATTAAAAATGCGGATTTTGAAACCATTTTTGATATGGCGAAGCCTTACTTGGAAGCGGCTGGTCGTTTGACTGACAAAGCTGAAAAATTAGTTGAACTTTACAAACCACAAATGAAGTCTGTAGATGAAATCGTACCGCTCACAGACCTTTTCTTTGAAGATTTCCCAGAGCTAACGGCAGAAGAAAAAGAGTTTATGGCAGGCGAAACGGTACCAACGGTTTTGAAAGCCTTTAAAGAAAAATTGGAAGCTATGAGTGATGAAGACTTCAAGTCAGAAAATATCTTCCCGCAAATCAAAGCGGTTCAAAAAGAAACGGGGATTAAAGGCAAAAATCTCTTCATGCCAATTCGTATTGCTGTTTCAGGCGAAATGCACGGTCCAGAACTCCCAGATACCATTTACCTGCTTGGACGTGAAAAATCCATTGAGCATATTGAGAAGATGCTGAAACTTATTCAATAAGTTAACTAAAAAACATCACAATATTTGAACTTTGTGGTGTTTTTGCTTTTATATGATGAAATGCTTGATTTTATGTTATAATACCCCTTAATACTAAATCAAAGTGAGGAATGCTTATGCCAGCTACTAAAATGACCGCACAGGAAATTATTCAGTTTATAGCGGATGCTAAGAAAAAGACAAATGTAAAAGTGACTTTTGAAGGAAAACTAGCGGGCGAAGTGCCGAATTCAGTTGTCAAATTGGGCAATGTTCTCTTTGGTGACTGGGAGAAAATTAAACCTCTTTTGGTTAACCTAGAAGAGAATAAAACCTATGTGGTGGAGCAGGATGCTCGAAATTCTGCCGTGCCGTTGTTAGACAAGCGTGAGGTCAATGCTCGGATTGAGCCAGGAGCTATTATCCGCGACCAGGTGGAAATCGGTGATAATGCTGTGATTATGATGGGAGCTGTTATCAATATCGGAGCTGAAATTGGTGCTGGAACGATGATTGATATGGGAGCCGTTTTGGGTGGTCGAGCTATTGTTGGAAAAAACAGCCACGTGGGTGCTGGGACTGTTCTTGCCGGTGTCATTGAGCCTGCCAGCGCAGATCCTGTCCGAGTGGGGGACAATGTCTTGATAGGGGCTAATGCTGTCGTTATTGAAGGAGTGCAGATTGGCAATGGTTCTGTCGTCGCTGCAGGGGCTATTGTGACGAAAGATGTGCCAGAAAATGTTGTTGTAGCCGGTGTGCCTGCGCGTGTGATTAAGAAAATTGATGAACAAACCCAGCAGAAAACAGCATTGGAAGACGCTCTTCGGACACTTTAAAGAGGGAAATGTATGATTGATTATCAAAAAATTCGCCGAGACTTGCATCAAATTCCGGAAATTGGACTGGAAGAGTATAAGACTCATGCCTATCTGATGAGAATAATTGATGAGTTGACTGCTGGCTTGGATTTCGTTGAGATTCGGACTTGGCGTACGGGAATTTTGGTCTTTGTCAAAGGCAGTACACCTGCTAAGACGATTGGCTGGCGGACAGATATTGATGGTTTGCCGATTGTTGAGGAGACAGGGTTTGCCTTTGCTAGTCAACATGAGGGACGTATGCATGCCTGTGGGCATGATATGCACATGACAATCGCTCTGGGTTTGTTGGAGCAACTAACTACTGAGCAGCCTAAGAATAATCTACTTTTTCTTTTCCAACCAGCTGAGGAAAATGAAGCTGGGGGCATGCTGATGTATGAGGACGAAGCCTTTGGTGACTGGTTGCCAGATGAATTTTATGGGCTTCATGTTCGGTCTGATCTCAAGGTAGGAGATATTGCTACGAATACCAGTACACTTTTTGCAGGGACTTGTGAAGTCAAATTAACCTTTAAGGGCAAGGGTGGTCATGCTGCATTTCCACATAATGCTAATGACGCTTTGGTAGCAGCCAGCTATTTTATCACTCAGGTTCAGACCATTGTGAGTCGCAATGTGGATCCAATTGAAGGAGCTGTCGTCACCTTTGGCGAATTCCATGCTGGAACGACGAATAATGTGATTGCTGAAACTGCTTTTTTGCATGGAACCATTCGAACGTTGACGCAGGAGATGAATTTGCTCACTCAAAAACGCTTGCGGGAAATCGCTGAAGGAGTAGCGCAGTCGTTTGGTGTAGAGCTTGAGTTGGAGCTGAAACAAGGCGGTTATCTTCCTGTGGAAAATCATCCTGAATTAGCTGCTCAATGCATGAATTTTTTCCAAAAAGAGAATGGCGTGCACATGATTGATATTTCACCCGCAATGACCGGTGAGGACTTTGGCTATCTGCTCAGTAAAGTCAAGGGTGTGATGTTCTGGCTGGGAATTGATAGTCCTTACGCACTTCATCATCCTAAAATGGCGCCAGATGAAGCAGCGCTGCCTTTTGCTATTGAAAAATTTGGGAAGTTTTTAAGTGCAAAAGTTAATGAATAATGGGCTGAGAATGTTGATAATGTTTCTGATTGAGGAGAAGATAAATGAAGGCAGATTTGCGCAAAACTATAGTCAGAAAAATGAAAGAGCAGGAATTGATAGTAAAACAGCAGAGAGATGCTTTGCTCACTCAGTACTTGCTGGAATCTTCTGCTTATCAACAAGCTAGAACAGTTGCTACTTATTTATCTTTGCCACACGAGTTTGATACAAGGATTTTCATCAGGCAGGCTCAAGCAGATGACAAGCGGGTTTTGGTCCCTAAGACTTATCCCGAAGGGCGCATGACTTTTGTAGATTATAATCCCAATGACTTGGAATTGACTGTTTTTGGTATCTGGGAACCAAGAAGTGAACGAGCGGTGGAAAAATCTCATATTGATTTGATACATGTTCCGGGTGTTGCTTTTAACAAAAAAGGCTATCGGATTGGCTATGGAGGCGGCTATTATGACCGCTATTTGGCTGATTTTAAAGGGATGACAGTAAGTACAATTTATCCTTACCAGTTAGTTGATTTTCAACCAGACAATTGTGATATTCCCGTTCAGGAGGTATTGATTTGTGAATAAAATTTATGATAAACGTTATCCAGTGACGAGTTTATTGTTGCTTATCACGACAGGAGTTTTCCTAACAATGTTTCTGTTGCGTGGCTTTAATTATGCTAGTACCCAAACGATTTATGAATTTGGGGCAATGAATGGTCGAACGATTCAATATTTTCCAAGTCAGATTTGGCGCTTGGTATCGGCGATTTTTGTTCATATCGGCTTGGAGCATTTTGTGATGAATATGATTACGCTGTATTTTATCGGACGACAATCTGAGCATATTTTTGGCTCGTGGAATTTTCTGTTTCTTTATCTGATGTCTGGTATTTTAGGAAATGTCTTTGTCTTCTTTTTCACTCCAAGTGCTGTGGCTGCAGGTGCCTCTACATCTTTGTTTGGGATTTTTGGTGCTATTATTACTTTGCGCTATGCGGTGCGAAATCCTTACATTCAGCAACTTGGTCAGTCATACTTAGTTCTTCTAGTTATGAACTTGGTGTTGAGCTTGACACCGGGAATTAGTCTGGCAGGACACTTAGGTGGTGCAGTCGGAGGCGCTCTCTGTGCTGTTATTTTTCCAGTCTGTGGGGAAAGAAGAGCTTATCAAGTGGGACAACGGTTATTGGCGTTGATTGCTTATATTGTTTTAGCTTTGGGAATGATTTGGTTAGCTTTTAATCGACGCATATAAAAAGAGGTTGAATAGACTGCTGTATCTCGCAGCAATCTGTTTCTACCTCTTTTTCGTTTATTTTTGTTGGCCAACTAAAATCTTTGCAGCAATCGTGATGCCAGTTAATGGTGACCAATCTATTTTATCAATGTCAATATTAAAGAGAAGCGGTGTCATATGAAGAAGTGCCGCTTTTTCGTTTTCTCTCAAGTTGAAAGTGGCTGCAACGTCATAAGAATTTGTAATGGTAAAGGCTTCTTCAAAATGCTCAATGATTTTGTGATTGGAATAATTCGTGTTTGTTAATTTATCAGCTACAATACCTCGGATTTCTTGCAAGTGTTGGCTATTGGGAATAACTTTAATCAGCAAGCCGTTTTTCTGCAATACACGCTGAAATTCTTGGTAATTGGCAGGAGAGAAGATGTCTAAAATCATATCCATGCTAGCATCTTGAATAGGGATGTGTGCCAGATCTCCAACAAACCAATTTACCGTCAGGCTGTGGTCACTTTTGGCTGCTAGTTGAATAGACTCTTTTGACAAATCGAATGCATAGATATGTTTATCTGGCAATTGTGCTTGCAAATTTCGAGCATAATAGCCTTCTCCGCAACCAATGTCCAGCAGATTACCATGTTGTGGTAAAGATGATAAAATTTCTAGTAATTTCTTCAAAATTGGCTGGTAAAATCCTGCTTCGAGAATCAATTGTCGATTTTTAAAGTTGGATTTATCGTAGTCTTTTGATTGCTTCACCTGTGGAGCCAAGTTGACATAGCCAAACTTTGCCAAGTCGAAGGAATGATGGTTCTTGCATTTGAGACTATTTTCTGATAAAAACAAGGCTTGCTGACAAAAAGGGCAAGCAAAGAAAGTAGCTGTTTCAAAACGTTTAAGTTTGGATTTCATGCGTTTTCTCTTTCATAAATTTCTCTGACTAGTGTAACATGTGAGAAATGCTTTGACAAGTAGATAAAGAAAGGGAATTTTAAAATGAACCACACTTTTAAAGCGGTTGGAGCTAAAGCAAGCACTATGGTAATATGCTTTTTGCTAAGTAAGAATGAAAAGAAGCTGGAGCGAAAAGTCTCCAGCTTCAAAGTATATAGCGCAATAGACCAACGATGTAGTAGTTGATTGCTCTCTTTCCTATTTAGTAAGTCAAAACAAAATATTTTTTCTTACCACGACGTATAACGGTGAGTTCATTTTCTAATTTGTCAGCGTCCGTTAATCTGTAGTCAAGGGCTTGAATGCGCTCACCATTGACATAAATAGCACCATTTTGGACATCTTCACGCGCTTGGCGTTTAGAATTGACAACGCCAGCTGTTACCAAAAGCTCTACGATATTGAGATTGTCATCTGCGTTCACTTGATAATTTGGCACACCACGGAGACCTTGTTTCAGCTCTTTGACAGAAAGATTTTTGATATTTCCGGCAAAAAGCTGCTCGGTGATATTGAGTGCTTCTTTGTAGGCTTTTTCACCGTGCACGAGTGTAACGACTTCTCGCGCTAAGATTTTTTGTGCCAAACGTTCATGTGGAGCTGCTTCAAATTGTTTCCCGATTTCTTCGATTTCATCAAGCGGAAGAAGAGTGAAAATTTTAAGGAAACGAACGGCATCAGCGTCCATGACATTCATCCAGAATTGGTACATTTCGTAAGGACTGGTCTTATCAGCATTGAGCCATACAGCGTTGCCTTCTGACTTACCAAATTTCTTACCGGTTGCGTCTGTGATAAGGGGCACTGTAATAACGTGAGCTGTTTTGTCTGCCTTCCGACGAAGCAGTTCAGTACCAGCAGTCATATTGCCCCATTGGTCAGAACCACCGATTTGTAAAGTGACACCGTATTGGCGATTTAGCTCAAAAAAGTCATAGCCTTGCATGATTTGGTAAGCAAACTCGGTATAAGAAATCCCTGTTTCAATTCGTTTTTTTACGGATTCTTTACTCATCATGTAGTTGACGGTGAAATATTTTCCGACATCGCGCAGAAAGTCAATAAAACTAATATCAGAGAACCAGTCGTAGTTGTTGACCATTTCAGCCTTGTTGTCACCATTTTCAAAGTCAAGAAAACGAGATACTTGCGCTTGAATGCTCCGTACCCAGCCCTCAACTGTGTCTTTTGTTTGTAAACTCCGCTCGGTATCTTTAAATGATGGATCGCCAATTAAGCCAGTTGCACCGCCGACGAGAGCGTAGGGTTTGTGACCTGCCAACTGTAAATGTTTCATGACAAGGATTGGTACAAGATGACCGAGGTGCAGGCTGTCAGCTGTTGGATCATAGCCAGAATAAAAACTAACATTTCCTTCCGCTAAGGCTTTGCGCAACGCTTCTTCGTCAGTTGTTTGAAAAACCAAACCACGTTCTTTTAGCTCATCAAAAATGTGCATGTCTGTCTCTCCTTTATAAAATTTCTAGTTATTGTAACATTGTATCACAAACAGCCATTAGAATGTAGTAAAATTGCAAAAATAATTTAAAAAAACAATGATTATAGCCAAGGATTTCCTTTCCTGTTGTCAGAAGTTTCATAAATTTGCTATAATAGTCAGAGAAAGTTCAAGGAGAAAGAATGAGTAAACAAGTTTTTGAAAAGATCAAACGATTGTTTGAAAAACTTTTTCAAACGAAGCGTCCGAGCAAAAATGAAAAAGAAAGCTGGACACTTTGGAGTGTTGGCGGGACTGTCCTTCGTACTCTGAAATTATTATCAAATGTCTTTTTTGTGTTTGTTCTTTTAGGTTGCTTGTTTGGTGGAGGCATTGCATTAGGCTATGGTGCACGAATCTTTGACAAGGTTGAAACTCCTAAAAAAGAAGAGTTTATCAAAAAAATTCAAGATATTTCAACCATTTCTGAATTAAAATATGCTGACGGCAGCTCCATTTCAGCCATTGATAGTGATTTGTTGCGAGTGCCAATTAAGAGTAAAGATATTTCTGACAATGTGAAAAAAGCGGTCATTGCGACAGAAGATGAGAATTTTCGGAAGCACAATGGGGTTGTCACAAAAGCTGTTTTGCGGGCTACGCTAGGATCTGTTGTAGGGATTGGTTCCTCAAGTGGTGGTTCTACCTTAACACAACAGTTAATCAAGCAACAAGTTGTCGGCGATGCTCCAACCTTTAGTCGTAAAGCATCAGAAATCATTGATGCGTTGGCTTTAGAACGCTACATGAGCAAAGACGATATTTTAACGACTTATTTGAATGTGGCACCGTTTGGGAGAAATAACAAAGGGCAAAATATTGCTGGTGTGGAAGAAGCTGCACAAGGAATTTTTGGAGTTCCTGCCAGCAAATTGACAATTCCTCAAGCAGCTTTTATTGCCGGTTTACCACAAAGTCCGATTGTTTACTCTCCTTATGCAGCTGACGGTAGCCTGAAAAGTGCTAAAGATATGACTTTTGGTCTCAATCGTTCGAAAAATGTTATTTACAATATGTACCGGACAGGTGCGATTAGTAAAGACGAGTACCAATTGTATAAAGATTATGATTTAAAACGAGACTTTTTACCAAGTGATACGACTTCAGCAAGAACACATGACTATCTATATTACGTTGCTATGAAAGAAGCTCAAAAAGCAATGTATGATTACTTAATCAAACGTGACAATGTTTCACAGCAAGAGTTGAAAAATGATGCAACAGTGAAAGCTTACAGAGAACTAGCTGCGAAAGAGTTGAGTGAAGGCGGCTACACTGTCACCACAACTATTAATAAGAATGTGCATAATGCAATGCAAAATGCAGTAGCTAATTTTGGTAGTGTCTTAGATGATGGAACAGGTGCAGTCGAATCTGGAAATGTCCTCATGGATAATCGTACAGGAGCTATTTTGGGGTTTGTGGGAGGACGTGATTATGCTTCTAACCAGAACAACCATGCATTTGATACAGAGCGCTCACCAGGCTCAACCATTAAGCCGATTTTAGCCTATGGTATTGCCATAGACCAAGGGCTTATGGGAAGTGCCAGTATGCTGTCTAACTACCCTGCAAATTTCTCTAGCGGTGAGCCAATTATGCACGTAGATAGCCGTGGTACAGCCATGATGGATTTGCAGGAAGCTTTGAATACTTCTTGGAACATTCCAGCTTATTGGACTTATAAATTGCTTCGTGACAAAGGAGTTAATGTCCAAGGGTACATGGAGAAAATGGGCTATCAAATTGAAAATTATGATATTGAAAGTCTGCCAATGGGAGGAGGTATTGAAGTATCTGTCGCCCAACACACCAATGGTTTCCAAACTTTAGCCAATAATGGGGCATACCAAGAGCGCTATATGATTGAAAAGATTACGACAAAAAACGGGAAAGCTGTCTATGAACACAAAGCAAAACCTGTTCAGGTTTACTCTAAGGCAACGGCGACGATTATGCAAAGTCTTATGCGTGGGGTATTGAGTTCGGGTGCTACGACGACCTTCAAATCTCGTTTAACGCAGATTAATAGCGGTTTAGCTAGTGCTGATTGGATTGGGAAAACGGGTACGACTAACAGTAATGGTGACATGTGGCTCATGGTATCCACTCCTAAATTAACGTTAGGTGGTTGGATTGGTCATGACAATAATGCTTCAATGGCAGCTTTGACTGGTTACAACAACAATGCGCAGTATATGGCTCAACTAGTAAATGCAATTTATCAAGCCGACCCAAGTCTCTGGGGAGTTGGTGACAAGTTCAATCTAGATTCTAGTGTCATTAAGTCCAATGTTCTTAAAGCAACGGGTGAACGAGCTGGCGCAGTAACAGTCAATGATCGCAGTATGAACCTGACCGGACAGACAGTTACTAGCTATTGGGCAAAAAACGGTGCTCCGATGACTACCTATAAATTTGGAATCGGTGGTACAGATAGTGATTATCAAAAAGCTTGGGCAGCACTTTTAGGCGGACGCTAAATAAAGGTAAATAAAAACACTTTCATAAGTAAAAAACTTGAAAAGCAGAGTTAAATAAGGTATAATATTACTAATAATTTGTCGTCTGCTTTATTTGAAATATTGTCCATATAAAGCTTACAGCAGTTAAATCATACTTTTAGAGTCAGATTTAGCTGCTCTTTTTGTGCCTATTTTTGGGATCTTTGTCGTTTGTCATCAAAACTTAAAGATTCTGAAAATTACTCAAAAAGGATAAATGAATATTGCTACTCTATCATGTAATAGAGAATGTAGAAAGAAGAAGGAGTAAAAAACTTGGCAGGACATGAAGTTCAATACGGGAAACACCGTACTCGTCGTAGTTTTTCAAGAATCAAGGAAGTTCTTGATTTACCAAATTTGATTGAAATCCAGACAGATTCATTCAAAGATTTTCTTGACCATGGTTTGAAAGAAGTATTTGAAGATGTACTTCCTATCTCAAACTTTACAGATACAATGGAGCTAGAGTTTGTTGGTTATGAAATTAAAGAATCTAAATACACTTTAGAAGAAGCACGTATCCATGATGCCAGCTATTCTGCACCTATTTTTGTGACGTTCCGTTTAATCGATAAAGAAACCGGCGAAATCAAGACGCAAGAAGTCTTCTTTGGCGATTTTCCAATCATGACAGAAATGGGAACGTTTATCATCAACGGTGGTGAGCGGATTATCGTATCACAGCTCGTTCGTTCTCCAGGTGTTTACTTCAATGATAAAGTAGACAAAAATGGGAAGGTTGGGTATGGTTCAACCGTCATTCCAAACCGTGGAGCTTGGTTAGAGCTGGAAACAGACTCAAAAGATATTGCTTATACTCGGATTGACCGTACTCGTAAGATTCCGTTTACGACACTTGTTCGTGCGCTTGGTTTTTCTGGCGATGATGAAATCTTTGACATTTTCGGCGACAGCGATCTCGTTCGCAACACGATTGAAAAGGATATTCATAAAAATCCAATGGATTCACGTACGGATGAAGCGCTTAAAGAAATCTATGAACGTCTTCGTCCAGGTGAGCCTAAAACAGCTGATAGTTCACGTAGTCTATTGGTCGCTCGTTTCTTTGATCCACATCGTTACGACTTGGCGGCAGTTGGTCGTTATAAAATCAATAAAAAATTAAACATTAAAACACGTTTGTTAAATCAAACGATTGCAGAGCCTTTGATAGATCCAGAAACAGGTGAAATCTTGGTTGAAGCTGGAACGGTTATGACGCGTAGTGTCATTGATAGTATTGCAGACTATTTGGATGGAGATTTGAATAAAATTACTTATATTCCAAATGATGCAGCTGTATTGACAGATCCAGTCGTTCTTCAAAAATTTAAAGTCGTGGCACCAACTGATCCAGATCGCGTGGTAACTATTATTGGGAATGCTAATCCAGACGACAAGGTTCGTGTTGTAACTCCTGCGGATATCCTTGCAGAGATGAGCTATTTCCTCAACTTGGCAGAAGGTATCGGTCGTGTGGATGATATCGACCACCTTGGAAATCGTCGTATCCGTGCAGTTGGTGAATTGCTTGCAAACCAAGTACGTCTTGGACTTTCTCGTATGGAACGTAATGTCCGTGAACGTATGTCTGTTCAGGACAATGAAGTTTTGACACCGCAACAAATTATCAACATCCGCCCAGTCACAGCAGCTATCAAAGAATTCTTTGGTTCATCTCAATTGTCTCAATTCATGGACCAACACAACCCACTTTCTGAGTTGTCTCACAAACGTCGTTTGTCAGCCTTAGGACCTGGTGGTTTGACTCGTGACCGTGCTGGATATGAAGTGCGTGACGTGCACTATACCCACTATGGTCGTATGTGCCCGATTGAAACGCCTGAAGGACCAAACATTGGTTTGATCAATAACTTGTCTTCTTATGGTCATTTGAATAAATATGGATTTATCCAAACGCCGTATCGTAAAGTGAATCGTGAAACAGGTCTGGTCACCAATGAAATCGTTTGGTTGACAGCGGACGAAGAAGATGAATTTATCGTAGCGCAAGCAAATTCTAAATTAACAGAAGATGGTCGTTTTGCAGAAGCGATTGTCATGGGACGTCACCAAGGGAACAACCAAGAATTTCCTTCAGATCAAGTAGACTTCATGGATGTATCGCCTAAGCAGGTAGTTGCGGTTGCGACAGCATGTATTCCTTTCCTTGAAAATGACGACTCAAACCGTGCTCTCATGGGTGCCAACATGCAACGTCAGGCGGTACCGTTGATTGATCCGCATGCACCATATGTTGGTACTGGTATGGAATACCAAGCAGCTCATGACTCTGGTGCGGCGATTATTGCCCAACACGACGGTAAAGTTGTGTATTCTGATGCAGCCAAAGTTGAAGTTCGTCGTGAAGACGGTTCACTTGATGTCTATCATATTACGAAATTCCGCCGTTCTAACTCAGGTACTTCTTACAACCAACGCACGCTGGTAAAAGTTGGCGATACAGTTGAAAAAGGTGATTTTATCGCAGACGGACCTTCTATGGAAAAAGGTGAAATGGCACTTGGACAAAATCCAATCGTTGCTTATATGACATGGGAAGGTTACAACTTTGAAGATGCCGTTATCATGAGTGAACGTTTAGTGAAAGACGATATTTACACATCTGTTCACTTGGAAGAATTTGAATCAGAAACACGTGATACAAAGCTCGGACCTGAAGAAATCACGCGCGAAATTCCAAACGTCGGGGAAGATGCTTTGAGAGACCTTGACGAGATGGGAATTATCCGCATTGGTGCTGAGGTAAAAGAAGGCGACATTCTTGTCGGTAAAGTAACGCCGAAAGGTGAAAAAGACTTATCCGCTGAAGAACGCCTGCTTCATGCAATTTTTGGTGATAAGTCTCGTGAAGTGCGTGATACCTCCCTTCGTGTACCACACGGTGGTGCAGGTGTTGTCCGTGATGTGAAAATCTTTACTCGTGCGAACGGTGATGAATTGCAATCCGGTGTCAACATGTTGGTACGTGTTTATATCGCTCAAAAACGGAAAATCCGCGTTGGAGATAAGATGGCCGGACGCCACGGAAACAAAGGGGTTGTTTCCCGCATTGTTCCAGTTGAGGATATGCCGTATCTTCCAGACGGGACACCAGTTGATATCATGTTGAATCCTCTTGGGGTGCCGTCACGTATGAATATCGGACAAGTTATGGAATTGCACCTCGGTATGGCTGCTCGCAACCTTGGTATCCACATTGCAACGCCAGTCTTTGACGGAGCTAGCTCAGATGATCTTTGGGAAACCGTTCGTGAAGCAGGTATGGATAGCGATGCTAAGACAATCCTTTATGATGGACGTACTGGAGAACCGTTTGATAACCGTGTGTCCGTTGGTGTCATGTACATGATCAAACTCCACCACATGGTTGATGATAAGCTCCATGCCCGTTCCGTTGGTCCTTATTCAACCGTTACGCAACAACCTCTTGGTGGTAAAGCACAGTTTGGTGGACAACGTTTTGGAGAAATGGAAGTTTGGGCTCTTGAAGCCTACGGTGCTTCTAATGTCCTTCAAGAAATCTTGACTTACAAGTCAGATGACATCAATGGTCGTTTGAGAGCTTATGAAGCCATTACCAAAGGTAAGCCAATTCCAAAACCAGGTGTTCCAGAATCCTTCCGTGTCCTTGTAAAAGAATTGCAATCACTTGGTCTTGACATGCGTGTCCTTGATGAAGACGACAATGAAGTAGAACTTCGTGACTTGGATGAAGGCATGGATGACGATGTGATTCACGTAGATGACCTTGAAAAAGCGCGTGAAAAAGCAGCACAAGAAGCAAAAGCCGCTTTTGATGCTGAAGGGAAAGAATAAGAACTGATTCAATAGATAATAAAGAAAGGTAAGAAATAGTGGTTGATGTAAATCGTTTTCAAAGTATGCAAATCACCCTAGCTTCTCCTAGTAAAGTCCGCTCTTGGTCTTATGGAGAAGTGAAGAAACCTGAAACAATTAACTACCGCACACTAAAACCAGAACGCGAAGGGCTTTTTGATGAAGTCATCTTTGGTCCTACGAAAGACTGGGAATGTGCGTGTGGAAAATATAAACGGATTCGTTATAAAGGAATCATTTGTGACCGTTGTGGTGTTGAAGTAACTCGTACTAAAGTTCGTCGTGAACGTATGGGACATATTGAGTTGAAAGCACCTGTTTCTCATATTTGGTATTTTAAAGGAATCCCAAGCCGAATGGGCTTGACCTTGGACATGAGCCCTCGTGCCCTTGAGGAAGTCATCTATTTTGCAGCTTATGTGGTGATTGATCCTAAAGATACACCACTTGAGCACAAATCCATTATGACGGAGCGGGAGTATCGTGAACGCTTACGTGAATATGGTCAAGGCTCCTTTGTTGCAAAAATGGGTGCTGAAGCAATTCAAGATCTCTTGAAACAAGTAGATTTGGAAAAAGAAATTGCAGAGCTCAAAGATGAATTAAAAACGGCAACTGGACAAAAACGTGTCAAGGCTATTCGTCGTTTGGATGTTTTAGATGCCTTTCAAAAATCTGGTAACAAGCCAGAATGGATGGTCTTAAACATCTTGCCAGTTATTCCGCCAGACTTACGTCCAATGCTTCAGTTGGACGGTGGACGTTTTGCCTCTTCTGACCTGAACGACCTTTACCGTCGTGTTATCAATCGGAATAATCGTTTAGCACGTCTTTTGGAACTAAATGCTCCTGGAATCATCGTGCAAAATGAAAAGCGGATGTTGCAAGAAGCGGTTGATGCTTTGATTGACAATGGTCGTCGTGGTCGTCCTATTACTGGACCAGGTAGCCGCCCGCTCAAATCATTGAGCCACATGCTCAAAGGAAAACAAGGTCGTTTCCGTCAAAACTTGCTGGGTAAACGGGTTGACTTCTCAGGACGTTCGGTTATTGCAGTTGGTCCGACACTCAAGATGTACCAATGTGGTGTGCCACGTGAAATGGCTATTGAACTCTTCAAACCATTTGTCATGCGTGAAATTGTCGCGCGTGATATTGTGCAAAATGTCAAAGCTGCTAAGCGCTTGGTAGAACGGAATGATGAACGCATCTGGGATATTTTAGAAGATGTGATTAAAGAACACCCAGTGCTCCTTAACCGCGCACCGACGCTTCACAGATTAGGAATTCAAGCATTTGAGCCAGTCTTGATTGACGGGAAGGCTCTTCGTTTGCACCCACTTGTGTGTGAGGCTTATAATGCCGACTTTGACGGAGACCAAATGGCTATCCACGTGCCCTTGTCAGAAGAAGCTCAAGCAGAAGCACGGATTCTCATGCTGGCAGCCGAACACATTCTCAATCCAAAAGACGGGAAGCCAGTAGTAACCCCTTCACAGGATATGGTCTTGGGGAACTACTACCTGACTATGGAAGAAGCTGGTCGTGAAGGAGAAGGAATGGTCTTTAAAGACCGTGATGAAGCTGTAATGGCTCTCCGTAATGGCTATGTTCACTTACATACGCGTGTTGGGATTGCAACGGATAGTTTAAACAAACCATGGACAGAAAATCAAAAACACAAGATCCTCTTGACAACAGTGGGTAAGATTCTTTTTAATGATATCATGCCAGATGAATTGCCATATTTGCAAGAACCAAATGCTTCAAACATGGCAGAAGGTGTGCCAGCTAAGTATTTCTTAGAACCTGGTCAAGATGTCAAAGAAGCTATCAGTAAGCTAGAATTAAATGTACCATTCAAGAAGAAAAATCTTGGGAATATCATTGCTGAAATCTTCAAACGTTTCCGTACAACTGAAACATCTGCTTTCCTTGACCGTCTGAAAGATCTCGGCTATCATCATTCAACGTTAGCAGGCTTGACAGTAGGGATTGCTGATATTCCGGTTGTTGAAGATAAGGCAGAAATTATCGAAGAGTCTCACAAATGTGTGGAACAAATCACCAAACAATTCCGCCGTGGTATGATTACAGACGATGAACGCTACAATGCAGTTACTGCTGAATGGCGTGCAGCTCGTGAAAAATTGGAAAAACGTTTGGTTGCCAACCAAGATCCTAAGAATCCAATCGTTATGATGATGGATTCTGGAGCCCGTGGTAACATTTCTAACTTCTCACAACTTGCTGGTATGCGTGGTTTGATGGCTGCTCCTAATGGCCGTATCATGGAATTACCTATTCTATCTAACTTCCGTGAAGGTTTGTCTGTTTTGGAAATGTTCTTCTCTACTCACGGTGCTCGTAAAGGGATGACTGATACAGCCCTTAAAACAGCTGACTCAGGTTATCTGACTCGCCGTTTGGTTGATGTGGCGCAAGATGTGATTATCCGTGAAGACGACTGTGGAACCGATCGTGGTCTTGTTATCCGCTCAATTACTGATGGTAAAGAAATGATTGAACCATTAGAAGAACGCTTGATTGGTCGTTATACGAAGAAATCTGTTAAACATCCTGAAACAGGCGAAATCATCGTTGGTCCAGATGTATTAATTACAGAAGATATGGCGCATGAAATTGTTAGCGCTGGTGTCGAAGAAGTCACTATTCGCTCTGTCTTTACATGTAATACACGTCATGGAGTTTGCCGTCGTTGTTACGGTATCAACCTGGCAACGGGCGATGCGGTTGAAGTCGGTGAGGCGGTCGGAACGATTGCTGCTCAATCTATCGGTGAACCTGGTACACAGCTTACAATGCGTACTTTCCACACGGGTGGTGTTGCGTCTAATACCGATATCACACAAGGTCTTCCTCGTGTTCAAGAAATCTTTGAAGCCCGCAATCCGAAAGGGGAAGCAGTTATTACTGAAGTTAAAGGCGAAGTAACTGCAATTGAAGAAGACGCTTCTACTCGGACTAAGAAAGTCTTTGTTAAAGGTGCAACTGGTGAAGGGGAATATGTAGTACCATTTACAGCTCGTATGAAAGTAACAGTAGGGGATAAAATCTCTCGTGGCGCTGCTCTGACAGAAGGATCTATCCAGCCTAAGCACTTGCTGGCTGTTCGTGATGTCTTGTCTGTTGAAACTTACTTGCTTGCTGAAGTACAAAAAGTTTACCGTAGCCAAGGGGTAGAAATCGGTGACAAACACATTGAGGTAATGGTTCGCCAGATGATTCGCAAAGTGCGTGTCATGGATCCAGGAGATACAGATCTTCTCATGGGTACACTCATGGATATCACAGACTTTACTGATGCTAACCGAGATGTGGTTATCTCTGGAGGAGTTCCTGCGACTGCTCGTCCAGTCCTCATGGGAATTACTAAAGCATCTCTTGAAACAAACAGTTTCTTGTCAGCTGCTTCCTTCCAAGAAACCACTCGTGTCCTTACAGACGCGGCTATCCGTGGTAAGAAAGACCACTTGCTTGGTCTCAAGGAAAATGTTATTATTGGTAAAATTATCCCAGCTGGTACAGGTATGGCTCGTTACCGTAACCTTGAACCGCAAGCTGTCAATGAAGTTGAAATTATCGAAGATACAACTGTAACAGAACCTGTGGAAGAAACCACTCCAGTAGAATAATAAAGAGTCGAGCCTTCTCGGCTCTTTATTATTTAGATTTCATATTTTAGTCAAATTATTTTGTGAAAACTTTCTTTATATCAAGAAAACTTTTAGAAAATATGATATAATAGTTTCGTATAAAATAGAAAAAGGAGTTTTTGTAACATGGCAAAACTTACTGTTAAAGACGTTGAATTGAAAGGCAAAAAAGTCCTTGTTCGCGTTGATTTCAATGTGCCGCTTAAAGACGGAGTTATCACAAACGACAACCGTATCTCAGCTGCTCTTCCAACAATCAAGTATATCCTTGAACATGGTGGACGTGCTATTCTTTTCTCTCACCTTGGACGTGTGAAAGAAGAAGCTGATAAAGAAGGAAAATCTCTTGCACCAGTTGCGGATGATTTAGCTAAAAAATTAGGTCAAGATGTTGCTTTCCTTCCAGGAGTAACTCGTGGAGCAGATCTTGAAGCGGCTATCAATGCCCTTAAAGATGGTGAAGTTCTTCTTGTTGAAAACACTCGTTTTGAAGATGTTGACGGCAAGAAAGAATCTAAAAACGATCCAGAACTTGGTAAATATTGGGCAAGCCTTGGAGACGGCATCTTTGTAAATGATGCATTTGGTACAGCTCACCGTGCTCACGCATCTAACGTAGGTATCTCAGCAAACGTTGAGAAAGCAGTTGCAGGTTTCCTTCTTGAAAACGAAATTGCTTATATCAAAGAAGCTGTTGAAAATCCAGTTCGTCCATTCGTAGCCATCCTTGGTGGTTCTAAAGTATCAGACAAGATTGGTGTTATCGAAAATCTTCTTGAAAAAGCTGATAAAGTCCTTATCGGTGGCGGTATGACGTATACTTTCTACAAAGCACAAGGTATCGAAATCGGTAGCTCACTTGTAGAAGAAGATAAATTAGATATTGCAAAAGCTCTCCTTGAAAAAGCAAACGGTAAACTCATTTTGCCAGTTGACTCAAAAGAAGCCAATGCTTTTGCGGACTATACTGAAGTAAAAGACACCGAAGGTGAAGCGGTAGACCCAGGTTTCTTAGGTCTTGATATCGGTCCTAAATCAATCGCTAAGTTTGAACGAGAATTGACTGGTGCGAAAACAGTTGTTTGGAATGGTCCAATGGGTGTCTTTGAAAATCCTGACTTCCAAGCTGGTACAATCGGTGTCATGGATGCTATCGTGAAACAACCAGGCGTGAAATCTATTATCGGTGGTGGTGACTCAGCAGCGGCAGCTATCAACCTTGGTCGTGCAGACAAATTCTCATGGATTTCTACAGGCGGAGGCGCAAGCATGGAGCTTCTTGAAGGTAAAGTATTGCCAGGATTGGCTGCTCTTACAGAAAAATAAGGCGGTCAGTCAGAAATCTATGATTTCGTTGAGTGTCATTTCTGATTTTTAGGGGACAACTTCAACTCATCTACTGGAAGAGTTGAACCCTGCAAGGCTGAATAGGTTGGTCACGAGCTTAGCGAAGTGAACTGCCATTCAGCTATTACGCTATAAGTAGATGAAAAGAGCTGGATGTCAGCTCTTTTCTAGTGCACACGCTAGATTTTCTGCGAAACGAAGTGAGCTAAGAAAATCAGTGGAGGTAAAGATAAAGTACTGCCAGCTCTTGCAGCACTTACGGAACAATAATTCTAAAGGAGACTGGAACAAAAAATTTCCAGTCTCAAATTTATGTCATCATAAATTATGACTGCAGTAGCTGATTGCTCACAGCAGTACTTGAAGGTTGCAGTTAAGATTTGTGGCACAAGCTTCAACCTTTTAGAATGAAAAGAAATTGTTTTCATTTCTTGTAATCATTATTATCTTTTCTCTAAAATATGTTAGAATAAAGGTAAAAGGAAATGCATGAATGGGTTATTTTAAGAAGTATAAGTTTGATAAGTCGAAATTTAAATTAGGAATGCGAACCTTTAAAACGGGGGTCGCGGTTTTTCTTGTTCTTCTTGTCTTTGGGCTTTTTGGTTGGAAAGGATTGCAGATTGGTGCTCTGACAGCTGTTTTCAGTTTGCGCGAAGATTTTGATAAAAGCGTCCATTTTGGAACCTCTCGTATTTTAGGAAATAGCATTGGTGGTTTGTATGCTTTGCTCTTCTTTCTCATCAATAACCTGTTTCATGAGCAGTTTTGGGTGACCTTACTGGTCGTTCCTATTTGTACGATGTTAACGATTATGACAAATGTTGCTATGAACAACAAAGCGGGAGTGATTGGTGGTGTTTCTGCCATGCTGATTATTACTTTATCTATTCCAACAGGAGAGACAGTTTTGTATGTATTTGCACGTGTCTTTGAGACTTTCATGGGAGTTTTCGTTGCCATGCTGGTCAATTCTGATGTGGATCGCTTGCGGAAGGTATTGAAATTAAAAAACAAAGAATAATGTTAGAAGATATAACATGAGTTCTTGACATAGAAATTTTTTCAGATTATAATAGAGCATAAGAAAGGAATTTGCAATGAAGGAAAAAGAATTTCGTCGCAATATGGCTGTTTTTCCCATTGGTAGCGTTATGAAATTGACGGATTTGACAGCACGTCAGATTCGTTATTATGAAGATCAAGAATTGATTAAGCCTGATCGAAATGAAGGAAATCGCCGCATGTATTCATTAAATGATATGGATCGCTTGTTGGAGATTAAAGATTACATTTCAGAAGGTTACAATATTGCTGCTATTAAACGGAAATATGCTGAGCGCGAAGCGAGATATAAAAAGCCAGTGAGCGAGAAAGACGTTCGTCGAGCCCTTCATAACGATATTTTGCAACAAGGTCGCTTTGCTTCTTCCCTTCCACCATTTGGTCGTATGCATTGACCAACATCAATTTTTAAAATTTTATAAGGAGATACTCATGTCAATTACAGTAGCTGACATTCGTCGCGAAGTGAAAGAAAAAAATGTTACCTTTATCCGTTTGATGTTTTCGGATGTTTTGGGAACGATGAAAAATGTCGAAATTCCGGCGACAGATGAACAGCTGAATAAAGTTTTGTCCAACAAAGTGATGTTCGATGGTTCTTCCATTGAAGGTTTTGTGCGTATCAATGAGTCAGATATGTACCTTTATCCTGATTTGGATACATGGACTGTTTTCCCTTGGGGAGATGAAAACGGAAGTGTCGCAGGACTGATTTGCGATGTCTATACGACGGAAGGAACACCTTTTAAAGGGGATCCACGTGGAAATTTAAAACGCGCTTTACGTCACATGGAAGAATTAGGATTCAAATCCTTTAATTTAGGTCCTGAGCCAGAATTTTTCCTATTTAAACTCGATGAGAATGGCGATCCGACTCTTGAAGTGAATGATAAGGGTGGCTATTTTGACCTTGCTCCGACTGACCTGGCTGACAATACTCGCCGTGAAATCGTTAATGTCCTTACAACAATGGGATTTGAAGTAGAAGCCAGTCACCATGAGGTAGCTATCGGTCAGCACGAAATTGACTTTAAATACGATGAAGTTCTCCGTGCCTGTGATAAGATTCAGTTGTTTAAGCTGGTTGTTAAGACAATTGCCCGCAAGCATGGTTTGTACGCTACTTTTATGGCAAAACCAAAATTTGGTATTGCTGGTTCAGGTATGCACTGTAACATGTCGCTCTTTAATCAAGACGGTCAAAATGCTTTCTTTGATCCAGAAGATCCAAAGGGAATGCAATTATCAAAAACGGCCTATTATTTCCTTGGTGGGTTGATTAAACATGCTTACAATTATACAGCTATCATGAATCCGACTGTCAATTCTTACAAACGTTTGGTTCCTGGCTATGAAGCTCCTGTGTATATTGCTTGGGCAGGACGGAACCGTTCTCCGCTTGTTCGTGTGCCAGCTTCACGCGGTATGGGAACACGTTTGGAATTGCGCTCTGTTGACCCAATGGCTAACCCTTATATTGCTATGGCGGTTCTTCTTGAAGTTGGACTTCATGGGATTGAAAATAAAATTGAAGCACCTGCTCCGATTGAAGAAAATATCTATGTCATGACAGCAGAAGAGCGCAAAGAAGCGGGTATTACAGACCTTCCTTCTACTCTACATAATGCGGTGAAAGCACTGACAGAAGATGAAGTTGTAAAAGCTGCACTCGGGAACCATATTTATACAAGTTTTGTAGAAGCAAAACGCATCGAATGGGCAAGCTATGCCACTTTTGTTTCCCAATGGGAAGTAGACAACTATCTTGATTTGTATTAATAAATTGGGAGCGAGGCTTAGAAAAAGTCTCGTTTTCTTATCTGATGAATGAAAAAGTACTAATCAAAATAATGCCACTTTTTCTACATTTTTGAGCAAATGGCGAAAAACTTGTATAATAGAGCATATCTGTTTAAAAAATTTAGCATTTCCGATATAATAAACAGAACAAAGGGAGGTGAAGCAGGTGTATTGTGTGATTGAAATGTATGGCAAAGATGAGCCTTGGTGGTTTTTTGATGACTGGGAAGCTAATATCGTATCTATACAACATTTTGATGACTATTATACTGCTTTAAAGTATTATAAGCGCCAATGGCTGAAGTTGGTAGCTGCTTTTCCTTTCTATAAAAGTCGAAGTGATTTAATGTCCATTTTTTGGGATGCAGAAGATTTGAGCTGGTGTGAAGAATGTAGTGATTCTGTCCAGCAATACCATTCTCTCGCTTTATTGGAAAATGATGGTGTCATTCCTAAAGAGAAATGGAGACCGGGCTATAATAAACAAAATAGTGAAGAGGAACACCGTGCTTTCTCTCTAACGTTTAAATAATTTACAAAATGGTGATTTTTCATCATTTTTTTATTTTCTTCTGCGAATAATATAAAGTGAGGAGGAGATATGGTTCAAAACATTGCACAGGCTATTATTTGTCAGGCTAAGGAAGAACGAGCACAGGACATTTATTTTGTTCCGAAGGAAAATGTTTACGAGTTGTATATGCGAATTGGAGATGAACGCCGTTTTATACGCAATTATGAATTTGAAGAGATGGCAGCAGTAATTAGTCATTTTAAGTTTACTGCTGGGATGAATGTCGGCGAAAAACGTAGAAGCCAGTTAGGTTCTTGTGATTATCAATATGGTGATAAGAAAACGTCATTACGACTATCAACAGTAGGGGATTATCGTGGATACGAAAGTCTGGTGATTCGTTTATTGCATGATGAAGAGGCAGAGTTGAAGTTTTGGTTTGCTCAAATCCCAGAGTTAAAAGAACGCTTCAAACAACGAGGGCTTTATCTTTTTTCGGGACCGGTAGGAAGTGGTAAAACTACTCTCATGCACCAGTTGGCTCAAGAGCGTTTTGCCGATCAGCAAATCATGTCAATTGAAGATCCGGTTGAAATCAAACAAGCAGGGATGTTACAGCTGCAGCTGAACGAAGCGATTGGTTTAACTTATGAAAGTTTGATTAAACTTTCTCTTCGGCATCGACCAGATTTATTGATTATCGGAGAGATTCGTGATGCAGAGACAGCAAGGGCAGTTGTTCGAGCTAGCTTAACGGGAATGACTGTTTTTTCAACTATTCATGCTAAAAGCGTACGAGGTGTCTATGAACGGTTGCTGGAGTTGGGAGTGACAGAAGCCGAGCTGAAAGTTGTCTTACAAGGGATTTGTTACCAACGCTTAATTGCGAAAGGAGGAATAGTGGATTTTGTCAGTGAGAAGTATCAAGAACACGAGCCAATCGATTGGAATAGGCAGATTGATCAGCTTCATGCAGCAGGACATATCAATCTTGAGCAGGCAGAAGCGGAAAAAATTATCCACAGTTAGGCAGAAAAAGGTCGTAGAGTTGCTGAATAATCTTTTTTCTAGTGGCTTTCATTTGGCAGAAATTATCGACTTTTTGAAGCGAAGTGCCTTGTTAGAAGAAGTCTATGTGGACAGGATGAAAGAGGAGTTGTCAACAGGAAAGCCTTTTTCGGACATTATGGCAAGCTTAGGTTTTTCAGATAACGTGGTGACACAGCTTTCGCTGGCAGAATTACACGGAAATCTCTCACTCAGCCTGAGTAAGATTGAGGAATACTTGGAAAATATCTCAAAAATTAAGAAGAAGTTGGTTGAAGTGGCGACTTATCCCTTTATTTTGTTTGTTTTTTTGATATTCATTATGCTGGGATTACGTAATTATTTACTCCCGCAACTCGATTGTCAAAATATAGCAACTCAGATTATCAGTAATTTGCCGCAACTTTTTCTGGGTTCATTAGGGGTAGTCTTTGTTTTGTTAGCGATAGGTTTTTATTGGTTTCAAAAAAGCTCAAAAATAGCAGTATTTCGTTTGTTAGCTCGCCTTCCTTTTTTGGGCGCTTTTATTCAAACCTATTTAACAGCTTATTATGCGAGAGAATGGGGGAATATGATTGGTCAAGGTTTAGAACTCAGTCAGATTTTTCAGATGATGCAAGGACAACGCTCTGCTATGTTTCAAGAAATTGGAAAAGATTTAGAAGTTGCGCTGCAAAATGGTCAGGAATTTTCGCAAAGAGTTAAAACATATCCATTTTTTAAAAAGGAATTGGGCTTGATGATCGAATACGGTGAAGTAAAATCCAAATTGGGGTGTGAATTAGAAGTTTATGCCCAAAAAACATGGGAGACATTTTTTAAACGTGTTCATCAAGCGATGAATGTCATTCAACCACTAGTGTTTGTCTTTGTGGCTTTAATGATTGTATTGTTGTATGCAGCCATGTTGCTGCCAATTTATCAAAATATGGAGGTTCAATTATGAAAAAATTAAAAAGTTTGAAGGTTAAAGGTTTTACTTTAGTAGAAATGTTAGTCGTGCTTCTTATCATCAGTGTTTTGATGCTCTTATTTGTACCGAATTTGACCAAGCAAAAAGAAGCTGTAACGGAAAAAGGAAATGCAGCGGTGGTAAAAGTTGTGGAAAGCCAGGCAGAGCTGTTTGAGGTCAATCACACCAATGAAAAAGCGACACTCTCAAAATTAGTCAACGAAGGAACGATTACAGACAAGCAGGCAGCATCTTATAAGGCTTACTATGCGAAACATACAAAAGAAGCTCGTTCTGTTGCAGATTAAGGGATTTACGCTTTTGGAAAGTTTGCTGACATTATTTATAACGAGTTTCTTATTGCTTGCGGTGTCGGGCTCTGTTCGTTCTTCTTTTGAACAGGTGGAAGAGCAGATTTTCTTTCTGGAGTTTGAGCATTTTTATCGGGAAAGTCAGAAGTTGAGTAGCTCAGCTCAAAGTCAGCTGGACATGAATTTTTCTCGTGAGAGGATTTCAAATGGTTACAACCATTTGGTAGTTCCTCGCTCGATTCAAGCGCCAGAAGATTTGACGCTTCATTTTGATAAGGCTGGTGGCAATTCATCGCTCGGAAAGATTGTCTTTCAGACGAAAAAGCAGACAATTACGTATCAATTATATCTAGGAAATGGGAAATTTAAGAAAACAACACGTTAAAGGAACGATTTTATTAGAGGCGCTGCTGGCTTTGGCTGTTTTTGTGACAATTGTGACCCTGTTGTTGGGACAAATTCACCAGTCTCGAAAAGCAGAAAATGACTTGCTTAGAGAAGAAGAAGTTTTAAGGGTAGCTAAAATGGCTTTGCAGACAAAGCAAAGCCATTTGACAATGAACGGTATTAAAGTGCGTGTTGAAACAAGTCAACAAGGTATTCAAATTTATCATGGGAAGGAGCTGATTCTCGGTGTTCAAGGCAAATAAAGTGAAAGCTTTTACCCTTTTAGAGGCTCTGATTGTCTTATTTGTACTCAGCGGAAGTGTGCTGCTTTTTCAGTCAATGACGCGTCTTCTGGCTTTTGAAGTTCAAGCCCGGCAACATAGTGAACAACGAGAATGGCTTTTGTTTGCTGATCAACTAGAAGCAGAGTTGGCTCGTTCTTCATTTGAAAAGGTGGAGAATAATCGTTTATATATGAAACAGGACGGCAGGGCAATTGCATTTGGAAAGTCAAGTGGACAGGATTTCAGAAAAACCAATGCGAATGGGAAAGGTTACCAGCCGATGGTTTATGATGTAAAAAAAGCAGAAATCTCACAGAAAAATGAGCTGATTTATGTTAGACTGACGTTTAGGCGAGGATTGGAAAGGGAGTTTGTCTATCGTGTGGAAACAGAAAGTTAAAGCGGGCATTATGCTCTATGCACTCTTTATGGCGGCAGTTTTTAGCTTGCTTTTGCAATTTTACCTTCATCGTCAAACTGCTAATCATAGAAATTTCACCCTAAACCGAGAACGAACACAGGCTTATGCAATGGCTCTTCTAGCCAACGAAAATTCTAAGCAAAGGGAATTTGATAAAGGGTATGTCCAAGACCAAAAGAGTGAGAAAGAGCTCATCCTGACAGTAACAATGAAGACTGGTCGCCGTTATCAATTTTCTTTTTCGGCTAAAAAAGAAAAGCAGATGGATAAAAAATTGAATAAATAAATGATGTACGTGCAACAGAGTACACTCGCAAAAAAAGCTAAATTTTGGTATGATAGGGAGCGGAGGATGCTATGAATTTTGAAAAAATTGAACAGGCCTATACGCTCTTGTTAGAAAATGTCCAAGAAATCCAAAATGATCTTTTAACGAGCTTTTATGATGCTTTGATAGAGCAAAATGGCAGCTATCTGGACGGGGATATTGAACTAGATAGTGTTCGGCAGAACAATGAAAAACTGAAAGCGTTGAAATTAAGTAAAGAGGAATGGCGCCGAGCCTACCAATTTTTGCTGATGAAAGCAGCTCAAACAGAGCCTTTGCAAGCCAATCATCAATTTACTCCAGATTCTATCGGGTTTATCTTAACTTTTCTCATTGACCAATTGAGTAAAAAAGAACACATTGATATTTTGGAAATTGGTAGCGGAATGGGGAATTTAGCTGAGACGATTCTCAATAATACACAAAAAAATGTGGATTATCTAGGGCTGGAATTGGACGATCTGTTAATTGATATATCAGCCAGTATCGCAGATGTGATGGACGCAAAAGTTAGTTTTGTGCAAGGTGACGCAGTACGTCCGCAAGTATTGAAAGAAAGCGATGTGATTATTAGCGATTTACCAGTTGGCTTTTATCCTGATGATAGCATTGCGGCGCGCTATGAAGTGGCTAGTACACAGGATCATACCTATGCTCATCATTTGTTAATGGAACAATCGCTCAAGTATCTCAAATCAGGCGGTTATGCTATTTTCCTTGCACCAAATGATTTATTGACTAGTTCGCAAAGTGATTTATTGAAGAAATGGCTACAAAAGCATGCACAAATAGTTGCAATGATTGCGTTACCAGAGTCTCTTTTTGGAAATGCAGCATACGCTAAAACAATTTTTGTACTGAAAAAGCAAGATGAACAAGCTGTCCAACCATTTGTTTATGCTTTATCTGATTTGCAGAATCAAGCGGATTTATTGACATTTAGCGAAAAGTTTCAAAATTGGAGCCAAGAAAGTGAAATTTAAACAAGTTTTTGATATAATAAATGAAAACGCTTAAAAGAGGTAATTTATGTCAAAAACAATTTCAATTAATGCTGGAAGTTCAAGTCTAAAATGGCAATTATACGAAATGCCAGCTGAAAAGGTTATTGCCAAAGGGCTGCTTGAACGGATTGGTCTCAAGGACTCCATTTCAACAGTAAAATTTGATGGTCGTGTAGAAAAGCAAATTTTAGATATTGATGATCATACGCAAGCTGTAAAAATTTTGTTAGATGACTTGATGCGCTTTGGTATTATCAAATCCTATGAAGAAATCACAGGTGTCGGTCATCGTGTTGTTGCAGGTGGTGAATACTTTAAAGAATCTGCGCTTGTTGATAGCGAAGAAGTGATTCAAAAAGTAGAAGAATTAGCGCTTCTTGCACCACTTCATAACAAAGCAAATGCAGCAGGAATTCGTGCCTTTAAAGAATTGTTGCCAGACATTATAAGTGTCGTTGTGTTTGATACATCTTTCCATACAACAATGCCAGAAAAAGCCTATCGTTATCCATTACCGACTAAGTACTATACGGAGAACAAGGTTCGCAAATATGGCGCTCATGGTACAAGCCATCAGTATGTTGCCAAGGAAGCAGCAAAGGCGCTTGGCAAGCCACTTGAAGAGTTGAAGCTAATTACTTGTCATATTGGGAATGGCGCTTCTATTACAGCGGTTGATAAAGGAATTTCTGTAGATACTTCAATGGGCTTTACTCCGCTAGGTGGCGTGATGATGGGAACTCGCACAGGGGATATTGATCCGGCGATTATTCCTTATTTGATAGAGCATACAGAAGATTTTAATACACCAGAAGACATCAATTATATTTTAAACAAACAGTCTGGGCTTCTAGGAGTATCTGAAACATCAAGTGATATGCGCGACATTATTGCAGGAATGCATGAGGGTAATCATAATTGTAAACTGGCTTTTGACATTTTTGTTGATCGCATTCAAAAACATATCGGTCAATATTTTGCTGTTTTAAATGGTGCGGATGCGATTATTTTCACAGCTGGCATCGGAGAAAATTCTGATGAGGTGCGCGAAGCTGTTATTTCAGGTCTATCTTGGTTTGGTTGCGATATTTTACCGGAAAAAAATGTACGTGGAGCTGAAGGGATTATCTCAAGTGATGCTGCTAAGGTGAAAGTGCTTGTCATTCCTACAGATGAAGAATTAGTTATTGCACGTGATGTTGAGCGATTCAAAAACCAAAAATAAAACTTGGAATTTACAAGTCATAATATTTAAGAAGAGAAGCTGAGACAGACAGCCATGAGTGCGCAGCACTCATGGCTGTCTGTCTCACTCTCTTTCATTTTCATTTTTAGTTTGAAAAAAGATTGTTGAAGTGATTACCTAATGCTCCTGGAACATAAAATGTGAATAAAAATGTCTGAATCAACCGTACAGGTAGGAGAATGAGCTGTTTAACAGTCTTTTGATTTCCTCTATACTTTCTTTTTGAACTATACCAATTTTCTTGTTGACAAATTCACAATAAAAGTATATACTGGTTTAGCTTATTTGATATAGCTGTTATTAGACTATACCAATTTAAAAACAAAAGGAGGAAATAGCAAATTTTTGAAAGTTATTTGCTATAAAAAATAGTATGTGTGGAATTGTCGGAGTTGTTGGAAATCGGAATGCAACAGATATTTTAATGCAGGGTCTAGAAAAATTAGAATACCGGGGATATGATTCAGCGGGAATTTTTGTGACAAATGGGAAAACATCTAGCTTAGTCAAATCGGTTGGTCGTATTGCCGACCTTCGTTCAAAAATAGGGATTGATGTAGCTGGAACGGCTGGTATTGGGCATACACGTTGGGCAACGCACGGAAAACCAAGTGAAAGCAATGCGCATCCGCATACGTCTCAAACTGGACGTTTTGTTTTAGTGCATAATGGTGTTATCGAAAATTACCTAGATATTAAGAATACGTATCTTGCTGAACATGATTTGAAGGGGCAGACAGATACAGAAATTGCGGTTCACTTGATTGGAAAATTCGTTGAAGAAGACGGATTCTCAGTACTAGATGCTTTTAAAAAAGCGCTCCACATCATTGAAGGTTCCTATGCTTTTGCTTTAATGGATGCAGAGGATGCAGACGTGATCTATGTGGCGAAAAATAAATCACCGCTCTTAATTGGCCTGGGAGAAGGCTACAATATGGTCTGTTCGGATGCTATGGCGATGATTCGTGAAACCAGCGAATACATGGAAATTCATGATAAAGAACTGGTAATTGTGACCGCTGACAGCGTAGAAGTGCAGGACTATGACGGGAATCCAATTGAGCGCGATAGTTATACTGCGGAACTTGATTTATCAGATATTGGCAAAGGCACTTATCCTTACTATATGTTGAAAGAAATTGATGAGCAACCGACCGTGATGCGTAAGTTGATTGGTACCTACTCTGATGGGGATCAAAATATGCTGGTAGATCCAGAAATTGTCAGGACAGTTCAGGAAGCGGATCGCATTTATATCATTGCGGCTGGGACTTCCTATAATGCTGGTTTTGCATCTAAAAATATGTTGGAAGAACTAACCGATACACCGGTAGAACTGGGCATTGCTTCTGAGTGGGGTTATGCAATGCCATTGCTTAGTAAAAAGCCAATGTTTATTTTACTCAGTCAGTCAGGTGAAACTGCTGATAGTCGTCAGGTTTTGGTTAAGGCAAATGCTATGGGAATTCCAAGTTTGACTGTAACCAATGTTCCAGGTTCAACTTTGTCCCGCGAAGCAACCTACACTATGCTATTACATGCGGGACCGGAAATTGCGGTAGCGTCTACTAAGGCTTACACAGGACAAGTAGCGACTTTAGCATTTCTTGCTAAGGCAGTTGGTGAAGCCAATGGTAATGAAAAGGCTAAGAACTTTGATTTAGTTCACGAGCTGTCTATTGTTGCTCAGGCTATTGAGTCGACTCTTTCTGAGAAAGAATTGATTGAAGAAAAGGTTCGAGGTCTTCTGGAGACAACTCGTAATGCTTTTTACATCGGACGCGGTCAGGACTATTTTGTTGTCATGGAAGCTAGTCTTAAGCTCAAGGAAATTTCCTATATCCAATGTGAGGGCTTCGCAGCTGGAGAGCTTAAGCACGGAACCATCTCCCTGATTGAAAATGGAACACCTGTCATCGCCCTAATCTCTGACAATCCAACCGTGGCTTCTCATACTCGTGGTAATGTATCGGAGGTGGTAGCCCGTGGTGCCAATGCCTTAACCATTGTCGAAGAAGGTGTGGAAAAAGAGGGAGACGATATCGTTGTAAACAAGGTTCATCCATACCTGTCTAGCATTTCTATGGTCATTCCAACTCAGCTAATCGCCTACTTTGCATCTCTCCATCGTGGACTGGATGTTGATAAACCTCGTAATCTGGCTAAAGCTGTTACAGTAGAATAATTTCGTATAAGTGAAAAATAGGGGTAAGACTTGAGAACATATTTCTAGGGTGTTGCCACCTATTTTTATATTTATAAGCAGGACTGATAGTCGGAGCGTCATATGATAAGAATAGTTTAAAAATATTTTAGTGCTAAAGATTAAGTTTTTGTCACAAAATCTGTGCCAAAGCTTTAGTTTTAAGCGCTTTCATTTTTGCGTATACTAGTTATAAGAGAAAAGGAGGACTATTCTAATGGAAGAAAAAACATCATTGAAAGTCAAAGTTCAAAAACTGGGAACTTCACTTTCAAATATGGTAATGCCTAATATCGGGGCTTTTATTGCGTGGGGAGTCTTGACTGCCTTATTTATCGCTGATGGGTATCTACCTAATAAACAGTTGGCTGCCATTGTCAGCCCTATGCTGACTTATTTATTACCGATTCTTATTGGCTACACGGGTGGCTATATCGTTCATGGCCAGCGAGGTGCCGTTGTAGGTGCCATTGCTACTGTAGGTGCTATCACTGGTTCTAACGTTCCTATGTTTATTGGAGCCATGATTATGGGTCCTCTGGGAGGTTGGACCATTAAAAAATTTGATGGAAAATTTCAGGAAAAAATTCGTCCAGGATTTGAAATGTTGGTCAATAATTTCTCGGCTGGATTGATTGGTTTTGCACTTTTGCTGCTGGCCTTCTATGCTGTGGGACCTGTTGTATCTGTTTTGACAGGTGCAGTCGGAAAGGGGGTTGAGACTGTTGTCAACGCCCACCTTCTACCTTTGGCTAACATCATCATTGATCCAGCTAAGGTGCTTTTCCTTAACAATGCTCTTAATCACGGAATTTTCACACCGCTGGGAGCTGAACAGGTTTCTCAAGCTGGTAAATCAATCCTCTTCCTCTTGGAAGCCAATCCCGGACCAGGTTTGGGTATTCTCCTAGCTTACGCTCTTTTTGGTAAGGGAGCAGCTAAATCTTCTTCATGGGGAGCTATGGTTATCCACTTCTTCGGTGGGATTCATGAGATTTATTTCCCTTATGTTATGATGAAACCGGCTCTCTTTTTAGCTGCTATTGCCGGAGGTGTATCTGGAACCTTCACTTTCCAACTTTTAGACGCTGGTCTTAAATCTCCAGCTTCACCAGGTTCTATCATTGCTATTATGGCTATGGCACCAAAAGGTGTTTGGCCTCACCTCAATGTTCTCTTAGGAGTTTTGGTGGCAGCTGTAGTCTCCTTCTTAGTAGCAGTGTTTATACTTCGTGCAGATAAGTCTACTGAAGATTCACTAGCAGCTGCTCAGGCAGCTACTCAGGCGGCCAAGGCTCAGTCTAAAGGTCAGGTAGTTCCAGTTGCTGTGGATGCTAATATCTCAATAGACTCAGTAGAAAAAATTATCTTTGCCTGTGATGCTGGTATGGGAAGCTCTGCTATGGGAGCTAGCATTCTTCGCGATAAGGTTAAAAAAGCAGGTCTGGGAATTCCGGTCTCCAATCAGGCCATCTCTAACTTGGTTGATACCCCTAAAACTCTGATTGTCACTCAAGAAGAATTGACTCCAAGAGCTAAAGGTAAAACACCGAGTGCCATCCACGTTTCTGTCGATAATTTCTTAGCTTCTCCTCGCTATGATGAAATAGTCGCTTCTTTGACAGGCAGCACTCCAGCGGCAGTTGAGACATCAGTTGCTTCAACTACTCAAGAGATTGACCTAAATCATATTGATGCTGTAGTAGTGGCTTATGGCAAAGCTGAAGGATCTGCAACTATGGGTTGTGAAACGATTCGGGCAATCTTTAAAAACAAAGATATTCGGATTCCGGTCTCTACAGTAGCTATCTCAGAATTAGGTGAATACAATGCTAAGAATATCGTAATTGTGACAACGATTACCTTGCAAGCAGAAGTCCAACAGGCGGCACCAAATTCTCAATTTTTGATTGTGGATAGCTTAGTGACAACACCCGAATATGATAAGATGGTTGCTAGGATGTACAAATAGAATTTAGAGGTTTGTAAATAACACATGCTATTAACAAAACGAGAAGAACAACTTTTGAAGGCTTTCCTAAATGTAGGGAAGCTTTCAATGCAAGACATGATTGAAATTTTGCAAGTTTCTTCTAGAACGATTTACCGAACCTTGGCTGAACTGACCGAAACTTTGGATCAGCGAGGGATTCAAATCATAAAAAAAGGCAAGCAATATTTTCTGCGTGGCAATTTGGATGATTTACTAACAGATTTGAAAGTTGTGGTTGAATACAGTCAACAGGAAAGATTAACATTGATTACCTATCACCTTTTGACGGAAGAGGATTTCATCACCAATGAGTCCCTGCAAGAGTCTATGAAAGTCAGCAATGTGACCATTATTCAGGATATTGCAGATATTGACAAGCGACTCTTGGATTTTGATCTGAAGATTGAGCGTCAGAAGGGATATAGGATTTCTGGAGATTCGGTTTGTAAGAGACGGCTTTTAGCGATTTTATTGACTAACTCTATCTCAGTAGCAGACTTTTCAGCTGGAAATTTCGGCAGTTTTGATATCTTAGATGTGAAGAGAACTCAGCAGGCCAGTCGGATTTTTGAAACCTATTTTACGGATTTTCCAGACATGGATGTCAAGATGAAGATGTTTTTTGCTATCTTGTTATCTTTGCTTGGTCAGGAGCAAAATATTTCAAATCTTCCTAATACCAGTAAGCAGGCTTTGGAAATCTCTCAGAAAATCTTTCAGGACTATTCCAAGCAGACTATCCATTTTTACAGTATTCATGATATTATCTATTATGCTAGTGTTTTGGATGAGCTGATTATCAAAAGGCAGGACAATCCTCTCTTTACGGAAAAGTTTGATGGTGAGTTCTTCTACAATATTTCCAATCTGATTGACACAGTTTCCATGTACACTAAGATTGATTTCTTTAAGGACAAGGTACTCTTTAATTTCCTATTCCACCATATTCGGCTCAGTCTAGGTATTCCCATTCTTTTCCCAGATGAGAATCTTCCTGAGTCTATCCAGCTTTTGATTGAGAGAAACAAATTTCTTCACACGGTTGTCAGTCTTTTGGTTAATGATATTTTCCCTAAGTATCTGCACACAGATTACGAATATGGAATGATTGCACTCCATTTTATCTCTAGCTTGGGTCGTAGTCCAGAGATTTATCCCATCCGTATCCTACTTTTGACAGATGAGCGGCGGGTAACTCGGAATCTATTGGCTGCTAAGATTAAGAGTGTGGCTCCCTTTGTGGAATGGGTGGATATCCAGTCTCTGGCAAACTATGATAATCTAGACAGCAGCCAGTATGATTATCTTTTGGCAACTAAACCATTGGGAAATCAAGAAATTGATGTAATTTCCAGCTTTCCTACAGTTAAGGAATTGCTGGAACTGCAGGAAAAACTCCAGTATGTTCAGGAAAATCGAACAGTAGTGGCCAGAGAAGATCTGATTCAGGATGTCAACTATGACCTTCAGGCATATCTAAAAGCTAGCAGTCAGATACTGAACCATTTTCACCTGCTTCCTCTAGCAAATCCAGAAAGTTTTGAAGGAACTATCAGACAGATTATTAGTCAGATGTCTCAGGTTAATGACCACTCCTATCTCGTCGAAAAATTGCTGTCCCGATTTGAAACCAGTCCTATGGCTATTCCAAATACGGGTTTGGTCCTCTTGCATACCCAGTCCAGCAAGGTGACGACCAGTAGCTTTACCATATTTGAGCTCAGACAGTCTGTTACTGCTCTGTCCATGAAGAGGGAGAGGGAGAGAGTCAGCCGTTGTCTACTCATGCTGACAGCTGCAGATGCCAGTGAGGAAATGCGAGATTTGATGACGACTATCAGCCAGTCTATTATTGAAAATCATCTCTATACAGAGATTTATAAGACTGGTAATCAGACCATCATTTATCAGTTGCTCAACACCATATTTAATGAAAAAATCAAGAAATTGGAGAACTAAGATGAAACTTGAAAAACATTTGATTAAACTCAATGAGAAATTTTCTAACAAAGAAGAAGCTATCCGCTTCTGTGGAAAGGTTCTTTATGAAAGTGGCTTTGTCACTGAAGACTATATTGAAGCTATGATTAATCGTGATGAAGAACTATCTGTTTATATGGGCAACTTCATTGCTATCCCCCATGGGACTGATGAAGCTAAAAAGGCTGTCCTTAAGTCTGGTATCACAGTCGTTCAAGTACCAAAAGGAGTTGATTTTGGCAATGCAGACGATCCAAAAGTAGCAACAGTTCTTTTTGGCATTGCTGGCATTGGCAACGAGCACTTGGAAATTATCCAGAAGATTTCTATCTTCTGTGCCGATGTGGACAATGTAATCAAGCTAGCAGATGCTCAGTCTGAAGAAGAAGTCATTCGTCTGTTGGACGGTGCCGAATAAGCTATTCAGTTCATGCAGTTGGAATTTTCTAACAATGAATTAATCTGGGAAACTATCTAATCCTAGAATAGGGCAATGGTAAGCAGCTAGTGTAGATAGTTCAAAGTATAGTTCGGAGATTCTAAATTGAGATTCCACAAGAAATTATTAGCTACTATAACACTACGAGAAATAAAGTAAGAAAAGATAAATTAAACGACTATATCAACTCAAAGGAGAAATTCAATGAAACATGCAGTACATTTTGGAGCCGGAAATATTGGCCGTGGCTTTATCGGTGAAATTTTGTTTGAAAATGGCTTCCATATTGACTTTGTAGATGTCAATGACGATATTATTCAAGCTCTAAATAAGCAGGGCAAATATGAGATTGAAATTGCTCAAGAGGGTCAGCCCCATATTGAGGTAGCCAATGTCACTGGTATCAATAGCAAGAAGCATCCAGAGCAAGTTGTTGAAGCTATTCAAAAGGCAGACATTGTGACAACTGCTATCGGGCCTAATATATTGCCCTTTATTGCGGAGCTTCTGGCTAAGGGAATTGAAGCCCGCCAAGCTGTTGGGAACACACAACCTCTGGATGTCTTGGCCTGTGAAAATATGATTGGTGGTTCCCAATTCCTCTATCAGGAAGTCAAAAAATATTTAAGTCCAGAAGGTATGGCATTTGCTGAAAAATATATTGGTTTCCCTAATGCTGCGGTTGACCGGATTGTACCGGCTCAAAGCCATGAAGATCCACTTTTTGTAGTCGTAGAGCCTTTTAATGAATGGGTAGTGGAGACTAGCCGCATAAAAAATCTGGATCTGCGTTTAGATAAGGTTCACTATGAAGAAAATTTGGAGCCTTTCATCGAGCGCAAGCTCTTCTCAGTCAACTCTGGTCACGCAACTTCAGCCTACATTGGTGCTCATTATGGTGCTAAAACAATCTTAGAAGCTCTGCAGAATCCACAAATCAAGGATCAGATTGAGGCAGTTCTGGCTGAAATTCGTAGTCTCCTGATTGATAAGTGGAATTTTGATGAAAAGGAGCTAGAGCACTATCATAAAATTATCATTCAGCGCTTTGAAAATCCCTTTATCGTGGATGATGTTAGTCGCGTAGCTCGGACTCCGATTCGCAAACTAGGCTATGATGAACGTTTCATTCGCCCGATTCGCGAGCTCAAGGATCGAGGTCTGTCCTATGACAACCTGCTCAAAACAGTAGGTTATGTTTTTGATTATCGTGACGTCAATGATGAAGAAAGTGTCAAACTTGGCCAGATGTTAGCAGCTCAACCAGTCAGAGAGGTTGTTGTTCAAGTAACAGGTCTGAATGATCAGGATTTAATTGATGAAATTGTTGCTCTTGGATAAGTTTAGCCTCATAGCAGTCATTGCGAATTGCTCATCTGGACGTATCATAAAAGCTGATGAAAACCTATACTTCATCGGCTTTTTTGGTGTATTCTCGTTAATTCACAGGAAGAGTGGATAAGAAGTTTAACTCGTTTTTGGTTAGATGCTTATTTTATAGGATAAATTGTAAAATATAGTGCAACAAAAA
>NZ_KV813951.1:0-1440 GCF_001813805.1 Streptococcus sp. HMSC066F10
TGAACTGCACCCCAAAAGTTAGACAAGAAAACTCTAACTTTTGGGATGTTATTTTTATGAAATTAAGTTATGAAGACAAGGTTCAAATCTATTACTTGCGAAAAAGCGGCGCAACTCTCAAGTCATTATCAAAACAGTTTAACCTCAATCAGTCAGGGATCGAATATCTGATTCGACTAATTGATAGGCATGGAGTAGACATTGTCAAGAGAGGTAAGAAGACTTATTATTCTCCTGAACTAAAGCAAAAAATCCTTCATCAAGTTCTTCTTGAAGGGCGTTCTCAATTGTCAGTCTCTCTCGATTTTGCCCTTCCTAACAGGGGGACTCTCCCAAATTGGCTGGCACAATATAAGAAAAACGGCTATACTATTGTTGAGAAACAAAGAGGGAGACCACCAAAGATGGGACGTAAGAAAAAGAAAACTTGGGAAGAAATGACGGAACTAGAGCGACTTCAAGAAGAGAACGAGCATCTTAGAACGGAGAATGCCTATCTAAAAAAGTTGAGGGAGTTACGCTTAAGGGACGAAGCCTTACAGCGCGAAAAGCAGAGACAATTAGAGAGATGGTCAAGGAAGGATTCCGATTAAGTTTCCTACTAGCTACCGCTAAACTCTCTCGTGCAACTTACTATTACCAGCTAAAACAGCTAGATAAACCAGACAAGGATCAAGAGTTAAAAGCTGAAATTCAATTGATTTATGATGAGCACAAGGGAAACTATGGTTATCGTCAAATTCATCTTGAACTGAAAAATCGTGGTTTTCATATCAATCACAAGAAAGTTCAGCGATTGATGCAAGTGATGGGGCTACAAGCTCGAATTCGCCGTCAACGGAAATATTCTTCTTACAAGGGGGAGATTGGTAAGAAAGCAGAGAATCTCATTCAGCGTCAGTTTGAAGGCTCTAGGCCTTACGAAAAGTGCTATACAGATGTAACCGAATTTGCCTTACCAAACGTCAATGGAAAGCTCTACCTGTCTCCTATTTTAGATGGGTATAATAGTGAAATCATTGCCTTTACCTTGTCACGTTCACCTGACTTGAACCAGGTCAGAACAATGTTAGCCAAGGCTTTTCCTGCTGAAACCTACAAGGGAACCATTCTCCACAGTGACCAAGGCTGGCAGTATCAGCACCAGTCTTATCATCAATTCTTAGAAGCGAAAGGAATTGTCCCATCTATGTCTCGCAAGGGCAATAGTCCAGACAATGGGATGATGGAGTCCTTCTTTGGCATCCTCAAATCGGAGATGTTCTACGGTTATGAGAAGAGTTATCAATCGCTTGATGAGCTGGAGAAAGCTATTGCAACTTATATTGTTTATTACAACAATAAACGGATTAAAACAAAACTAAAAGGACTTAGTCCTGTGCAGTACAGAACTAAATCCTTTCACTAATATTTTTTGTCTAACTTTTTGGGGGCAGTACA
>NZ_KV813952.1:0-37616 GCF_001813805.1 Streptococcus sp. HMSC066F10
CAAAAATAGGCTCCATAAGATCTATAGGGGATTTACCCACTACAAATATTATAGAGCCAAATATAGTTGTCTAGAAAATATTAGAAAGGCTATCTCATGCACATTCACTATAACACAAATCAGACAACTTTGCCACTAGAACTTGCTTGTGTCTTACCCCAAGGCCACATCGTCTTCACTATCGAAAAGGTCGTCAATGCACTAGAAGACGGTCAGTTTCAGTCTTTCTACATGATTTTGGTCGCCCTTCCTATCACCCAAAGTTACTTCTGTCTGCCCTCCTCTTTGCTTATTCCCAAGGAAGTTTCTCTGGTTGTAAGATTGAAAAGATGATAACAGAAAATCTAGCCATGCAGTACTTGATAGGGCAGTTGGTTATCAGCTACCGGACCATCAACCGTTTCCGTGTAGCTGCCGGGATGGAAAATCTGCTGCGAGAACTCTTTATCGAACTCAACCTTCAGTTGAAAATGGAAAAGTTGGTAACACTTGATGGTCTCTACATTGATGGTACTAAGATTGAGGCCAACGTCAATAAGTACAGTTTCGTTTGGAAGAAAGCGACAGAGAGATTCTCCGCTAAACTTCAAGAACAGATGCAGGTCTATTTCCAAGAAGAAATCACGCCTCTTATCCATCAAGCCATTGAACTGGATACACAAGAGCCCATCTCCTCAGAACAGTTGACTGAGTTCGCTCAACTTCTTGAAGAAGAATTGGCTGGACTGAGCCAAGACATTGAGGAAACACCAGTTAAAGGTAAGGACGATCGTAAGACCAAACGCCGCAAGCTCAAGAAAGTCCTGCGTAAAGTCAAGGATGACTTTTCAGTGCGGGCCGAAAAATGTGAGATTTATCAAGAGACCTTCCAAGGTCGAAAGAGTTTTTCTAAGACGGATCATGATGCGACTTTCATGAGAATGAAAGAAGATCTTATGAGAAATGGACAACTCAAACCTGGCTACAACCTACAAATCGCCACTGAAAATTAGTTCGTCCTTCACTATGACATCTATCCAAATCCAACAGATACCAGAACGCTCTTGCCTTTTTTAGAAACATATCCACATGAGTTAAAAAGGGTTGTCGCCGATGCGGGATACGGCAGCGAGGAGAATCTTCTCACCTTGGATAGGATGGGCGTTGACCACTGGATTAAATATGGTCTTTTTGACAAGGAACAGAATAAAAAACACAAAGAATCTAATAGGAATTTGGATAACTAGACTTACGATGGAACAGCTGATTTCTACACCCATCTAGAGGGTTGGGTATACCAATTTGACCACCTCAAACACAGCCATATCACGACAGGTTTCAAGCAGAAAATCAGGGTTTATAAGGCAGAACAACCTGACTTGGCTTCGCAAAAGGGACTTTACGTCAATGAGCGATATCAAGTCTTAAAACGAAAAGAAAGCCAAGCGCTTTTGTCTGACGAAGGCAGTCACATCTTTGCCCAAGTAAAGTTGATGTGGAACCTGTCTTTGGTCAGATAAAGGCTTGTTTGGGGGACAAACGATGTAATCTCAGAGGCAGACGTCAGGTTAAAATTGACATGGGCTTGGTTCTCATGGCCAATAACCTACTGAAATATAACAAGAAATTAACTAAAAACTAAAAGAGATACTGACACCAAATGTGAATCTCTCTTTTATTAGCTGAGAAATCTTTTTGTCTCAGGCTATTTTTCTTTTTGTTCAATATAATTGTAGCGGGGAGATGCCAGCGAATATTGAAATAGAGGTGAAACAATTTGCTTTTCTTTTTTATATTCAAATGTCGCTGGCTGATTTGTTATCAATTTCTTGAATCATATGTTACATTCTGGAGAGATCTGAAATTTTATAAATATTATGTTAGAAATTATTATATTTTAATAGTAATGTTACCCGTGGTGCTAGTTAAGTTCAAAATAGCTCAAATTATAAGTCAATAGGATTTGTTCAATCCTCAACTGTAGTCCAACTATTCCTCTGGCAAAGGTGTGTTCCATATCAAAGAGAGCACATAACTCAGAAAAGCGCGTTTCAATGGTTCGCCTCATAGCCAATAATCTCCAGTTATTATGCTGGCTCGCGCTTCCCATATTCTGACGTAAGGGCGTCCATAAATGATACCCTCTCTGTTTCAACCGATCTTTAAGAGCCTGGCTGATATACCCTAAATCTGCTAAAATCACAGATTGTTGGCAGCCTTCCAATAAATCCTCCACCACTTTGATATCATGAACAGAAGCTGACGTGACAATATAGTTCAGAATATGACCAGATAAGGTAACGAGTATGTGAACTTTGAAACCATAGAACCATAAGTGTTTTGACGCATTGTAGCCAATGTCTGCCAATCCTTCGAAAATACTTGCTCTATGGTTACGAACAGACTGACAAAGTGGTAGGGGAAAACTGTCTACGATGGCAATCGTATCGGAGGAGATTTGGTTATTCATCGCCTGACGAATGAGTTGTAGCAACCAAATCAACTGCCTTGAACGACGATTGAAGCGACTTATTTCCAGCAGTCGGCTACAGGGAAATAGTTGGCAGATTCGGTGAAAATGACGTTGAGATTTGATTCCTAGTTCAGCTTGCAAGAGCAGTAAGACTAATAGAGATTCATCCGAAACTTTTGACAGGCTGACATTATGACGATGTTTCAATGAATCAGGGCAATAATCCCGATAAAGCTGATGACAAATTTTTGATAATTGCTTCATATTCCATTGTAAATGATGGGATTTAGCGGTATACTGTAAGTGGCTCATTTGGATAACCTCCTGTTTGTTTCGTCACTTACAGTATAGTCTTTTTGGGCTTTTTATGGTGTTTTGAGGTTAACTAGCACCACGGGTTAATGTTATTTTTTAATATTAGAGATTTGTACCAAGTTTGAATTAGAATGACATGTTTTGTTAAAGTAGCCATTCGGTATTTAGTTATTGGGGGATATTGGCAAATAGCTATAGAGAGTATTTATCAACGTGATAAAAAATAGATATGGATAAGAAATTTAATTTATGTTATGATATAAGTGTAATAAAGGAGAGAAAATGCAGAATAACTTACTGGTATTACAGTCAGATTTTGGTTTGGTAGATGGGGCTGTATCGGCAATGGTCGGTGTGGCCTTAGAGGAATCCCCAACGTTAAAAATACATCATTTGACTCATGATATTACGCCTTATAATATTTTTGAGGGAAGCTATCGTTTGTTTCAAACGGTGAATTATTGGCCGGAAGGGACAACGTTTGTCTCCGTTGTGGATCCAGGCGTTGGTTCGAAGCGGAAAAGCGTGGTTGCCAAAACTGTACAAAATCAGTATATTGTCACGCCAAATAATGGGACACTTTCTTTTATCAAGAAACATGTGGGAATTCTAGCGATTCGTGAGATTTCGGAGGTGGAAAATCGCCGAAAAAATACGGAGCATTCTTATACGTTTCATGGTCGTGATGTTTATGCTTATACTGGTGCGAAGTTAGCAAGCGGACACATTACTTTTGAAGAAGTGGGCCCAGAATTAAGTATAGATGAAATTGTAGAAATTCCTGTTGCAGAAACGACAATTGGGAATGATTTTGTTAGTGGGGCTATTGATATTTTAGATGTTCGTTTTGGTTCGCTATGGACGTCTATTACACGTGAGGAATTTTATACTCTTAGTCCTGAATTTGGTAATCGGTTTGAGGTCACGATTTATAATAACGATATGCTGGTCTATCAGAACCAGGTGACTTATGGGAAATCTTTTGCGGATGTACGGATTGGTCAGCCGATTTTGTATATCAATTCTCTTTATCGTGTTGGTCTGGCGATCAATCAGGGGTCTTTTGCGAAGGCCTATAATGTAGGAGTCGGAGCGCAATGGAGTATTGAAATCAAGCGGATTGAAAAATAAATAATAAAGGAGATTATTATGAAAAATAATTCAATAAGAAGTGTTGTCGCAACGGGTATTGGAGCAGCCCTCTTCGTCGTTATTGGAATGATTAGTATTCCCACTCCTGTGCCAAATACCAGCATTCAATTGCAGTATGCTTTGCAGGCCTTATTTAGCGTGATTTTTGGTCCGGTTGTTGGATTTTTAACGGGCTTCATCGGGCATGCCTTAAAAGATTCTTTGCAATATGGAAATCCTTGGTGGTCATGGGTCATTGCCAGCGGTTTGTTTGGTTTGATTATTGGGCTGTTTCGGAAAAGACTCCGTGTTATGCAAGGTATTTTTGAAGCAAAAGATATTGTATCGTTCAATGTAATTCAACTGTTGGCCAATGCTGTGGTGTGGATTGTCATTGCGCCGCTTGGTGATATTTTGATTTACAATGAGCCTGTAAACAAAGTGTTTGTACAGGGCTTTGTTGCAACGATTTCTAATGGTTTGACCGTTGCTATTGCAGGGACAGCGCTTTTGCTGGCTTATGCCCGCACGCAAACCAAATCAGGAAGTTTGAAAAAAGATTAGTGACAGGAAGCGGGAGTGAGACGGAGCGAAGGTTTGAAAATGTTTTTTCCTATTCTCACCACTGCGTCTTATAATTCTGATGACTATATAAACAAAGGAGCTGAGCATTTTTGCCTCAGTTTCTTACTTTATAATGGCAAAATGCCCTATGATGGAGCTTTTCATTTGCTTTTTAAGCTTAAGAAAGCACCTAATACGGAAAATATTGTCTGGGTAAGCTTTCTGAGGCTCAGACGGAGTAAACTAGTTTTGGTGCATGTCGTCCGAGGCTCAGACGGAGCAAATTGATTTTGGTTCATGTCATCCGAGGCTCAGACGGAGCAAACTGATTTTAGTTCATGTTATCTGAGGGTCGGACAGAAGAAACGAGTTTTTGTTTGTCCCATCGACCGGGTCGACAGTTTCAATGAGTTTTGGTTTGTTTCGTCGACTGGGTCGATAGTCTCAATGAGTTTTGGTTTGCTCCGTCGCCCGAGTCGATAGTCTCAACGAGCTTTAGTTTACTTCGTCGACTGGGTCGCCCGTCTCAACAAGTTTTGGTTTACTCCGTCGCCCGGGTCGATAGTCTCAATGAGTTTTTGTTTGTCCCGTCGCCCGAGTCGATACTTTTAATGAGTTTTAGTTTGCTTCGTTGACTGGGTCGATAGTCTCAACGAGTTTTGGTTTACTCCGTCGACCGAGTTGAGCATTTTAACCATTGTCGCACTTTCTCATTAACCGTGTAGGGGCGGCAAGAAGCTGAACTCTTTTTGTTTGGTCAGATTCTTTTTCACGTTCAAGATTTAATTTTGCGGCAGGTGTAGCGGACTTCAAAATTGATTTTCATCTTATTTTCTTTTGTGCTACAATAGAGTGAGTAAGTACAAGAGGAGAAGTGGATGATTTTAGAGGAATTTGATGAAAATCGTCAGGCGATTATCAATCCAGAAGATTTGGTGGAGGCGCTACCGGATTTTCCAGAAACAGTGGTGTCTTGCTTTGCCCGTGAGACCTTTAAGCGCATGCTGGCTGATTTTCAGCATGAGCTATTGACCTCCACTTCCATGGCAAATATTGAAATTCCCATTTACAAGATTGTTATAAAAGGTAAGGCAATCGCCGTGTTCAATTCACCAGTAGGGGCAGCTGCCTGTATCGCCATTTTGGAAGATCTGATTGCCTTTGGAATGAAGAAGCTGGTTCTTTTTGGAACATGTGGTGTTTTAGATGAAACGATTAGGGAAACGTCTATTATCGTGCCCCATACTGCGATTCGTGATGAAGGGACCAGTTATCATTACCTGCCGGCTTCTGATGAGATAGAAGTAAATGTCGGTTTGCGGGATTTTTTACAGTCAATTTTAGCTGATAAAGGAATTTCTCATACAGTTGGAAAAGTTTGGACGACAGACGGTATTTATCGTGAAACAGCTGCGAAACTCCGTAAGCGAAAAGAAATGGGTGCTATTTGTGTAGATATGGAATGTTCAGCAGTTGCAGCTTTGGCAGCTTTTCGTGAGATTTCCGTTTGCCATTTCTTTTATGCGGCGGACCACTTATCAGAAGAAGCCTGGAATATGCGCAATTTAGCCAATCATGCAGACTTAGACGAAAAAGACAAAGTGGATAACTTGGCGATTCAGATCGCCCTTGCTTTATAGAGAACATGCTATGAAAAAACCAATTATTCAATTTGAAAATTTTAGTTTTCAGTATCAAGCACAGACAGAACCAACCTTGAAAAATGTTGATTTGACGATTTATGAGGGAGAAAAGGTCTTAATCGTGGGGCCGTCTGGCTCGGGAAAGTCCACTCTTGGGCAATGCTTAAACGGAATTATTCCAACTATTTATCATGGAGAAATGACTGGGAATCTGTGGATTCAAGGGAAGTCGGCATTTGGCAGCAGTATTTATGATCTGTCCAACCTTGTCAGTACCGTCTTGCAAGACACAGACGGTCAGTTTATCGGGCTGAGTGTTGCAGAAGATTTGGCCTTTGCTTTGGAAAATGACATGGTGGATTTGCCGACGATGAGAGAAAAGGTTCATTTGTGGGCGGAGAAATTGGATTTGTCATCATTGTTGCACCAGCGCCCCCAAGACTTATCTGGTGGGCAGAAGCAGCGGGTCAGTTTGGCCGGGGTGCTGATTGACGAAAGTCCGATTTTGCTCTTTGATGAACCTTTGGCAAATTTAGATCCGAAGTCGGGACAGGATACGATTGAGCTGATTGACCAAATTCATGCGGAAGCAGGAACAACAACGATTGTTATCGAGCATCGTCTGGAAGATGTGCTGTATCGGTCTATTGATCGGATTGTCCTCATCAATGACGGACAAATTCTCTTTAACGGCAGTCCTGATAATCTGCTGCATACGCATTTATTAGCCGAAAATGGGATTCGAGAGCCACTTTATCTGACCACCTTGCGTCAGCTTGGTTTTCAGCTGGAAAATTCTGCACAGTTGGCAAATTTAGCTCAGATAGATGTCTCCGCTGTTCAGTTTTTGGGTGAAAAAGTTTCTATTCAAAAATCACAGGCACAGGATGATTTGCTGGAGTTGAAAAATGTCCAGTTTGCCTACGGTGAGAAAAAGGTTTTACAAGATATTGATTTTACAATCTCTAAAGGCGAAAAAATTGCCATTGTCGGGAAAAACGGTGCTGGAAAATCCACGTTAGCCAAAGCGCTCTGCCAGTTTATCGCAACAGAAGGAAGCTATACTTGGCAGGGAAGAGACATCAAAGGCGACTCCATTAAAGAGCGGGCAGAACGGATTGGTTACGTTTTGCAAAACCCAAATCAGATGATTTCTACGACCATGATTTTTGATGAGGTTGCTTTAGGCTTGAAGTTGCGTGGGATTGCAGAAAATGAGATAAAAGAGCGTGTATTGGCTGCGCTAAAAACCTGCGGTTTATATGAATTTCGGCAGTGGCCCATTTCTGCTCTGTCTTTTGGGCAAAAGAAGCGGGTGACCATTGCTTCGATTTTAGTGTTAAATCCAGAGATTATCCTTTTAGATGAGCCAACGGCTGGCCAAGATCAGCGCAATTACACAGAAATCATGAATTTCTTAGATGAATTGAACCAAAAAGGGCATACGATTATCATGATTACACATGATATGCAGCTGATGCTGGATTATTCTGACCGTGCGGTTGTGATGTTAGACGGAAAGATCTTGGCAGACAAAACACCGGCCGAAGTTTTGACAGATAAGACTTTGATTCAGGCGGCGAACCTCAAGGAAACGTCTATCTTTTCCTTGGCTGAGAAATTGGAAGTTGATCCGCTCGCTTTAACAGAATTCTATATGCAAGAAAGGGGGGGAAACCATGCTTAATCAACAAAAACTTATTGGTTACCATGCGGGAACGACCTTTTTGCATCGCCTATCCGGAGCGAGTAAGTTACTGTTTTTCATTTTGGTATCAACTGCAGCGATGATTAGTTACGATACTCGCTTTCTGCTGGTCATCGCGATTGGCTCACTCTTTCTTTTTAGAGTTTCGAACATTCATTTTAAAGATGTATCGTTTGTTTTGGCTTTTGCAGGTATTTTTGCCGCTTTGAATCTTATCATGGTTTATCTGTTTGCTCCTCAGTACGGAGTGGAGATTTATGGTCAACAGACGGTCTGGTTCAGCGGATTAGGCAGTTATACCGTGACTGCGCAGGAAATCTTTTATTTGTTTAATTTGTTCTTAAAATATCTCTGCACCATTCCTTTGGCGGTTATTTTTCTGATGACAACTCACCCAAGTCAGTTTGCATCCAGTTTGAATCAAATCGGAATTCCTTATAAAATTGCCTATTCTGTCAGTTTGACGCTGCGCTATATTCCTGACCTGCAGGAGGAATTTTACCTGATCAGAATGTCGCAAGAAGCGCGTGGTTTGGAATTGTCCAAAAAAGCAAAATTAAGCCAGCGCATCAAAGGGAACCTGCAAATCATTATTCCATTGATTTTTAGTTCGCTGGAACGGATTGATACGATTGCGACAGCTATGGAATTGCGGCGTTTTGGCAAAAATAAGAAGCGGACATGGTACACTTATCAGGCTTTTCAGAGGTTGGATATTGAAGTAATTGTACTGGCTGGTTTATTTTTATTATTCAGTCTATTACTCTTTGTCGTGAATCATGGTCGATTTTACAATCCTTGGCTATAAATGAGAATTGAAATGTACATAGGAGGAAGGAAATGATTGCATTGGTAACAGGAGCTTCAGCTGGTTTTGGTCAAGCTATTTGTCGTCGATTGGTGGCAGAAGGTCACCGAGTGATTGGTTCAGCGAGAAGATTGGGAAAGCTGACACAACTTCATCAGGAATTAGGTCTTGAAAATTTTTATCCGCTTCAAGTGGATGTGTCGGATACAAAAAGCGTGGATCAGGCCTTAGAAAGTTTGCCAGAGGATTGGCGAACGATTGATATTTTGGTCAACAATGCAGGCCTAGCATTGGGCTTAGACAAGGCTTATGAGGCAGATATGCAAGATTGGCTGACGATGATTCAGACCAATATTATTGGTTTGGTTTATCTAACACGTCAGATCCTACCGCAAATGGTAGAGCGAGATAGCGGATTGATTATCAATCTAGGTTCGACTGCTGGAACGGTTCCTTATCCAGGTGCCAACGTCTATGGAGCTAGTAAAGCATTCGTGAAGCAATTTTCTTTGAATTTACGTGCTGATTTGGCAGGACATCATATTCGTGTTACTAACATTGAACCTGGTCTTTGTGAGGGAACAGAATTTTCAAATGTCCGATTTAAAGGGGACGATCAACGAGCTGAAAAATTGTATGAAGGAGCTCATGCTATTCAGCCAATAGATATTGCCAATACTGTTGCTTGGATTGTTGGACAGCCTCCTCATGTCAATATTAACCGGATTGAAATCATGCCTGTTTCACAAACATTTGGAGCGCAGCCTGTTTTTCGAGAAGAATAGATGAGATAGAATGGGGAGAATATGACAGAAATAAACCTTTTGTTTTCAATCGATGATCGCTATGTCGAGCAATTTAAAACAACCTTGTATTCCGTTTACCTAAATTCACCGTCAGCTTTGCTGCATGTGTTTGTTTTGCAAAAAAAATTGTTAAAAAGGAATGTGGAGATTGAGGAATTTTGTGAGGCACTAGGAATCATCTATGAACCAGTCGTGATTGGGGAAAAAGCATTTGAGGACGCCCCCAGCACTGATCGGTATCCAGAAACAATCTACTATCGCTTGCTGGCACATGAATACCTTCCTAAAGACTTAGACAGAATTCTTTACCTAGACGCAGATATTTTATGTCTGAATGATATTTGTCCTCTTTATGAAATGGAGTTAGGAGCTTCTTTATATGCTGCGGCTAGTCATGGATCAGATGCCAATATGACAGATTTAGTCAATAAGATGCGTTTACAGAATTTTGAGGCAGAAAGTTACTATAATTCAGGAGTTTTACTTATGAATTTGACCAGCATTCGGAAAGAAGTGAAGCGTGAAGCTATTTTAGATTACATTGCTCAAAACAGTTTTAAACTCTTTTTACCGGATCAAGATGTGCTGAATGCTTTGTATGGACATTTGACAATTCAGATTCCAGATGAATTGTATAACTATGATGCACGCTACAATGTGCTATATTATGCTCGGAGTAAAGGAGAGTGGGACTTGGATTGGGTGATTGAGAACACCGTTTTTCTTCACTTTTGCGGTCGAGATAAGCCTTGGCTGAAAGAATACCACGGACGCTATGCCGCGCTTTACAAGCATTACCAACATCGCAACCGAAAAGTTGGCAGATAAAAACGAAACCAACCAATTAAAATGGTTGGTTTTTCTTTTTATAACGGCCGTTTATTAGGAATTCCTGCTTTGCGTGGGTATTTATTGGGAGTTTCTTTTTTCTTGCCAACAACCGTGATATACCGCGGGTCGCCATTGGGGAGTTGGTAATGAATGTTTTTTTCGACTTTGCTGAAAAGAAGGCTAAGCGCGGTTTTTGCTTCTGTTAATTCCTCAGGAGCATTGCTAGCTTTGAGCGCTAAAAGACGCCCGCCAACTTTAAGAAAGGGAATGGTCAGCTCGGCTAAGATCTGCATACGAGCAACAGCGCGTGCAGTTACAATATCAAACTGGGCGCGGAAGTCTTTATCTTGAGCAAAATCTTCTGCCCGACCATGATAAAAATGAACGTTTTCCAAACCTAACTCGTCAGCCAAGTGATTTAAAAACAGAATACGCTTGTTTAGAGAGTCAATAATCGTCACATCTAATGCTGGATAGAGGATTTTCATCGGAAGACTCGGAAAACCTGCCCCTGCTCCAATATCCAATAGTTTGATGCTTTTGTTTTCAATCCGTCCCTGTAAAATTGGCGCAATGGAATCATAGAAATGCTTGAGATAGACTTCCTTTTTGTCAGTAATAGCTGTCAGATTGATGTTTTCATTCCATTCAACGAGCAGTTCAAAATAGTGTTCAAATTGCTTCTTTTGTCGGTCTGTGAGTTCAATTTGCTGCTGTTTTAAGAGTTCATAAAATTCTTCGGGTGTCATCATTTGTCCTTATTTGTATTTCTTATTTCTATTATACCAGATAATCAGAAGAGAATCTTCAAAATTTCTCTTGCTACAGAAGTCTAAATTTTTATTCTTTTCATTTTTCTGGTATAATGTCTATAATAAATTTAAAGGAGAATGATTATGTGGATGATTATTTTAGCCATTGTTGTAGTACTGATATTGTTTGTGATTGCTAGTTACAATGGTCTTGTCAAAAGTCGTATGCAAACCAAGGAAGCGTGGAGTCAAATTGATGTTCAGTTAAAACGTCGAAATGATTTGCTGCCAAACCTGATTGAAACAGTCAAAGGGTATGCTAAATATGAAGCATCAACGCTTGAAAAGGTAACAGAGCTTCGTCGTCAAGTGGCAGCTGCTACAACGCCAGCAGAAGCCATGAAAGCAAGTGATGCCTTGACGCGTCAAATTTCTGGCATTTTTGCAGTTGCAGAAAATTACCCAGAATTGAAAGCAAGTACGAACTTTGTAAAATTGCAAGAAGAATTGACTAATACTGAAAATAAAATTTCGTATTCTCGTCAACTTTATAATAGTGTAACAAGCAATTACAATGTGAAGCTGGAAATATTTCCAAGTAATATTATTGCCGGAATGTTTAGCTTTAAGCCGGCAGATTTCTTAGCTGTCCCAGAGGAAGAAAAATCCGTACCAAAAGTTGATTTTAGCGGTCTAGGTGACTAATATGCTTTTTGATCAAATTGCTAGTAATAAAAGACGAACGTGGGTTCTCTTAATTGCTTTTTTTGCTCTGTTAGCGATTATTGGTGCTGCGGTAGGGTATTTATGGTTAGATTCAACTCTCGGTGGTGTGATAATTGCCTTTATCATTGGCGGCATTTATGCTTTTAGCATGATTTTTCAGTCTACTGAGGTTGTCATGTCTATGAACGGTGCTCGCCAAGTCACTGAGGCTGAAGCTCCTGATTTGTACCATGTGGTAGAAGATATGGCGATGGTAGCGCAAGTTCCGATGCCACGGGTATATATTGTAGAGGATTCATCGCCTAATGCCTTTGCGACGGGCTCAAAGCCTGAAAATGCAGCAGTTGCTGCGACAACGGGTCTGTTAAATCTAATGAATCGTGAAGAATTGGAAGCTGTTATTGGACACGAAGTGAGTCACATTCGGAATTATGATATTCGAATTTCAACGATTGCAGTAGCGCTTGCTAGTGCGGTAACGATGTTATCGAGCTTGGCAGGACGTATGATGTGGTTTGGTGGGAGTGGTCGCAGACGTGATAGCCGAGATAATGATAATGGTTTGGGCGTTCTAATGTTGATTTTATCGCTCGTTGCGATTATATTAGCTCCTTTAGCAGCCACTTTGGTTCAGTTGGCGATTTCTCGTCAACGTGAATTTTTGGCAGACGCTTCAAGTGTAGAATTAACGCGCAATCCGCAAGGGATGATTAACGCTCTCTTGAAATTAGAAAATAGCGAGCCGATGCACCACAAAGTTGATGACGCTAGTGCAGCTCTCTATATCAATGATCCGAAAAAAGAAGGTGGACTTCAAAAGCTATTTTACACTCATCCGCCGATTTCAGAGCGAGTGGAGCGCTTAAGAAAAATGTAAAAAGGTTGAGATAGACTACTATGATTGTGCCGCAATCATGACTGTCTGTCCCAATCTTTTTTTGTATTTCACCATATAAATTTTAGTTGCGATAGCTTTATCTATGTTGTTTTTGGAATGAGAGTAAGAGAGACAGCACGCCACAGATTGTAAACACAATCCAAGTGACTTTCATATTCCAAATAGCGAGACTGGTAAAGATCATGGTTCCAAATGGGACAGAAAAACTAAACAGCAAACTCAGAAAGTTAGAAGTCTGTGCTAAGATATCTGATGGAAGTTTGCTGAGGAGCATGCTGTTGATTTTTGGATTGACTTTTCCGGAAAGATACATGATAAAGAAAACAGCAAAAATAGTAAGGAAAACAGGTAGCTGGAGAAGATTTATGAAGCCAATTAGAGCAATGGTTAAAGTAGCCCAAAAAGCAATTTTATTGACGGAAAGTTTGCTAAAATAATCATTGGGAGTCAGGCTGGCAGAGATAACTCCTAAAATAATCGTTGTTTCAAAAATGAGAAGAGATTGACTGAAAGGAAGTCCAAATAAAGGATGATCCAATAAATAAAGATTGTAAATGGCCATAATAGAGCCGCCGAGTGCATTGAGTATTAGTATCTGAAAGAGTAAAGTCAAAAAATGGCTGTCTCCGTTTTGTTCAAAAATTAGTTTGGAGCTGTGATACATTTTTAGGAATTGTTGTTTGAGAGGAAGAGGATTTTCATTTTCTTTGACTGGGTCATGGGTGAGTTTATGACGAACAAAATAAAGAGTAGTGGAAGAAAGTAGGAAGGCTAAGGCATTGATGAAGGCGACTAACGCAAATTGTTGGTTGCTGACAGCAAGAAGCCAAACTCCTAATGCTTGTCCGGCAAGATTGCAGAGATAAGTAATTAGTTGCATAAAGGAGAAAGCTGGCATCATCTCTTCCTCTGCTAGATTCTTTTTCAAAATAGGCATTTGCAGACCACTACGATAATCACTCATCATATCTGATACGATATTTAGCAAACAAACGACAGAAAAAGCTAGATAAGAAGTTGAGCGAGTTAGACATGCTACAAAGACAAAAAGCAGGGCTTGGAGATAGCCCATGTGAATGAGCCAACGAGCTTTATGGGCTGTTTGATCAGCTTTCATTCCCACAAAAATAGTGAAAAACACTGGAACGAGAACGATAAAATTAGCAATTCCAACAGCAAATTTAGGATTTGGTAAACTGGATGCAAAGACTACAAAAACAATATTATAAATGGAAGAGCCCAAGATATTGAATATGCGTGACAGACTAATAAAAGCAAATACTTTATTTCTCAAAATAAGTTTCATGATAACCTCCTATATGTGTTGCAATGATTATAACAAGCAAAAAAGTAAATTCAATAGCCTTTTCGCAAGTGGGAATAAATCCTAAGTAAGTGAACGATATGGAAAAGTAACTTGCAAGCAAACTTTATATATTTTAGTATAAATGAAAAAAGGCAACGTCAGCAAAACGTTGCACATATTCAACAAAAGTTAATTTTCTTTGAGAAGCTTTTCGATTCCATTTTGATAGTATTCGGCACTAGTCTGGCAATCTAATAGTTGCAAGATATGGACAGCTTGCTTCATTTGTTTCAATCCATTTTCTTTATTTCCTTGAAGGAATAGGAGTTCTCCTTGAGCAAATTTAAAAACGATCCGTAGATAGGCTTCATTTTCCTTATAAAAATGAGCTTTAATCCAGTTTTCGAAGAAAGCAGCTTCCGCAAAGTGTCTTGATTCAATAGCTAGAAAGAAGCCATTTATAAAAATGGTATGAATAGTATAACGATTGCTCTCAAATAAGCCTAAAAAATCTTTTCTGTTGATCATTTCTTTTGTATATTGTGTATAAAGTTTTGAGGAGAGAATAGTCGTACAAAAGGCGAAAAGTTTAAGTTCGTACAACCCCCAAATATCCACAGAAAAGAGATAATTGTGAAGAAAGTTACTTTCCTCTGTGGAAGCTGTAATTCCATCTTTTAGAGCGCAAAGAAAACCTTTGACAATAATAGATTCAATCCTATCTTCTTTTTTTCTGGATTTTTGATATAGAGCTTGTTTTTCTAAGTAAAAAGCTTCGATAAAATCTGGATTATCAGACTGTTCTTGAAGGGGATCAATTAGTTGTTGTTCGGATTTTTTTAATGTTCATGAGCTGCTAGAGTAAATTCGTTCACATCTGTGTGGATATTTTCAAGATCTGTAAATAATTTTTGAGCAGAAAGTTCACTCTGACCATTTTCAAAACGTGACAGCATAGACTTTGAAAATTCTTCTTCGGTTGCTTCTGTCAAGGAAATATGTCTAGCTTCTCGGAAAGATTTAAATATACGACCTAAATTATCCATCGCAATCCTCCTTTTGATTGTTATTATTATAACAAAATAATGGTTTCTCTCCTATTTCTCATCTTAAAAATGGTATAATAAAATTAGAAATTTAAATACAAATGAGGAAATGATGTTACATATTCAAGAAATACGTAAAAATCCAGATGGTCTTGCTTTTGAGCAAGGATTTGATTTGACACAAGAATTGCAAGTGCGCAATCCTGAAATTTTAAATGTCCAAGATATTTTTGCAAGTGGAATAGTGCAATATGAGGACGGTCTTTACTTTTTAGATTATGATTTGTCTTATACCATTACTCTGGCGTCAAGTCGCAGTATGGAGCCGGTAGAGCAAAAAGAGAGCTACTTGGTGAATGAAGTTTTTGCTGAAACGCATAGTGGAAAAGTGGATCAGGATTTGATAGCGGATGACTTGGTGTTGCCGATTGAAAATGAAGAAATCAATCTAGCTGAAAGTGTGGCAGATAATATTTTATTGCATATCCCTCTTAAAGTGCTGACAGCCGAGGAGGAAGCGAGTGATAGCATGCCTTCAGGAAATGATTGGCAGGTCATGACCGAAGAAGAGTATCAGCAAAGTAAACAAGAGCAAAAAGAGAAGAACAGTTCTTTTGCTAGCCTGCAAGGTATATTTGATGAGGAGTGAAAAATCTAATTTTTGTTTGCCATATTTTTTATTGGAAAAAGGAGCAGAATATGCAAAAATACATAAAAAGATTAGAGCATGATTTTTCTGAAATAAAAAATGGTTTTAAAGAATTTGAGAAAAGAGCGCAGTTAGATTTTGAAAGTTATGAAGAAAAAGAAGTGCATGCATTAGCTAAATTAGCTTATCAATCAGAGGTATATCAAGTTCGGATGTATGCTGTCTTTTTATTCGGATATTTGTCTGATGATAAGGCAGTTTTGCATTTTATGAAAGAAGAAGTGTCGAAAGATAAGAATTGGAGAGTTCAGAAAATTCTAGCAAAATCCTTTGATAAGTATTGCAAAAGAGTTGGATATGAGCAATCTCTAGATATAATTGATGAGTGGCTACATGCAGAACAGCCAAATACAAGAAGAGCAGTAACAGAAGGTTTACGAATATGGACTAGCAGACCTTATTTTAATGAGAATCCTCAGGAAGCGATAAAAAGATTGTCGAACTTAAGATTAGACTCTAGTGAATACGTAAGAAAGTCCGTAGGGAATGCTTTAAAAGATATTAGTAAAAAATTTCCAGAACTTGTAAAATCGGAACTCAAGACGTGGGGAACCAATAAAGCAGAGCGACAGGTTTATCAATTAGCTAGTAAATTCATTGGCACACATATATAAATATAAGTGCTTGTATTCTATAGACAACTTTTTCATATATAAAAGACTATTCTCCGTCACTCGTCCGTTATTAAAGTTTTTTGACATATATTCAGTATTCTTGCAAATTTTTGTCTAGATTAACTGAGGAGTGAATCTTCGTCTGACAAAACTATCTTTGCGGGGACAGGTTCTAAGAATTATTTTACTTATATGTTTTTCTATTTATGCTAGCAAATAGTTTCATGTAAAACAACAAATCCTTTATTTTCACGCATAAAAATGATAAAATAAAACAAACTAAAAGAGGAGTACAAAATGACAAAAGCGAATTTTGGTGTTGTTGGTATGGCCGTCATGGGTCGTAACCTTGCCCTTAATATTGAATCTCGTGGTTATACAGTAGCAATTTACAACCGTTCAGCGAATAAAACAGAAGATGTGATTGCATCTCACCCTGAAAAAAACTTTGTTCCAAGTTATGATGTGGAAAGTTTTGTAAATTCTATTGAAAAACCACGTCGTATCATGCTCATGGTCAAAGCTGGGGCAGGAACTGATGCAACGATTCAGGCACTTTTACCTTTCCTTGATAAGGGAGATATCTTGATTGACGGTGGAAATACTTTCTATAAAGACACCATTCGTCGTTCAGAAGAATTGGCAAATTCAGGAATCAATTTCATCGGAACAGGTGTATCTGGTGGCGAAAAAGGTGCGCTTGAAGGACCGTCTATCATGCCTGGTGGACAAAAAGAAGCTTATGAATTAGTAGCAGACGTGTTGGAAGAAATTTCAGCGAAAGCACTAGAAGACGGTGCGCCATGTGTAACTTATATCGGACCAAATGGTGCAGGTCATTATGTAAAAATGGTACACAATGGGATTGAGTATGGCGATATGCAATTAATTGCAGAAAGTTATGATTTAATGCAGCACTTGCTTGGATTTTCAGCAGCAGAAATGGCTGAAATCTTTACTGAATGGAATAAGGGTGAGTTGGATAGCTATCTGATTGAAATCACTGCTGATATTTTGACACGTAAAGATGATGAAGGACAAGATGGACCAATCGTTGATTACATTTTGGATGCAGCTGGAAATAAAGGAACGGGTAAATGGACGAGCCAATCAGCTCTTGATTTTGGTGTTCCACTTCCACTTATTACGGAGTCTGTTTTTGCACGTTATATTTCTGCTTATAAAGAAGAACGTGTTCAAGCTAGCAAAGTTCTTCCAAAACCTACTGCTATTAAATTTGATGGGGATAAGGCTGAATTAATTGAAAAAATTCGCCAAGCTCTATACTTCTCGAAAATCATGTCTTATGCACAAGGTTTCTCACAATTGCGTGTCGCATCTAAAGAGCAGGCTTGGAATCTTCCATTTGGTGAAATTGCTTCTATTTGGCGTGCTGGATGTATCATCCGTGCTCGTTTCTTGCAAAAAATTACAGATGCATATGGCCGTAATGCAGATCTTGAAAACCTACTTCTTGATGAATACTTTATGGATGTTACTGCAAAATATCAACAAGCTGTTCGTGATGTAGTTGCTTTAGCTGTTCAGGCGGGTGTGCCAGTGCCAACTTTTTCTAGTGCGATTGCTTATTTTGATAGCTATCGTGCAGAAAACTTGCCAGCTAATTTGATTCAAGCGCAGCGCGATTACTTTGGCGCGCATACGTATGAACGCAAGGATAAAGAAGGCATTTACCACTATTCTTGGTATGATGAAAAATAGGATAAGCTATGGGGAAGCGGATTTTATTAGTTGAGAAAGAAAAAAAATTAGCGCAATTTATTGGCTTAGAGCTACAAAAAGAAGGTTATCGAGTTGATCTTTTTGAAACAGGAAAAGATGCTTTGGCGTCTGCGAGAGCTAATCAATACGATTTATTCCTGTTGAATTTTATGCTTGACGATATGACAGGAACAGAATTTGCCGCACAATTAAGTGTGATAAAGCCTGCTTCGGTCATCATTGTATTGGATAATCGTGATAATATTCTTCAATATACTGAGGAAATCCAACGCTTTGCTGTTGCTTACATGGTAGAACCATTCATTGTGACGGACTTAGTTGAAAAAATTTCTGCCATTTTTCGTGGGCGTGATTTTATTGACCAGCATTGTAGTCAGATGAAAGTTCCAACATCTTATCGGAATCTTCGGATTGATGTGCAAAATCATACAGTTTATCGAGGTGAAGAAGTGATTGCTTTGACTCGAAGAGAGTATGATTTATTAGCAACATTGATGGGAAGTCATCAGGCTTTAAGCCGTGAACAGTTGTTAGAACGCGTGTGGAAATACGAAGGAGCTGTTGAAACAAATGTTGTCGATGTTTATATTCGCTATCTTCGTAGTAAAATTGATATAGCGGGGCAAAAAAGTTATATAAAAACCGTGCGTGGTGTTGGTTATGCTATGCAAGAATAACTCTGAGGTGCAGGAAATATCGTTTTTCTGCACTTTTCTAATGGGCATATTTCCCTAGTCTATTACAACTTGCAAGCAAGAAATAGGAAAAATTTTTAAAATATTATATAAAAACGCTTTACAAAATAGAAATATATGATATAATTAAAGAGTAAATAAATGCAAACGTTTGCGGAAAGCGTTTTCAGAAAATTTTATAAGGAGATATGAATGATGAAAGAGACATTCAAAAACATATTCAGTTTCGAATTTTGGCAAAAATTCGGAAAAGCTCTGATGGTCGTTATCGCAGTAATGCCCGCGGCTGGTTTGATGATCAGTATTGGTAAGTCAATTCCAATGCTCAATCCAAACGTAGCTGCTCTTGTTACAACAGGCGGTATTCTTGAGCAAATTGGTTGGGGAGTTATCGGAAACCTTCACATTTTGTTTGCATTAGCTATTGGAGGTAGCTGGGCAAAGGAACGTGCTGGTGGTGCATTTGCGGCCGGACTTTCATTTATTTTAATTAACCGTATTACAGGGGTCTTTTTTGGAGTAACTTCAGACCTTCTTACAAAACAAGGAGCTACTGTAAAAACTGTCTTTGGTGGAACCATTAAGGTGGCTGATTATTTTGTAAGTGTACTTGAAGCTCCTGCCCTTAATATGGGGGTGTTTGTTGGTATCATTGCCGGTTTTGTTGGAGCAACTGCTTTCAACAAATATTATAATTACCGTAAATTACCGGATGCGCTTTCATTCTTTAATGGTAAACGGTTTGTGCCATTCGTTGTTATTTTGCGTTCTACAATTGTGGCTTTGATTCTTGCAGTATTTTGGCCAGTTGTTCAAACTGGAATCAACAATTTTGGTATTTGGATTGCTAACTCTCAAAAGACAGCTCCAATTCTCGCACCATTCTTGTTTGGTACTTTAGAACGTCTTCTTTTACCATTTGGACTTCACCATATGTTGACAATTCCAATCAACTATACTCAATTAGGTGGGACATATGAAGTGTTGACAGGGGCTGCTAAAGGAACGACTGTATTTGGTCAAGATCCATTATGGTTGGCTTGGGTAACAGACCTTGTTAATTTAAAAGGTTCACACGCTGACCAATATCAACATCTTCTAAATAGTATTACTCCAGCTCGTTTTAAAGTTGGGCAAATGATTGGTTCATTTGGTATTTTGATGGGGGTTGCCTTTGCAATTTATCGAAATGTAGATGATGATAAGAAACATAAATACAAAGGGATGATGATTGCAACAGGACTTGCAACTTTCTTAACAGGTGTTACAGAACCAATTGAATACATGTTTATGTTTGTTGCAACACCTCTTTATTTGGTGTATGCTGTTGTGCAAGGGTCAGCCTTTGCTATGGCAGATATTGTTCACTTGCGTATGCACTCATTTGGTTCAATCGAATTTCTGACTCGTACTCCACTAGCCATCAATGCTGGTTTGGGTATGGATATTATTAATTTTGTTTGGGTAACAGTGCTCTTTGCAGTTGGAATGTATTTTATTGCCAACTTCATGATTAAGAAATTTAACTACGCAACTCCAGGACGTAACGGAAACTATGAAACAGCTGATGGAGAAGATAGTCCTTCGTCTACCGCAGCTGGTGGCAAAGTAGCAGAAGCATCTCAAACTGTGAATATTATCAATCTTCTTGGTGGACGTGCAAACATTGTTGATGTTGACGCATGTATGACACGTCTTCGTGTAACTGTTAAAGATGCAGAAAAAGTTGGTACAGAAGAGCAATGGAAAGCCGAAGGAGCTATGGGCTTGGTGATGAAAGGTCAAGGTGTTCAAGCAATTTATGGACCAAAAGCGGATGTTTTGAAATCTGACATTCAAGACTTACTTGACTCAGGCGAAGTGATTCCTGAAACTCTTCCGAGCCAAATGACAGCTTCACAAGCTGCCGAAGCGAGCTACAAAGGCGTGACAGAAGAAGTTGAGACAGTCGCAGACGGTGAAGTGATTGCGATTACAGATGTCAAAGATCCAGTCTTCTCTCAAAAAATGATGGGTGACGGATTTGCTGTTGAACCTGAAAATGGCAAGATTTACTCACCAGTAGCAGGTACGGTTAGCAGCATTTTCCCTACCAAGCACGCTCTCGGTCTTTTGACTGATAATGGTCTTGAAGTGCTTGTTCATATCGGACTTGATACAGTCAGTCTTGAAGGTAAACCATTTGAAGTGCATGTTGCAGAAGGACAAAAAGTTGCAGCAGGTGATCTTCTTGTGACAGCTGATTTAGAAGCTGTCAAAGCAGCAGGTCGTGAAACTTCAACAGTTGTTGTCTTCACAAATGCACAAGCTATTAAATCTGTAACCGTTGAAACATTCGGCAAAGTAGCAGCGAAAACAGTTGTTGCTAAAGTAGAATTGTAAATAGAAAAGAGAAATCATGGCAAAATTCCTGACTTTAAATACTCATAGTTGGATGGAAGATGAGCAAGAAAAAAAGCTAGATCAACTAGCTGAGCGGATTCTTCAAGAAAAATATGATGTCATTTGCCTGCAGGAAGTCAATCAAGAAATGGAGTCTGAACAGGTTGTTCAGGCTCCATTTTATCATGCGGTAGATGGCGCCATTGCGATTCATAAAGATCACTTTGCGCATTGTCTCGTGGAGAGATTGATAGAGAAAGGTCTTATTTATCATTGGTCTTGGGCTTATAATCATATTGGTTTTGATCGGTTTCATGAGGGAGTTGCTATTTTATCCTTAAAGCCGTTGAAACCAAGTGAGTTATTGGTTTCAGATGCCAACGATCCAACAGATTATCACACTAGAAAAGTCCTCTTAGCAGAAACAGAAGTTGATGGACGGCTTGTAACGGTGGCTTCCTGTCATCTTTCTTGGTGGGACAAAGGCTTCCAAGAAGAATGGGTACAAGTAGAAAAAGAATTGTTGCAGCGCGATATGCCTCTAGTATTGATGGGGGATTTTAACAATCCCGTCGGTTATGAGGGCTATCGGCACATTCTAAAAAGTCCGCTTGCTCTGCAAGACAGTCATGTTGTTGCGGCTACAGTCATTGGTACAGCAACAGTCGAAGGCGATATTGCCGGCTGGGCTGGAAACAAGGATGCTCTAAAAATTGATTATATCTTTACGAGTAAAGATTTTAACGTTAAAAAATCTGCTGTTGTTTTTGACGGCAAAGCAACACCTGTCGTTAGTGACCATTTTGGGTTAGAAGCAGAAGTTGCATTGTAACAATCAAAAACGGGAAGTTGTGAGATGAAACTTCCTGTTTTTGATTGTTATTCTTTAGAGGTGTGGCGTTTCCCAGCGTTTATAGCATTGGCCTCAGTCGTGGAGACTACTCTGTCAAAACGTGTATTGCGTGGCATATTATCTATACTATACCAATAAACATCAGCAGTTCCGTTACGAGCTACATAAACGGTTCGTTCCTGCTGTTGAGCTTCTTGTGCTGCAGCAGCCTCTTGTTGTTGCTGCGCTTGAGCGGCAGCTGCTTCTTCTTGTTTTCGTTTTTCTTCCGCTTGTTTAGCTATTTCTTGTTCTTTTGCTGCTTTTTCTTGCTTAGCTTGTTCCGCTTCCTTTTTCTTCTCTTCCTCAGCGGCTTTCTCCTTCTTTGCCTGTTTCTCTTTTTTACCTATAGCAATATATTGCTAGTTTTCTCTTTTGTAGGAGTCAAACTCATTTTTTAATGCTTTGTAGTCTTTAGCAGCTTCTTCATTGCTTTTTGTTAATTTTCGAATCTGTGCTTTATATTCTTCCCCATTTTCGCGCTGATTTCCCATGGCAGAAAAGGAACCTAACAAAAGAATAATTAGAGCTAGAATAGCAATATTCTTTTTGTCTTTAAAAAAGGCAACAGAAAAAAATCTTTTCATCATAATTCTCCTTGAAATGATAACGTTTACAATTATTATATAAAATTTCTTGAGAGAAGTAAATAGGATAACGGATTATTATATATTTTCGTGAGGAAGTTCCTATCTTTTGTTATTTCTTAAAACATGGTATAATGAAGTATTAAGAATTCAGGAGGGAAGCAGATGCGTTGTCCTAAGTGTGGTGGTAATAAATCAAGTGTTATTGACAGTCGGCAAGCAGAAGATGGCAACACAATCCGTCGTCGGCGTGAGTGTGATGAATGTCAGTATCGCTTTACGACTTATGAACGTGTAGAAGAACGGACGCTCGTTGTCGTTAAAAAGGATGGCACGCGGGAACAATTTTCAAGAGATAAGATCTTTAATGGAATCATTCGCTCGGCGCAAAAACGTCCTGTTTCTAGTGATGAGATTGAAGCAATTGTTAGCCGAATTGAGCAAAAAGTGCGCAGCAGTAATGAAAACGAAATCGCAAGTGAATTTATCGGAAGCTTGGTTATGGAAGAGTTGGCGGATTTAGATGAAATTACTTATGTTCGTTTTGCTAGTGTTTATCGTAGCTTTAAAGATGTGAGCGAGCTGGAAAACCTCTTGAAACAGATTACAAAAACAGCTAAAAAGAAAAAGGAACAATAAATGAAACCGAATGATCAATTTTCTTTTGTGAAGAATAATCTGATTAGTCAGGATAGCACCAATTTGATTCGTCTGTATTTGCCAATTCTAGGGCTTGATGCGACTTCTATCTATCAATATTTTCTTGCTTTTTGGGACGATGGAAAATCATCTTATACTTTTGGGCACATTTTGAATCATCTCAATCTGGGGATGAATGCCTTGCAAAAAAGTTTAGAAATGTTGTCTGCTATGCAGTTAGTAGAGCTTTATCATACGGAGAATCATTTTCAGGTCTATTTGCAGCCCACATTAGCGTCTGGTGAATTTTTAAGCAATCCTGTTTATAGACGCCTGCTAGAAAAGAAGATTGGTGAAGCTGCAGTAGAAGCTTTGTTGCCTAGTCACCCAAGTGGTGAGAAGCAAGATGTGAAGCTGTCAGAGATTTTTCAAGTGGAAGATGCAAAGGTAGAGCCGCAATCAAAACAGAATCATTTTGACTTGGATTACTTTAAACAATTGATGGCGCGAGAAAACTTGCGTTTTGAAAACGAAAAAGAAGATTTGCTGGTACTCTTTGCTATTTCAGAGCAACAAAATTGGACTTGGTATGAGACCTATTTGTTGGCTAAGGAAACGGCTGTCGGTCATGTGATTTCAACCAAGCGAATGAAGCAAAAATTAAATCAAAAGCCTGCTGCAAGTGGATTTTCTAATACTGAACAAACGATTATTCGAGAGGCTAAGAGTAAGTCAGCCATGCAGTTTTTGGCAGAAATCAAAAAAACAAAGCATGCGACAATCACACGAGGAGAACGTCAGTGTTTGCAAGAATTGGCAAATTTGGGACTGTTAGATGAAGTTATCAATGTGATTTTGCTGTTGACTTTTAACAAAGTAGATTCAGCTAATCTCAATGAAAAATACGCTTTGAAAGTGGCAAATGACTTTTCATATCAGGAAGTGGCATCGGCAGAAGAAGCAGTTTTGCGGATTCGTGAGCGAAATCAACAACCAAGCAAAAAAGCAAATCAAACGGCTACTTCAAAGAACAATGTTCCCGACTGGAGCAATCCTGACTATAAGAATGAAACAAGTGCTGAAAAGCGGGCTGAGCTAGAGGAGCAAAAGAGAAAACTTTTAGCGAAATTAGACCAAGGAGGTGACTAGATGGAGAGTGTCGGACAAACGATGGCGCATAGGAACCAAGCTCGTCAATTTGACTATGAAGAGTTGGTGAAACAAATCGTTACCGATCCAGATGTGGCGGCTTTTATCCAGTCTGAGCGATTGACACCTGCTGAAATCAAACGAAGCATTTCTAAGTTTAATCAGTATATTTCTGAGCGAAACCGTTTCTTGCTAGGTGATAAAGCGTATATTGCCAAAGGCTATAAGCCGATATTGGTGAAGAATGAGGGGTATGCAGATGTTTCTTATGAAGAAACTCCCGAACTAGTCGAAGCGCAGAAACAAGCAACTATCAATGCACGGTTAAATTTAATTAGTCTTCCGGCTAGTCTCAAGGAAGCTAGTTTGGCAAAAGTGGATTTGGACGATGTTGGTCGTTATAAGGCTTTTGAGTTGCTGACGAATTTTGTGGCAGATTATCCAAACTACAAAAAAGCGATTTACCTTTATGGTGATTTTGGCGTGGGAAAAAGTTACATGATGGCAGCCTTAGCACATGATTTGTCGGAAAAACGTAGTGTTTCCACGACCTTGCTTCATTATCCTAGTTTTGTTTTGGATGTAAAGAATGCTATTTCTTCTGGTCTGGTTAAGGAAAAGATTGATGAAGTAAAAGTAGCGCAAGTCTTGATTTTGGATGATATCGGTGCGGAGCAATCAAGTCCGTGGATGCGAGATGAGATTTTGCAGGTTATTTTACAGCACCGGATGCAGGAAAATTTGCCAACTTTCTTTACATCGAATTTTAATTTTGCGGATTTGGGACGGCATTTTGCGACATCCAAAAACGGAGATGAAACTTGGCAGGCTCGTCGGGTCATGGAAAGAATAAAATTCTTAGCAGAGGAAGTTCGTCTGGAAGGAGAAAATCGCCGATGAATGAAACGATTGATTTGATGAAAAAGCATACTTCTGTTCGTCGTTTTACAGATGAGCAGATTTCAGATGAGGATTTGAAGGTGATTATTGATGCTGGTCGAGCAGCCTCTAGCTGGAAGAATTTCCAATCTTATTCGATTATTGTTGTTCGCAATCAAGAAAAGAAAGCAGCCTTGTTTGATTTGGTGCCTCAGGAGGCTATTCGTCAGTCATCTGTTTTTCTTCTTTTTATCGGAGACCTCAATCGAGCTGAGAAAGGTGTGCGACTTCATACGGATACCTTTTACTCACAAGGAGTGGAGAATCTTCTGATTAGTTCTGTTGACGCTAGTCTGGCCGCGCAGAATACTCTTTTGGCGGCTGAAAGTCTGGGATATGGCGGGGTCATCATTGGCTTGATTCGCTATGCTTCTAGGGAAATAGCAGAGCTGTTTAACTTACCAGATTATACGTATCCTATTTTTGGAATGGCTTTGGGAAAGCCGGATCAGCACCATGCTGTTAAACCACGTTTGCCGTATGAAACAGTCGTTTTTGAAGAAAACTATCAAGAACAGGACACATCTGTTATTCAGAACTATGATCAGATTCAAGCAGACTATGCTGGAGATCGAGCAACTGATACATGGAGCGAGCGACTAGCGAAGTAATTTGCTCAAAAGCCCAATCTTGCTAGTCAAAATCTATTACAAGACAAGAAATTATTGTAAAATAAAGAGAGTGAGACAAAATCGGTCATTTCGAAACAATTCGATTTTGTTGGCTTGCCCGCACAGCTCGAAAGGTTTGGGAAACCTTCCGAGGTTGGAAATAAACTCAAGTAAAACTTGACGTCAAAAGGGATATAAAAGCTGATTTATCAGCGCATTAGACCCCACTTAGCAGTGTTTGATTGGCACTAATTGCCTAGTCAATTGTACATGGGAAATTCTAAATTGCCTAAAGTCAATAGAGTTTCTCCAAACCGCTGCGCCCTGTAATTATAACTACATAAACAAGCGAAGCTGAGCATTGTGTCCCAGCTTCTTAGAACAGAAAGAGGAACACTATGGCTTTACCAACTATTGCCATTGTCGGCCGTCCTAATGTCGGCAAATCAACACTTTTTAACCGAATTGCCGGGGAGCGGATTTCGATTGTTGAGGATGTTGAAGGAGTGACCAGAGACCGTATTTATGCAACGGCTGAGTGGCTGAATCGCAAGTTTAGCATGATTGATACAGGCGGGATTGATGATGTAGATGCGCCTTTTATGGAGCAAATCAAGCACCAAGCAGAGATTGCTATGGAGGAAGCGGATGTCATCGTTTTTGTGGTGTCTGGAAAAGAAGGTATTACAGATGCGGATGAATATGTGGCTCGTATGCTCTACAAGACCCACAAGCCGATTATTCTAGCGGTTAATAAAGTAGATAACCCAGAGATGCGTAGTGAAATTTTTGATTTTTATGCGCTTGGTTTGGGTGACCCTTATCCCATTTCTTCCGTTCATGGGATTGGAACGGGGGATATTTTAGATGCCATTGTTGAAAATCTTCCCAATGAAGAAGCCGTTGAAAATCCAGACATGATTAAATTCAGCCTCATCGGTCGTCCCAATGTCGGCAAGTCTAGCTTAATCAATGCGATTTTAGGAGAAGACCGTGTGATTGCTAGTCCTGTGGCTGGAACTACTCGTGATGCGATTGACACGGTCTTTATGGACAATGAGGGACAAGAATTTACCATGATTGATACAGCAGGTATGCGCAAGTCAGGCAAGGTCTATGAAAATACAGAGAAGTATTCTGTTATGCGAGCTATGCGAGCGATTGACCGATCTGATGTGGTGCTTATGGTGCTCAATGCTGAAGAGGGCATTCGCGAGTATGATAAGCGGATTGCTGGTTTTGCTCATGAAGCAGGTAAAGGAATTGTTATCGTTGTTAACAAGTGGGATACGCTGGAAAAAGATAACAAGACCATGCAAAATTGGGAAGCCGATATTCGCGACCAATTTCAGTATCTCTCTTATGCACCGATTGTCTTTGTATCAGCTCTGACTAAGCAACGTTTGCATCAATTGCCAGGCATGATTAAGAGAATTAGTCAAAGTCAAAATACTCGCATTCCGTCAGCTGTTCTCAACGACGTCATCATGGATGCCATTGCGATTAATCCGACACCGACCGACAAAGGCAAACGGCTGAAAATCTTCTATGCGACACAAGTCGCAACTAAACCGCCAACCTTTGTTATTTTCGTCAATGAAGAAGAACTCATGCACTTTTCTTATATGCGCTTCCTAGAAAATCAAATCCGCAAAGCTTTCGTATTTGAAGGGACACCAATTCATCTCATTGCCAGAAAGCGGAAGTAGGGCGGAACTAACTAAACAAGGCTGAACATAAAAATAGTAGAAGTGGTACAGTACAAGATAACTAGTCTAACGTACCTATGTGAAAAAGAAATATGAATTGGATAAATATTGCTAAAGTGGTGCTCATTGGAATTGCAAGTGCAGCTTATGTGAATATTCACTATGATGACAGAAAGTACAAACCGTTTGGTTTTCGCTATTGGTTATCACTTTTTAGTCTGATCGTTGTAGGAATTGCACATCTTTTCTTGGCTGCTATAACATTGGGAGCCATTTGGTTGATGATAACAAAATTCTCTACTTTTACTGGGAATTTGGCTCTTTTTAGTATTCTTAGTAATAGGCAATACAATATTGCTAGTCGGTTTTATGAAAGTGTTGATTGCACGCACTAAATGCTATAAAAAGCTCAACGAGGACATTTTCTAAAAGAAAGCGAGGAGAACCTTGCTTTTTTTCTTTATGCTGAAAATATGGTATAATTAATAGATAAAATAAAGGTGGTACTTATGGCAAAATTGATTCCTGGGAAGATTCGGACGGAAGGAATAGCCCTTTACGAAGCAGGGGAAATTGAAATTCTCAAAGTGAAAGATCAGATGATTTACAGCCGAGTTGAAAATCACAATCTGCGATATAGTTTGGATGACGAAGCCATTTTTTGCGCCTGTGATTTTTTTCAAAAAAAGAAATACTGTGCTCATCTAGCAGGCTTAGAATATTTTCTTAAAAATGACCCTGAAGGAAAAGTCGTTTTGACCAATCTTGAAGAGGAGCAAACAACTTCAGAGGAAACTCAAACGAAAGTCTCTTTTGGCAGTCTCTTCTTGGATAAAATCCTTTTGACAAAAGATGTAGCCGTTCGCTATGAACTGGCTGCTGTTGGGCAAGAAGATGATTATACAGGACAATTTTTGTGGACCTTGCGCATCAGTCGTTTACCAGATGAGCGCTCCTATGTTATCCGAGATATTCGTGCTTTTTTAAAGATTATTGAAAAAGGCGATTATTATCAAATCGGCAAGCACTATTATGAAAAAATGCAATTGGCTGCTTTCGATGAAGCTAGTCAAGAGGTGATCCAGTTTTTACGAGGACTTGTTTCTTATCAGCAGGATCAAGATGCTTCTTTTATCTTTCCAAATGCTGCTAGACATCTTTATTTTCCGTCTAGTCTGTTTGAAGAAGGCGTAAATCGACTCATGAATTTGCCGCATTTTCGCTTGGAATACAGTCTTTATGACTATGACAAAGTCTTTTTTCAAGATTTGCATGCTGAAGTAGGCATCTATGATTTTACAGTAGAGGAAAATTCGGATTATTTTGAGCTCACCATTACAGAACAAAATTATAAAATTCTATACGGTGGTGACTTTATTTTTTATGGGGATCATTTCTATCAACTGACAGAGCAGCAAAAGCGGATGATTCAGGTGATTCGAGAATTGCCTGTGGACACGGACCGCAAAAAACGGCTTCAATTTGATACAAGCGACCAAGCAAAACTAGCTTCAGGACTATTAGAATTTGGTAAAATTGGCTCTATTCATGAACCAGAAAGTTTGGTGATTCATACGTTTACTCCGCTGTTTGATTTCGAGTTATTGGATACTCAGGAAATTCGTCTCAAAATCCAGTTTGATTATGGAAATCATGTTGTGGATACTCGTTTTAAGTTGGAAGAACTGCCATTTGCTAGCGATTTCCAGTTAGAACAAAAGGTTTTTCAACAAGCTCTGTCTGCTGGTTTTGAAGCAGATTTTACAAGCACTCGTCCTCCATTGCAACCACAAGAGATTTATTCATTTTTTACGTCCATTCTCCCTCGTTTTAGGCGCTTGGGAAAGGTATTAGCAGAAAGCCTGACAGCCTTGTACCAAGTGGAAAGACCAGCAGTTTCTGTTCAGACAAATGGTGGCTTGTTGGATATCGGGTTTGACTTTACAAGTATTGACCAAACAGAAGTAGACGATGCGTTAGAAGCTCTTTTTTCGGCTAATGATTATTTCATCAGTCGCTCTGGCAAGGTGCTCGTTTTTGATGAAGAAACAAAAAGAGTCAGCAAAACCTTACAGGATTTACGAGCTAAAAAAGGAAAAGACGGTATTTTCCAAACGCAGCGGATTGCTGCTTATCAGCTATCTGAATTATTTAAAGATCAAGAAAAAGTGAGCTTTTCAGAGGAGTTTCACCATTTAGCCTTTGATTTGACGCATCCAGAGGAATTTGCGCTACCGACATTAAAAGTGGAAGCAACTTTGCGTGATTACCAAGAAACGGGTGTCAAATGGATGTCTATGCTTCACCATTATGGATTTGGCGGTATTTTGGCAGATGATATGGGGTTGGGAAAAACCCTTCAAACTATTGCCTTTTTAAGTAGTCAGCTAAAAAAAGAGACCAACGTTTTGATTTTGGCTCCGTCTAGTTTAATTTACAATTGGCTGGATGAGTTTGCAAAATTTGCACCAGAAATGGATGTAGCGGTCATTTATGGATTAAAGCCAGTCAGAGATAACTTGATTGCAGAAGGTCATCAGGTGATGATTACAAGCTATGCTTCTTTCCGTCAAGATGTTGAAGGGTATAGTCAATTGAACTTCGATTATCTCTTTTTAGATGAAGCGCAGGTCATGAAAAATGCACAGACCAAGATTGCTCATCATCTACGAAATTTTGAGGTAAAAAATACCTTTGCTCTTTCTGGAACACCGATTGAAAATAACCTCGGCGAATTATGGTCTATTTTTCAAATTGTTTTGCCAGGATTATTACCTAGCAAAAAGAACTTTTTGAAACTGCCTGCAGAAACTGTTGCTCGTTTTATCAAACCATTTGTCATGCGGCGGAAGAAAGAAGATGTCTTGCAAGAATTGCCAGAACTCATCGAAGTTTCTTATCGCAATGAGCTTGCAGATAGTCAAAAGGCTATCTACCTAGCGCAACTAAAACAAATGCAGGAGCGTGTGCTTACTTCTACAGATGAAGAACTTAATCGCAGCAAAATGGAAATCTTATCTGGCTTGATGCGATTACGTCAAATCTGCGATACTCCTGCGCTCTTTATGGATGACTATCATGGAGAGAGTGGCAAACTAGAAAGCCTGTTAGAACTATTAGAGCAGATTCAGACAGGAAGCCACCGTATGTTAATCTTTTCTCAATTCCGAGGAATGCTAGACATTATCGAAAAAGAATTGAAAAAGATGAAAATGGAGACATTTAAAATTACAGGTTCCACCCCAGCAAAAGATCGTCAAGAGATGACAAATTCTTTTAATAATGGGGAAGGAGACGCCTTTTTAATCTCTTTAAAAGCTGGTGGTGTTGGCTTGAATCTAACTGGTGCTGATACTGTTATCTTAGTAGACCTTTGGTGGAACCCAGCAGTAGAGTCTCAGGCAATTGGTCGAGCTCACCGTATGGGTCAAGAAAGAAATGTAGAAGTATATCGATTGATTACGCGAGGAACGATTGAAGAAAAAATTCAAGAGTTGCAGGAAAGCAAGCGTCATCTCGTATCAACTATCCTAGATGGAACAGAACCCCGTAGCAGCCTAACCGTTGCTGAAATACGAGAAATTCTAGGAATTTCTACAGAAACACTTGAAAAATAGCACCAATAGGTTATAATGAAGTGTTGAAAGGAAATGTGCTAATGAAAGAAAAACCTTTTCCATTGATTTCTGATGATGAAATCTTGTTATCAGAAATGCCGCGTATGAACCTTTACGATGAAAGCGATCTTATCAGTAATATTAATGGTGACTATGTTGATAAAAATTATTTAGAATGGGAACCAATTGTAAAGAAAATTGCAGACAGTCAAGTAAAAGAAGGACAGGCAAAGTTTTACCAAGCGACTTCAGCTGTTCAATCTGTCAAAGCCAAAAAATCTACTTCAAAAAGTTATGCAGAATTGGCTAGAGAAGAAGCCAGAGCGGATTTGAAAAAGAAACGTTCGGCAGCTTATTTGACATCGGATTTTACTGCTAAAAAGCGTTCTTATCCTACCGTTACGAATGGTAACACAGCTATTTCACATAAACCAACAGCATTTTTCCAAAAGGAAAATGGTAGTAGGTTATCAAAATATAGTCGAAATTTAAAGCAGGATCATTATATTTTAGCAGATATCAAAGTAAATACCTCTTTGCCGAAGGAATCACCCAAAAAATCTAAAAATAATTATGACTTTTTAAAAACAAGTCAAATTTATAACAAAAAAGAATTACAAAATCAAAGAGAGCGTCGGATAGCGCAAGAGCTAAATTTAACACGGCTGGAAGGAAAATAATTGAACGTTGACAAGAGCAATTATTTTTGTGTGAACTTGGTTTCACTAAATTTAACGCTCTTAGTATTTAAGGAGAAATTATGACAAAAACCTATCATTTTATCGGGATTAAGGGCTCTGGAATGAGTGCCTTAGCATTGATGCTGCATCAAATGGGACATCAAGTTCAAGGAAGCGATGTTGAAAAATACTATTTCACTCAACGTGGCTTAGAACAAGCAGGAATTAAAATCTTGCCTTTTGACGAAAAAAATCTTCAAGCAGATGTAGAAGTTATTGCAGGAAATGCTTTCCGTCCGGATAATAATCTTGAAATTGCTTATGCCGATGCAAATGGTATTTCTTATAAGCGTTACCATGAATTTCTTGGAATCTTTATGCGTAATTTTGTCAGCATGGGAGTGGCAGGTGCACACGGAAAGACATCAACGACGGGTATGTTGGCACACGTTTTGTCAAACATTACGGATACCAGTTATCTGATTGGTGACGGGACGGGGCGCGGCTCTGCAAATGCGAAATACTTTGTATTTGAAGCAGATGAATACGAACGTCATTTTATGCCTTATCATCCTGAATATTCAATTATCACGAATATTGACTTCGACCACCCAGATTATTTCACCAGCTTAGAAGATGTTTTCAATGCTTTTAATGATTATGCTAAACAGGTTAGCAAAGGGTTATTTGTTTACGGTGAAGACAAAGAATTGCGCCGAGTCACAGCTAACGCTCCTATTTATTACTATGGCTTTAAGGAAGGTAATGACTTTATCGCTCATGACTTACTCCGTTCTACGACAGGCTCTAGCTTTAAAGTCTCTTTCCGTGGGCAAGAATTAGGAGAATTCAAGATTCCTAGCTTTGGTCGCCACAATATTATGAATGCAACAGCTGTTATTGGTTTATTGTACACAGCTGGATTTGACTTAAATTTAGTTCGGGAGCATTTAGTCACTTTTGGTGGTGTGAAACGTCGTTTTACTGAAAAAGTGGTTAATGGGACAACAATTATTGATGATTTTGCGCATCATCCAACTGAAATTATTGCGACTTTGGACGCAGCTCGCCAGAAATATCCAAGTAAAGAAATTGTTGCGATTTTCCAACCACATACTTTTACCAGAACCATTGCGCTTTTGGACGAATTTGCCGAAGCTTTGAATCAAGCCGATGCCGTTTATTTGGCGCAAATCTATGGCTCTGCGCGTGAAGTGGACCACGGAGATGTCAAAGTAGAAGATTTAGCTGAAAAAATTATCAAAAAGGCAGAAATTATTACTGTTGACAATGTTTCACCATTGTTAGAACACCCAAATGCTGTTTATGTTTTCATGGGAGCTGGGGATATTCAAACCTATGAATATTCTTTTGAACGTTTGCTATCCAATTTGACAAGCAATGTCCAGTAATCTAATACCACAAGTCACCCTTCGAGAAGCTTCTTTGGAAGATTGGAAGGCAATCGTTGCGATTGAGGAGGCGAATTTTTCCACAGAAGCAGCTGGTGCAGAAACAATTCAAAAATGGATTGAACAGGGGCAAACGAACTTTTTAATAGCGGAATTAAATGAGAAAATAGCTGGCTACCTTGTAGGGGCAGCCGTTTTTTCACGTCATTTGACAAAGGAAATGATAGACAATTCGTCAAAGTGGCAGCAAGATTCTGATTTTATGACGATTCAGCGCTTATCCATTCATCCAGATTTTAAAGAGCAGGGACTGGGAACTTTGCTTTTAGCTGCTTGCAAAGAAATAGCTGTTGCACAAAATCAAAAAGGTCTTCAGTTGGTTTGTTCAGATGAGTTGATTTCTTACTACGAAATGAATGCTTTCATAAACGAAGGAATTTCTGAAAGGGGAGATAGCCATGCTATTTTACATGAATTCGTTTGGGATAATCCATATTTTAAGGAGGGAAAATGAAGATTAGACAGGCAAATTTAGCAGATTTGGATGCTATTACGACTATTGAATGGGAAAACTTTGGCCCAGAAGAAGCTCTGAGTCGAGAGATTTTGGAAGCCCATATCCAAAAATTAACAACCAGTTTCTTAGTAGCTGAACGAGACGGTCAGATTTTAGGCTACCTTGAAGGGCCTGTTCGTCCAGAACGCCATTTAGTAGATCAATCCTTTACTTCTGAGGTAGAAGATTATAGTCATTTGACAGACCATTATATTTCGTTGACCAGTTTATCTATTGCTAAAAATGCTCAAAATATGGGGTTAGGTAGAAGTTTGTTGAATGCAATGAAGGATATTGCTGTTCGCGACCAGCGTTTGGGAATCAACTTAACTTGTCATGATTATTTGGTCACTTACTATGAAAAACATGGTTTTATCAACGAGGGCGTATCCCAATCTACCTATGCAGGTGAAGTTTGGTATGATATGCTTTGGAAAACTCCCAAATAGTGGAGAAAAGAATTGATTATTCTGTAGAATGCTTGAAAGAAAGGCATTCTCTTATTGCTTTTCTTTACTTTTTAAGATATAATGGTAGGGATATTGAACAAGGAGGTCAACTATTTGGCTGAAGATTCGCAAGAAAAAGAAGGGCTGAGTTTTAAAGAGCAGATTCTGTACGACTTGGCTAAAGAAAAGGGAACTGAACAACCAAAACTTGTAGAAGAATCTAATGACTTGCAGGAAAAGTTAGGTTTGGGTCAATCTGCGCTTCCTTCTGCACAGGAAGAAGAGAAAGCAACCGCTTCTGAAACGGATATACCAAAAGTTCAAAAAGAAGAGAGTGGCGAGCCAGAGCCTGCTCCTTTAGAAAGTCCCCTTCCAACCGTTGAACAAATAGAAGCCGAAGCGGCAGCTAGGGAAGAAGAAAAAGAGTTTAATACTCATACGACGAAAGTCCCTGTTTCTTACCCAACCAATCAGGCTGTTGAAGAAACCAAGGTTCCAAAAGAATTAGTTCAACCTGCAGTTTACGGAACGGAGCAAGACACAAAGAAACTTTCTCGTTCAAATAGGACTGCTCAAACGATTAACACGAAGAAGCGTCAAAACAAAATCGCCGGAAAAATCGTCAAAACGGTCTTAATTTTGCTGCTTTTAGGGATTGGTTTAACTGGTTTCTTTGCTTATCGCTATGTTACATCAGCTTTACAACCAGTTGATGCGAAAAATACAAAGTATGTGACGGTTAAGATTCCGACTGGATCGAGCACCAAAGCAATTGGAACGGTCTTGGAAAAAGCTGGTTTGATCAAAAATGCTCAGATTTTTAGCTATTATGCTAAGTTTAAAAACTATGCAGATTTCCAATCGGGTTATTACAATCTGCAAAAGAGCATGAGTTTGGATACGATTGCTAAAAAGCTACAGCAAGGTGGAACGGACACTCCGCAGGATCCCTCAATGGAAAAATTGACCATTCCAGAAGGATATACGATTGACCAAATTGCAAAAACGATTGCGAAGTTGAAGAAAAATAAATTGTCTTCGGATACGTTTTTAAAGAAAGTGCAAGATGATAATTTTATCACTCAGGAAGCTACAAAATATCCAAACTTATTAGGCAATTTAGCTAAAAAAGAGAGCGGTGTTAAGTATCGCTTAGAAGGCTATCTTTTCCCTGCTACTTACAATGTGACCGACAGCATAACTGCTGAAACGCTCATTGACCAAATGTTAGCAGCAATGGATAAAACCATGTCGCAATATTATGATGTTTTAGCCTCAAAGAACTTGACTGTGCACGATGTTTTGACAATTGCGTCCTTGGTTGAAAAAGAAGGTTCAACAGATCAAGACCGAAAAAACATCGCAAGTGTCTTTTACAATCGTTTAAATCAAAACATGCCTTTGCAAAGCAATATTGCAATTTTGTATGCTCAAGGAAAGCTTGGTCAAAAGACAACCTTAGCAGAAGACGCTGCGATTGATACTAATATTGATTCGCCTTACAATGTTTATAAAAATACCGGTTTAATGCCTGGTCCTGTAGACAATCCTAGTTTTTCTGCTATTGAAGCGACTGTTAATCCAGCCAAAACGGATTATCTTTACTTCGTAGCCAATACAGAAACAGGAAATGTTTATTTCGCAAATACCTATGAAGAACATGAAAAAAATGTTCAAGAACATGTTAATAGTAAATTGACACAATCAAGTAGTTCAAATTAAAAAAGCGGGACAAAATTGTAACTTTTAAAACTTGATTTTGTTCTACTTCTGAGCAATGATGTATAAGTCTAAAAAGATTGCTACAAGTGTATTTTAGACTAGATGAAGAATGCGCCTTGCAAAGCAAGCGAATATTAAAAAGAAGCTGGGACGAAAGTTTCCAGCTTCAAAGTATAAAGTATATAGTTATAATAAACCAACGACGCAGCTACTGATTGCTCAACAGTCTCCCAGACTGTTGAGCAATCCTGCGAGGGTGAGACTAGGAACTAAAATTTTCAAGATAAGTTCTGTCCCACTCCCTCTTTATTTTAAAAATAGAAAGAAGAAAAAATAATGGCAGAAAAAACTTATCCCATGACCCTTGAAGAAAAGGAAAAACTTGAAAAAGAATTAGAAGAACTTAAATTAGTTCGCCGTCCAGAAGTGGTAGAACGTATTAAAATTGCTCGTTCTTATGGTGACTTATCAGAAAACAGTGAGTATGAAGCAGCCAAAGATGAACAGGCTTTTGTTGAAGGACAAATCTCAAGTCTGGAAACCAAGATTCGCTATGCTGAAATTGTAGATAGTGATGCAGTAGCACAAGATGAAGTTGCTATTGGTAAGACCGTTACGATTCAAGAAGTTGGTGAAACGGATGAAGAAGTCTATATGATTGTGGGTGCAGCAGGAGCAGATGCTTTTGCTGGAAAGGTTTCTAATGAAAGTCCTATTGGACAAGCTCTAATTGGCAAGAAAACAGGCGATACTGCTACAGTTGAAACACCTGTGGGCAGTTATGATGTAAAAATCCTAAAAGTCGAAAAAACAGCTTAAAAAATAAAGGATTGGGATAGGTTGATGGCTGCGATAGCAACTATGAAACCTGTCCCAAATTCTTATCTATTTGATACAAAGTTTAGAGGAGAAAAATATGTCCCGTAAATCTCAAGTAATTTTAACCAATATGTGTCTGATTGAAGATAATCAAAATCGCATTGTCATGCAGATTCGTGACCCCAAGATGTATTCTTGGTCAGGAGCAGCTTTACCTGGTGGACATATAGAAGAAAAGGAGAGCCTCCACCAAGCAGTTGTGCGTGAAATTTATGAAGAAACGGGACTAACAATCCATCATCCTAAACTGGTTGGTATGAAACATTGGTACACAGCAGAAGGCATTCGTTATCTGGTCTTTCTTTATCGTACAAATGAATTTTCAGGACATCTCCGCTCATCAGAAGAAGGTGAAGTTAGGTGGGTGGCACGTGAAGAGTTGGACACTCTCGAATTGGCTTATGATTTAAAAAATTTGCTACGTATTTTTGATGACAAATCGTTGTCAGAATTGTTTTATAGTGAACGCTTAGAAAATGATTTTGTTCGCGAATTTTGGTAATTTTATGTTTAAATGAGGGCATTCTATTTATTCAGGTGGAGGATTGGATAGGTAGGGTGCTATTTCATAATAGTAAGATGCTTTTCTGATTGAATGGCAAGCAAAAAGCTGGAATGATGAACTGCACCCCAAAAGTTAGACAAGAAA
>NZ_KV813953.1:0-662 GCF_001813805.1 Streptococcus sp. HMSC066F10
CAGACAAATACACACCAGAATATGCAGATACACTTGTAACACCAGGAAAACCTGCAACAGTAACACCTACATTCAAAGGTAAAGATAATGCAGAAACTAAAGCTCCAGAAGGTGCTACATATAGTATCCCATCAGACTTTAAGGCTCCAGAAGGCTATACTGTAACAATTGATCCAAATACAGGTGCAATCACTACTGAAGCTAAACCAGGAACAACAATTGAAGAAGTTGACGTACCTGTCACAGTAACATACAAAGATAAATCAACTGATTCAGTGACAGCTAAATTTAAGTTGGATACTGATGGTGACGGAATTCCAGATGTGACTGACGACGATGATGATAACGACGGTGTGAAAGATACTGACGAAACAACAGATGGTACAAACACTAAAGATCCAAACTCAATTGCTTCAAAAATCACTCCAATTGATGATCAAACAGGTGTAGTAGGAAAAGAAATCACACCAGTTACTGTCACAGTAGAGAAAATTCCTACAGATGGTTCTGTCAAGGTTGAAGGTCTTCCAGATGGTGTTTCTTACGATCCAGCAACAAAACAAATTACTGGAACACCAACAACCGAAGGTGTATCAAAAGTAACTGTCACAGTTCTAGGTAAGGATGGAAATCCAGTTAAAGGTGCTGACGGAAAACCTGTA
>NZ_KV813954.1:0-1056 GCF_001813805.1 Streptococcus sp. HMSC066F10
GATAAATTGCAATAAAAAGTGCAACGTTTACTCGTACTCATCCACTAGAGCTTCATAAGCAGTTCTGTAAGCTAAACATTTTCGTGGTCGGTGATTGATATCATATAAGGCCTTGTTCAAAGCCTCATCAGATATAGCAGCTAAATCTGTTTTCTTTGGGAAATATTCTCTTAGTAAGCCATTTGCGTTTTCATTACCTCCTCTCTGCCAAGATGAATAGGCGTCCGCAAAGAAAAAGGAAATTCCTAACTTCTCTACCAGAGGATAGCAGGCGAACTCTTTTCCCCTGTCTGAAGTGAAGGTTTTAAGAGTCTCTTTTGGAAATAGTTTACAAAGTTGTTCGATGGCTGAAAACATGGATTTGGCTGTTCTGTCTGGTATCTTGAAAGCTAAGTAAAAACGAGTTTTTCGCTCTAGAAAGGTCGCTAAACAGCCCTTGCTTTTGCCTCTGGAAGACACCACAGTATCAAGTTCCCAGTGGCCAAAAGTTTCACGATTCCGAACCTCTTTAGGACGTTTGGCAATCGGCGTGCCAATCCTAAATCTTCCACGTGTTTCTTTGGGTTGTCGAGTTCTTCCTTTACGACGAAGGACGCTTAAATCCAGATCAATCAAACCATTATAGAGCCAATTATAGATGGTTTTAAAAGCGACCATTGGCTTTTGTTCAAGCTGATAGCGCCCAGAAATTTGTTCAGGCGACCAGGAAGATTTTAAACCGTTCTCAATTTCCTTTTTCAACTTTGGTGTTAAACAAGACTTCCGACCTTTTTGTTTAGCCCTGCGGTCGTACTCTTCCTGTGCTAAGACTGCAGAATAGCCATTTTGACATCGTCTTAACTCTCTTGAAATGGTAGACTTATGGACGCCAAGTTTACTTGCAATTTGGCAAGGTTTCAAACCTAATTCCAAGTAGGTTTCTATCTTTATTCGGTCGGTTATGGTAAGATGGAAGTAGCTCATAGTTTTTCCTCGGGATTCTGTTTGTGTGGTTACTTACAGTTTACACCAATGAAACGCTATGAGTTTTTTTGTTGCACTATATTTTACAATTTA
>NZ_KV813955.1:0-116617 GCF_001813805.1 Streptococcus sp. HMSC066F10
TTTTTGTTGCACTATATTTTACAACTTATCAAATAGAAAGGATACGTTATGAAGTTAATGATTTCAGCTGAAGATAAAAAAGCCCTAAGAGATTTTCATTATTCACTAGAATTTTCTGGAAAAGTAGTACTTGCTTCGGTGGCGTTGGTCAGTTTGGCTGTATTAGCAAGTCGTGCCTATTCTTCCAAAAACAAGAAAGGCTGCTGTTTGCATAAAATAGTGCAAAAGTGAGAATAATGAAATAATCAGGAAGGATAACTAAATGATTGGAAGTATGTTTGTCGGCTTCATTATTGGTCTAATTGCAGCAGCAATCACCAATCGTGGAGAACGAATGGGCTGTATCGGCAAAATCTTACTAGGTTGGTTTGGAGCCTGGCTTGGGCAAATGCTCTTTGGTAGCTGGGGACCTCATCTGTCAGATACAGCAATCATCCCTTCAGTGTTGGGAGCGATTATTCTTTTAGCTATTTTCTGGGAAAGAGGAAGCTGACTTCTAAAAATAGGAGTGAGACCGATACCTACGATTGCTAGTGCAGTCGCCCACAAAGGAATTAACATTTGAAAATGTTAATCTCAGCTTTCTTATTTCAAGGCTTCGGTACAAAATGTTCTGTATAGTCTCGCCCCACAAGGCGACTTAACTGTTTTTCAGACTGTTTAGATAGTGAATGCAGAAAACGAAGGTTTCATCAAAATTGCTCTTTGGAGTTTCAAAGGCGAATGAAGATGAGACTTGCTTCACAAGTTCTATCTACCACCTCAAAATGGTGCTTTGTTTTTGTGCGATAGCAGTTGCGTTAAAATTGCTTGTCATCATAAAGGAGTGCGTCTGAGACAGATTCACACGATAACTACAAAAAAAGAACAACCTTAATTTTCTGTTTATCAGAATGCCAAAGTTGTTCTTTTAATTTGTATTATTGAGTTATAGTGCTTTTATAAAGAAATTTTAATTAGGAATGCTGTTTTAGAACAGAGATTCCTTTTTATTTATTATTCAATCACTAACATGCCTTTTTTGATTGCGAAAGGATCTTTTTCATTGATGCGGTCATAGAACATAATGCCATTTGTATGGTCGATTTCGTGTTGCACGACAATGGCATTGTATCCTTTTAGTTTGATACGGTGCTTTTCACCCTCTTTATCAAAATATTCAACGGTGACACGCGCATGGCGCACGACATAACCAGGAACTTCACGGTCAACTGACAAGCAGCCCTCCCCTTCAGCGAGTGCGGCATCTTGAACAGAATGTGCCACGACTTTAGCGTTGTACATAACCGTTTGCAAAGCATAGGCTTCCTTTGGTGGATTGCCCTCTTTGTCTGGCAGGTTTGGCACCAATACAGCAATAATACGCTTTGACAGATCTAGCTGAGGTGCAGCTAGACCAACGCCGCCACGAAGCCCCATTTTTTCAGCAGTTGCAGGGTCTTGTGAATTTCTCAAAAATTGGAGCATTTTTTCACCCAAGATAACTTCTTGCTCTGTAAGTGGAAAGGTGACATCCTTGGCGACTGCCCGAAGCGTTGGATTCCCTTCACGAATGATGTCATTCATATCAATCAAGTGAGCTGGTTTTGTTAATTTTTCAATAACAGACATGTTTTCTCCTTCGTTCTAAAAATGGATTTCTATTCCAAATTAAATTCTTTGTATATGATAAATATAACACAAAATAAAGGAGAAAGAAAGAAATCGGAATAGCGTGTAATGAATATGTGGAGAAAACACGAAATAAATTAGTAAAAAATTAGTCTATTTTGCTTGATATTTAGTTGGATACTAAACTATTATTAGTAACAAAATAAATTACTTTTTAGGAGGGACAAAAAATTGAAAATTCTACTATTTGGAAATACGGGATATGTAACCAAAAAGTTTATACAAGAAGCTTTTCCAAAGGATACGGTTTATCTTTTGGGAGAAACAGATTTAAAAAGTTCAAAAAAAATTAAAATTGACAGTTTTTCCGAAAACAAAAGAGGCCATTGATATGTTGGATAAATTGAATGATAAGTCAACGACAGGCGATAAAATGTTAGAAAAATATTTTGATGCCGAAAACATCCAATATTGGTTAGCTTTTCAGATTTTAATGGGAAACATTGACAATCAAAATCGGAATATGTTCCTTTATAGCCCACAAAATGGAACTCGTTGGTATATTTTACCTTGGGATTTGGACGATTCTTTACGGAAAGGCGAGAGAGAACTTCGTAGGTCGGGTGCGCTGGGACAAAATTCTTGGCGTTATGGTGTGAGTAATTATTGGGGGAATCTCCTTTTTCAACGATTGCTAAAATCTGAAAGATTTAGAACGGGTTTGGATAAAGTGGTTGATAAATTATATAGAAATCAACTTAGTCCTAACAGTATCGGTGACTTGAGCAAGCAATATGCGAATATTGTCAAACCATATTTAAGTCGTATGCCAGATGTGGAGCGTATGCCTATAAAAGAGGAGCAATATGACAAGATTTTAAATGAATTACCAAAGGAAGTTGAAAAAAATTATCAAGATTATAAAAATAGTTTGCAGTCTCCTCAACCATTTTATATTGACCAGCCAAAAGTTGAGAATGGGGAACTGGTTCTTAAGTGGATGTCATCATACGATTTTAACAATAAAGAAATCACTTATCATGTAGAATTAGCTAAGGAGCCTAACTTTAAAGATAAGATCCTTGACAAGAAAGGTCTAACAGAGACAAGTGTCACTACAAAACATCTTCCAAAAGGTCAATATTTTATGCGCGTGATTGCTACAAATTCTGATGGTAAATCTCAGGCTTCTTTTGAACAATATCGTGTGGATACTACCAGTCTTTTTGGCGTTTTAAGTTTTTATGTGATGGAAGATGGTAAGATAAAGGTTGATGTTTATGAAAATAAATAAAGAAGAACAGTTTCGTCATGAAAGGAAATACCTGATTGATCTGAAAGAAAAAGAACTATTGACGCAACGCTTTGGCTCCATCCTATCTTTGGATAGACATGCTCAAAATGGTGGGTATACTATTCGTAGTCTGTACTTTGATGATTACTGGAATAGTGCTTATGAGGGAAAAGAAGCGGGAATTTTGATGCGTAAAAAATACCGTATTCGGATCTATAATTTTAGTGACCGAAGTATCAAATTGGAGCGCAAAAAGAAATTTGGACAGTATATTTATAAAGAAGCAGCTCCTTTAACACGAGAAGAGGTAGAAAAAATTCTTGATGGTAACTATAATTTTCTTCTCCATAGCCCCTATTTGTTGTGTAGAGAATTTTATGTTGAATGTGTGGCAAATATGATGCGACCTCGTGTTATAGTAGACTATGAACGAGAACCTTGGGTTTATGACACAGGAACAGTTCGATTGACGTTTGATTCAAATGTTCGAGCTGCTATTGGTAGCTATGATATATTTGATCCATCGTTGCCGACGCTGCCGATATTGCAGCCAGGTAAATTGGTTTTTGAAGTCAAATATACAGAATTACTACCGCAAATTATAAAAACTATCATTCCGCCACAAGCTTCCGAGTTTCTTGCCGTATCCAAATATGTATTGTGTTATGAAAAAACAGCCTACTTACATGATTTCGGATACTGGTATGATACAGACCACTAGTAGAGGAGAAAAAGATGAGTGTTCAAGATATCATTAAAAAATCTGTCTTACAATCAGAAAATTTCACAACCCAAAATATTAGGAAAATTGTTGCGACCTTACTATTAGCCATTGCACTAGGAGCTTTCATTTACTTTGTTTATCAACGATTTTTTACCGGCGTTGTCTATTCTAGAAGTTTTGCCATGACCTTAGTTGGAATGTCTATTTTAACAGCGATGGTAACACTAGCTATTAGCTCCAACATTTGGTATGGTAGGGGCGCTGTCTATCGTTCGTTATCGTACAGCGGTTAAGGATCCGATGGACTTGATTTATCTGTTCTGGGCTATTACAACAGGAATCACTGTTGGAGCGGGCATGTACATTTTGGCAATTGTAACGGCAACTGTCATTTTTGGAATGTTAATCATTTTTAGCAAAATGCAGGGGCAAGGAAAAGTCTATATTGCTGTTATCCATTATAAAGGTGATGAAACGGGCGATAAAATTATTCAGGCTTTTGGAAAAATGAAATATTTTGTTAAGTCAAAAACGATGCGAGGAGATACTGTCGAAATGGCAGTAGAGGTCTTTTGTCAAAAAGAGAATTTTGTTTTTGTAGAGCAAATCCGGAATATTGATCAAGTTTCGGATGTGACTCTGATTCAATACAATGGTGAATATCACGGATGATGAGAATGAACAGAATAATACCAATTTGTTTAGATGTTTTAGCCCTCCTATTTATTTGTGTAGTGCTTTTTTCTCCTTCTTTTAAAAAAGGTAGAAAACGAGTGGAGCAGAATTTTACTTACTCTGATAAAGCACTAGCCAATCCTCTGATGGACTATGCTCCTTCAGCTAAGGAATCAGAAGTAACTAAGGATGTTCAGTTGGTTTATATGGATGTAACTTGGAAAGAATTGGAGCCTAAAAAAGGGGTATATGCTTGGGAAGCCTTAGAAGCAAAAAATCAGCTTAAACGCTGGTTAAAAGAAGGAAAGCATGTTGTTTTTCGCTTTGTTTTGGACTATCCTCGGAAAGCCACTCATGAGGATATTCCTTCTTGGTTAATCAAAAAAATGTCTGATCCGGGAGACCGCTATACTTCTTCCTATGGAAAAGTTTTTTCTCCTAATTATGAGGATAAAAAACTTCTTCAATATTATCAAAAAGCAATTGAGGCGATGGGGAAGAGATGGGCTGATTCAGGACAAATTTCTTTTATTGAGCTAGGGGGACTAGGTCATTGGGGAGAGTGGCATGTGAATGACGAAGCCAATATTCGGAAGTTGCCAGAAGCGGCTATTCGTGAAAAATATATTACCCCTTGGATAGATGCTTTCCCAGAAGCGAATATTTTGATGCGGCGTCCGTTTACAGTAGCTAAAAAATATGGGTTTGGTCTTTATAATGATGTGGTTGGGGACGAAGAAAGTAAAAAAGTTTGGTTAAATTGGATTAAATCTGGTGGAGATTATGATCAGGAAAATGCAAAAAATGGTTTAGTCCCTATGCCAAATGCCTGGCAAACTGCTCCTATAGGTGGTGAATTAACCAGTTCAGCTACTATGAAAACTCTCATGGGGAAAAAGCTGAAACAGATCATCAAAGAACTTCAGGAATCTCATACTACTTTTTTGGGTCCTAAAATTGCTGAAAGGATAGACAATGATAATAGTGGCTATAATGAAATCTTGAAAAACATGGGCTATCGTTTATGGGTTCCTCAGATGACTTTGACATCTGGTAAGACATCTACTCAGTTGACGATGACATTAGCAAATAAAGGAGTTGCCCCCTTTTATCGCAATTGGAAAGTGAAAATTTATGTGCTCAACAGAATGGGTGCTATTATTGAAAGTAAAACCGTACCGATTGCTTTAACAAAAATCTTACCTGATAAAGAACAAAAGGTGCAAATTTCCCTTTCAACTGTTAACGTGACTGGTGAAGGAAATGGATACAAAATCGCTTTGGGAATAGTTTCTCCTCTCACTAAGAAACCAGCTGTTCGATTTGCCAATAAAGGACAGGAAAGAGAAAAATTGATGACTTTGTATGAAGATTGAGACTAAGCAAACCAACGTTGTATTCTTATTTACGGCGTTGGTTTTTTATGTCAGAATTAGATTGCGTCTTTTCATAAAAAACTGTATGATAGGGATAGTGTGATTTTAGAAAGAAGATAAGATGAAAAGATTCATGGAGAAAGCTAGTATTCTGGCTTTATCATTTGTGTTGACAACGGCATTTTCAATTTCCAGCGCTTTACCGGCAATGTCTCAGTTTTATAAGAATTATTCCTCTAGTCAGGTAGAGTTATTAGTCTCCTTGCCGTCTATTGGGATTATGTCTTTATTACTTTTTAATAGTATTTTGGAGCGTTTTTTATCTGAGCGGCAAATGATTATACTAGGACTATTGTTGTTTTCTATTTGTGGCCTCATCCCATTTTTCAATCAAGCTTATGGTCTCGTTTTTGCTTCGCGATTTATTTTTGGTTTAGGGCTAGGTATGATGAACCCTCGAGCAATTGCGATTATTAGTGAGCGATTCCAAGGGAGAGAGCGTGTGCAGATGTTGGGCTACCGTGGGTCAGCAGAAGTTGTTGGGATGGCTTTGCTGACTTTAGCGGTCGGGCAACTCTTGCGTTTTGGTTGGACAACTACTTTTCTGGTTTATACAGTTGGCTTTATTGTTTTAGCATTGTATCTTTTGTTTGTTCCTTATGAAAAAAGCAAAGTCGATAAACATAAGTATCTCAAGTCTGCTCAGAAAATGACCACAAAACAAGTGCGTTTAAGCATATTGTTGGCTTTTATAGCTGGAATGATTGTGTGTACCAATGTCGCTATCAATTTACGTATTCCAAGTCTTGTCTTACAGAATAAAATGGGAAGTGCTGAAACAGCGAGCTTGATTCTCAGCTGTATGCAGCTTATCGGGATTCTAGCTGGTGTTAGCTTTGCTAGTCTAGTGAGTTTACTGAAAAATCGCTTATTGACAGTAATGGGAATTATTTTTGGTCTCAGTCAAGTGATGATTGGTTTTTCGAGCCACATTTGGTTCTTAAGTTTAAGTGCTCTGTTGGCTGGTTTTGCTTATAGCGTATCTCTAACAGCTGTATTTCATATTGTATCAGAGAAAATTCCTGCCCATTTAGTCAATCGTGCAACAGCGATTGTTGTCTTGGGTTGCAGTAGTGGTGCTTCAGTATCAACATTCGTCCTATCCTTGATTGGAATCATTTCTTCTGTTCCAACCTTTATTTTTAGTGTACTAGGGGTTCTCATGATAGCAGTATCCATTTTAGCTTCTTTTGTCACTTATCAACAAAATGAGGGAAAGGATGCGATTAGATAAGTTTTTAGTAGAAATGGACTTTGGCTCACGAACAGAAGTCAAACGCCTATTGAAAAAGAAGCAAGTTTTGGTGAATGGAAAAATAGAAACATCTGCGAAAATTCAAATAGATGAAAATCAGGATGAAATTTCGGTTAATAACCAAGTTCTGATCTATAAAAGATTTGTCTATTATCTTTTGAATAAACCCAAAGGTGTCATTTCTGCTACCGAAGATGATAAGCATCGAACAGTTTTGGATTTGCTGGATGAAAATGCACGCCAGAAAGCAGTCTTTCCAGTCGGATGGCTCGACATTGACACTCATGGTCTTTTGTTATTAACCAATAATGGAGCTTTGGCACACGCTATGCTGTCTCCTAAAAAGCATGCAGCAAAAGTTTATCGTGCAAAGGTAGATGGGATTATAACTGAAAAAGATGTGGAACATTTTGAAGCAGGAATAGAACTCAAGGACTTTACCTGTCAGCCTGCAAAATTGACCATATTAGAAGTGAATGAAGAATAGCAAACTTCTCTGGTGGAGATTATAATTTCTGAAGGAAAATTTCACCAAGTGAAGCGAATGGTTCAAGCATGTGGCAAAAAAGTAACTGACTTGGAACGCCTTTCTATGGGACCATTAACTCTGGATAGAAAGTTGGAAATAGGAACGTTCCGTCGTTTGACAAAAGAAGAATTAGAAAAACTCACTATTTTTGGTGTAGAAGTCTAAGCCGGAATGTCCCATTTGACAAAACCTTTTCTTCTTGGTAGAATAAGGATGTCGTTAAAGACAAATAACTTTTTCTTGGTATTAGGTGGGCCAAGCCTAACACTCGGATGAAGCGTAAAGAAAAGGAGTCTATCATGGCAATCTCAAAAGAGAAAAAAAATGAAATCATTGCACAATATGCACGTCACGAAGGTGACACAGGTTCAGTTGAAGTACAAGTAGCTGTTCTTACTTGGGAAATTAACCACCTCAACGAACACATCAAGGTACACAAAAAAGACCACGCTACTTACCGTGGATTGATGAAAAAAATCGGTCGCCGTCGTAACCTTCTTGCCTACTTGCGTAAGAACGACGTTAACCGTTACCGTGAATTGATCAACTCACTCGGACTTCGTCGTTAATTCAATTAAAAGTCTCTCATGAAAATGAGAGCTTTTTTTACCATTAGAAATAGAAATGTGTCAGAGTAAGCATATCCTTTGACTGTTGTAATAACTATTGATACAATGTATTTATAAAAATAATTACAAATGTAATTGAATAATAAAAAGGAGAATGACCATGATTGAAATCACTTATTTGGATGCTAGTAAGCAAGAGAGGGTTATAACGTTTGAAAGCTATCAAGAATTTGAGCAATCTCAACAGGCCTGCTTGATCAATGTAGCAGATTATTATCCGGTTCAAAAGCTGCTTGTTAATGGACACGAATTGGATTACCAAGGGACTTACGGTGATGTTTTCTTTTATCTAATGAAGCAAGATTTAAATCAATACAAATAAAAGTGAGGTAAAATGATGACAAAAGCTATTACTGATGCAACGTTTGAAGCAGAAACAAAGGACGGTCTTGTTCTTATTGACTTTTGGGCTACTTGGTGTGGACCTTGTCGTATGCAAGCTCCTATTCTAGAAAAACTTTCCGTAGAAATTCCAGAAGATGAATTGAAAATCGTGAAGATAGACGTTGATGAAAATCCAAATACCGCACGACAATTTGGTATTATGAGTATTCCGACTCTCTTATTTAAAAAGAACGGTCAAGTTGTGAAACAAGTCGCCGGGGTACATACAGCAGCACAAATCAAGCAAATTGTGGCAGAATTAGGATAAAGCATAAAATCCGCTTAGTTTTTAAGTGGATTTTTAGGTGCCTGAAAACTTTTAGTCACTAGGATACCTAAAAGAGATTCTTGAGGATTCTAATAAAACTCAAAATAAAGCATTGACTTATTTAAAATTAAGTGTATAATTACATTTAATAAAAAATTAAGTGATTGCTTAACGAAGAGAAAGCGGATATAAAATGAAACGAATATTGCAAAATAAACTGTTTATGGGAACTTTCGTCTCGGATATGTTGTCTAATTTTGGAGATATACTCTATTATTTGGCTTTAATGAATTATGTTCTGCTATTGCCAGAAGCAAAATTTGCAATCTCTTTAGTGACTTTATCTGAAAGTTTGCCTTTTCTAACGATGATTTTCATGGGCATGTGGGGCGATCGTACTAAGAAGAAAGTAGATACGATTTTGGCGACGCTTCTGTTTCGGACAGGGCTGTATCTGCTCATTGGTCTGGCTATGGGCTTTCAGCCAGCTTTATGGGGAGTGATTTTAGCTGTATTGGTCAATCTTTTATCTGACCTAGCTGGTCAATATGAAGATGCTTTGCATATACCACTCAGCCTTCGTATTATTCCATTGGAAGATCGTGAAGCCATGTATGCCTTTCGTCAAGGAGCAAGCTCTATCCTAAAGATTCTCTTTCAGTCCAGCGGAGCAATTTTAGTCGGGCTGATGAGTTACCAATACCTTGCATTTTTTAATGCTGGAACTTTTGTAGTTAGTGCTTTGATAATGTTGATACTTCGTCCCAGTTTAAATAATCTGCTCAAAGATAATCGAATTCATTCTTCTGTTGATAATCGTGAGGGAGAGAGGCATTTTATTAAAAATACATGGAATAGTTTGCAGCAATCTTATCAAACTGTTCAGAATATCTCCGTCTTAAAGACTTCTATTTTTACCATTGCTGGTTTAAATGCTGTATTTGCAGCAGAGAATGCACTGCTCCTCCTAAATATGAAAGAAAATCCCAGTTTTGCATTTCTCAATCCAGCCACAACTATAGCAACCGTTACAGTTGTAACTTTGATAGGAAATATTTTGGGGAGTGTTTTGGTAACGACCTTATTAAAAAAAGTAAGTATGGAATTTTTGCTGAAGATTTCCGTATTCATGCCTCCTGCTCTCTTTATTGGTTTTTTACTCCACAGTATTTATATTATTTTCTTGGTGAATTTTTTGACAATGGTTATCGTAGGCATTTTTCAGCCGAAGATGAATGCTTTTGTCATTTCATCGCTTCCTGAGAAGCATTTGGCGACAATCAGTGCGGGGATTAGTAGTTTTTCCACATTAGGTTTAGTTCTTTGTCAAATGCTGGTAGCAGTTTTAGTGACGTTCTTGTCATCAGCCCAAATTGCTTTCTTATTTTTAATATTATCATCGATTTTATTCTTTTATACACTGAAAGTGCCCAAAAAAATGCTAAACAAGTGATGCAATAGCTTTCCAAACAGTTTACTTGTTAGGGTGAATTTGATAAGATAACACTAAAGAAGGAGTAAAGATAATGGTGGAAGTACAGTATTCAGAACAAGCAAGTGATTTAATGGAGCAGTTTTCTCTATCTACTCTGATACAGGATAGAAGAGAGACTATCGAAAGTTTTAGTGGCAAAGAGCGTGAGCTTTTTAAAGATGTTTTTCCTATAATGGAAGAGCTTCGCCTTTTGTTTCAACCTTATAAGGAAAAAATGGAAACCTATTATTTGACTGGTTATGGAATCACCTTGCTGCAAAGTTGCTATTTGGAGATGGTAGATAAGGGGCTGACGCCCAAATCGGTTGAAGCGGTACATGCCTACTGTTTGCAGCTAGATGCCGAAGCGATAAGAGAACAGCTAAAAGGTCTCTTAAACACAGGTCCTGAGCACATGGCTAAAAGTGGAGATTTTTGGGATTATTTAGAAGCATCATCTATTAAATCAGAAACTAAGTGGTATTTCAGTCAATTTTATCGGAAGCCACTTGAAGCTATGAAAGAGTTAATAGAATTGTCTCGGGAACTTATTCCGCTTTACCAGCCTTACTTGGAAAAAAGTGCTGCTGAACGTAGAGCTTATGCGTCATCCTTTTCATTGGAGAATACCATTGCAGAGTCTGCTAGCCTATCTCATTTTGATTGGAATTTTAAAGAAAATCAATTTATTAGGCTTTATGTTGTCAGTCCATGGGTGGTGCAGTTTGCATCTTATTTTAGTGAAACAGAACCGAGTGAGAGCCATTATTTTATCGTTTCTTGCCGCATTGATCAATTACTTAAAAGTGGAACAGAACTGGATATGGATACGTTTGCCGCAGTTCTCAAGGTACTTAGTGATAGCACACGCTATAATGTTATGGTAGAATTAGCTAAACCGTATGCAAAGAGCAAACGGATTGCTGAAGAGTTAGATATTACTGGAGCAGCAGTTTCTTTTCATACTCAAAAGCTCATCAATGCAAAACTCCTGCTTTTTAACCGTGACCATAAAGATGTGAAATATGATGTAAATAAAAGTTTACTTAGAGAAATCATTGCCAAGCTGACGAGTGACTTTGGCTTGGAAGAAAAGTGAACAGAAAGATCTTTAGATTAGTTACAGACGAAAAAAGAGGCTGGGGCAAAAGTCCTTAACCTCGTCAGATTTTTATGAGTTTCTTGCAAGTCGCAGTGGTTGAGTGGGTTCTATGCGGTTGATAAATCAACCTTTACAGCCCTACTCAACTGTGCGGGGGTGGGACGACAAAATCAAATTTCTTCGAAATTACCGATTTTTGTCCCACTCCCTTTTGAATAGTTTCTGTTATTCTTCCAATTCTTCGCTGTATGCAATAATCTGATCAACTGTGTCCGACAGGAATTGAATGGTATCACGGAGTGGTTTATCAGTAGAGATATCCGCGCCAATGATGCGAGCAGATTCAAGAGGCGTTGTGCTTCCGCCGGATTTGAGGAAGTTGAGCCAATCGCGGGCTCCATTTTCAGAATTTTTCAAATGAAGATAACCAGCAGTTGAGATAACGAGACCTGCAGAATAGGTATAACTGTACAGTCCCATGTAATAGTGACTTTGGCGCATCCAAGTAAGTGCAGCATCGTCATCAATTTCCACCGCTTCCCCCCAGAATTCGGTCAGAACTTCTTTCATAATACTGTTCAGTTTAGCAGCACCAAAGGTTTCGCCGGCTTCAATCAGATTGTAAACACGGCGTTGGAAAGCTGCTTCCAGGAGGTGAGTGATGAAGTTATGGAAGTAGGTGTCAGTTAAGCGATGCGCAAGAGCAAAGCGTTTTTGGCGTGGATTGTCAAATTGATGTTCCAAATAGTCGCTAAGTAAGAGTTCGTTGAAGGTAGAAGGAGCTTCTACGTAATAGGTAGACATGTGGGTATTGAAATAGCTTTGACTATTGTCAGAGAAGATGAACTGACCAGAGTGGCCAATTTCATGAATCAGAGTATACACATCACTCATACGGCCTGTCCAGCTCATGAGAACGTACGGGTGCACACGATAAGGGTCAGTTGCATAGCCTCCGGAGTCCTTGCCGGCATTAGCTGCAAAATCCACCCAGCGCTCTTTTTGATAATTGGCAATTTCGCACGTGTATTCTTCTCCAAGTGGAGCAACGGACTTCATTACTAGTTCGTAAGCGTCATCAATAGTGACATCAGGATTAAGTGCGCTGTCCAAGTCCAATTTCCAATCTGCAAAGGTCATTTTTTCAAGACCGTTGATTTTAGCAACGTGTTTGAGAAACTTTTGTGCAACAGGGGCGAATTCTGTCATGATGAGGTCAATTTGCCGGTCAAACATAGAACGGTCTACCTCTTGCTCAGCCAAAAGATAGTCAAAAACAGAGTCATACCCCCGCATATCAGCAATCAGCTTTTCAGATTTCACTTGAGCCAGATAAGCTGCAGCAGCAGTATGTTGATGTTTACGAAGTCCAGCTGAGAAAGACCGGAAAGACTTTTCACGGACTTGAGCATTTTCGTGATTTTGGTAGAAATTTTCGTAGCTGATAAAGCTATTCTTATAAACTTTTCCGTCTACTTCAAAATCCTCCATGGCAAAATCACCTGCCCTCATTTTGGTGTAAATGTCTTGTGGGCTGTAAAAAACTTCACTGAGATTTGTCAGAGCCTTTTCGACATCGGCACCTAAATAGTGAGCTTTTTGAATTTTTGCTTGACGAATTGCAGCAGTCAAATGCGGTAGTTGTCCGAGACGGTCGAGTACTTTTTCATTGGCATTTACCAAAGCTGCGTCAAAGAAGCTAAGCGCAACGCTGGCTTCTGTTTCAAAATCTGTACCAGCTTGCGCAATCTGTGCAAAGCTTTCATCACTGTAGTCCGTTGTTTGCGGCATAAAGCTGTAGTTGCCAATATGGCTTCTTTGAATGTAGATTTGCTCCAATTCAGCAAAAGCCTTTTCAAAATCCTCAAAAGTATGGAGGTTATCCTTATAATCACGTGTGAATTGGTTAATGTCCTCACGCGTTTTTTCAATCGCCCGCAAGAAATCCTCTCGGTCTTGATAGAGGGCTGTTAAGTCCCACAGCTCCTTTTCTGGAAATTCAGAACGTTGCTTTTGTTCAACCATAAATCTATTTCTCCTTGTCATTAACTTTCTTCTAGTATAGCAGAAAATAAGAATAATAGATAACATTTCAAAAATTCTTGTTAAAAAGCTATTTTAAGGCTTTTTCTTTTGGTGTAAAATATGATAAAATAAAGTTTATACGTGCTTGATACAAAGATGAGGATTTAAAGGCTTATTAGGGACAATCCTTGTTTATTTCAAAAGTACAGCAGATGAATATTGTGAGCGTTTAACGAGATTTGCGACAGGAACTTGTTAAATCGGTATTATTTGGCAAGAGGCTTTGACTTAGCAAGGCATTTAGCGATTAGCGTAAACTTATTAGGTACTAAGTACCAATCAATTTTAATGCTTTGTATCTTGATCTTTGTAGGCAAGACGTATAAAAAAATTAGAAATTGAGTATAAGCTCAACGAGGAATATATATGACAAAGCAAGTATTTAAAACCACTTTTGCTGGCAAAGAATTAGTGGTTGAAACTGGACAAGTGGCGAAGCAAGCGAATGGTAGCGTAGTGGTGCGCTATGGTGAAAGTACCGTTCTGACAGCAGCCGTTATGTCAAAGAAAATGGCGACTGGCGATTTCTTCCCGCTTCAAGTCAATTATGAAGAAAAGATGTACGCAGCTGGGAAATACCCTGGTGGCTTTAACAAGCGCGAAGGACGCCCTTCAACGGACGCGACTTTGACCGCTCGCTTAATCGACCGTCCCATTCGTCCCATGTTTGCGGAAGGTTTCCGCAATGAAGTTCAGGTTATCAATACCGTTCTTTCTTATGATGCGGATGCTTCAGCACCTATGGCAGCTATGTTTGGTTCATCTCTTGCGTTATCAATCTCAGATATTCCTTTTAACGGACCAATTGCTGGTGTACAAGTTGGCTATATTAATGGAGAATTGGTTATCAATCCAAGTCAAGAACAAAAAGAAGCTTCGTTATTGGAATTAACTGTTGCAGGAACTAAAGAAGCGATCAACATGGTAGAGTCTGGTGCCAAAGAATTGTCAGAAGAAATCATGTTGGAAGCTCTTCTCAAAGGGCACGAAGCAGTCAAAGAATTGATTGCCTTCCAAGAAGAAATCGTTGCTGCAGTTGGTAAAGAAAAAGCAGAAGTAGAATTGCTTCATGTGGACACTGAATTACAGGCTGAAATCATCGCAGCCTACAACAGCGACCTCCAAAAAGCGGTTCAAGTGGAAGAAAAATTGGCTCGTGAAGCTGCAACTCAAGCAGTTAAAGACCAAGTAACAGCAGTTTGCGAAGAAAAATATGCAGACCATGAAGAATATGAACGCATCATGCGTGATGTGGCTGAAATCTTGGAACAAATGGAACATGCTGAAGTGCGCCGTTTGATTACAGAAGACAAGGTGCGTCCTGACGGTCGTAAGGTTGATGAAATTCGTCCACTAGATGCTGAAATTGACTACCTACCACGTGTGCATGGTTCTGGTCTCTTTACTCGTGGGCAAACTCAGGCTTTATCTGTTTTGACCTTGGCACCAATGGGCGAAACACAAATCGTTGACGGTTTGGATCCAGAATACAAGAAACGCTTTATGCACCACTACAACTTTCCACAATACTCTGTAGGAGAAACGGGTCGTTATGGTGCACCAGGTCGTCGTGAAATCGGTCATGGAGCACTTGGTGAACGTGCACTTGCGCAAGTTCTCCCTAGTCTAGAAGATTTCCCTTATGCAATCCGTTTGGTAGCAGAAGTTCTTGAGTCAAATGGTTCCTCTTCACAGGCCTCGATTTGTGCTGGGACACTTGCTCTCATGGCCGGTGGGGTACCAATTAAAGCACCTGTAGCCGGAATTGCTATGGGGCTCATTTCAGATGGTAGCAATTACACGATTTTAACAGATATTCAAGGCTTAGAAGATCATTTCGGAGATATGGATTTCAAGGTGGCTGGTACACGTGAAGGAATTACTGCTCTTCAAATGGATATTAAGATTGAAGGAATTACTGCTGAAATCTTGCAAGAAGCATTGGCTCAAGCTAAAAAAGCACGTTTTGAAATTTTAGATTTGATTGAACGTACAATTCCAGCTCCTCGTCCAGAACTCGCTCCAACCGCTCCAAAAATTGATACCATCAAGATTGATGTTGATAAAATTAAGATTGTCATCGGTAAAGGCGGTGAAACGATTGACAAGATTATCGCAGAAACAGGTGTCAAGATTGACATTGACGAAGAAGGAAATGTTTCTATTTACTCTAGCGATCAAGATGCGATTAACCGTGCCAAAGAAATCATTGCAGCTCTTGTGCGTGAAGCAAAAGTAGATGAAGTTTATCATGCCAAAGTGGTTCGGATTGAGAAATTCGGTGCTTTTGTCAATCTCTTTGACAAGACAGATGCCTTGGTGCACATCTCAGAAATGGCTTGGACGCATACTAATAAGGTTGAAGATTTGGTACAACTTGGTGATGAAGTAGATGTCAAAATCATCAAGATTGATGAAAAAGGCCGTATTGATGCCTCTATGAAAGCTCTTCTTCCTCGTTCTCCAAAACCTGAGCATGATGAAAAAGGTGAAAAGTCTGAGCGACCTCACCGTCCACGTCACCATAAGGGCCACAAACCTAAGAAAGAATTTACAGAAACACCAAAAGATTCAGAATAAGAAAAGGAGAAATGTATGGGATGGTGGCGCGAAACCATTGATATTGTAAAAGAAAATGATCCAGCGGCACGCAACAGTTTGGAAGTTTTGCTGACTTATCCAGGTGTCAAGGTCTTAGCTGCCCACCGTCTCTCGCATTTTCTATGGAAGCACGGCTTCAAACTCCTGGCTCGGATGCACAGTCAGTTTTGGCGTTTTTGGACCCAAATCGAGATTCATCCGGGTGCCCAGATTGACTCAGGTGTTTTTATCGACCATGGCTCAGGTCTGGTGATTGGAGAGACAGCGATTGTTGAAAAAGGCGTTCTTCTCTATCACGGAGTGACTCTTGGTGGAACAGGGAAGGATGTTGGCAAACGCCATCCGACTGTGCGTAAAGGAGCTCTCATATCAGCCCATGCCCAAGTCATCGGACCGGTAGAAATCGGTGAAAATGCCAAGGTTGGTGCAGCTGCAGTAGTCGTGGCAGACGTACCTAGTGATGTAACAGTTGTCGGTATTCCGGCTAAGATCGTCCGAGTTCATGGACGGAAGGATGAGCCTATCATCCATGAAGTCGAAGAAAAACGGGAGTACTACGTCAATAAACTCGAGCAGGCTAGAGAAGCCAGCCGCAGATCGTCTGGTTTGTAGAGGATACCTATATGATTCAAGCAAGAAATAAGTTGAGCAAAGAGGAGTTATCTGAGGCGAAAAAACTAATTAACTGTTGCCAAGCCTATGATGGAACTTATCGTGATCCCTATCTTTCTAACATGCTTAATTTTGACCCCAACATGCCCGCCTTTTTCCTTTATTATGAAAAAGGCGAACTTGTTGGTCTATTAACTGTCTATGCTGATGACCAAGATGTGGAAGTGACGATACTGGTTCATCCAAATCATCGCCGTCAGGGAATTGCGCGTGCTTTGTTTACGAGTTTTGAGAAAGAAACGGCTCCTTTCCCTATTCATTCAGTTACTTTTCAGACAGAACGTATTTTTCTAGAGCGTTATCCTGATTTTGTCAGCAACTGGGGATTGGTCGAGGAAGAAGAGACAGAAACCTGGTTAGGTAAGGATAGAAGACCTTATCCGTTAGTAACTGTTTCTAATCTTGAAGTTTTGTTAGCAGATAGTTCGTATCAGGAGCAAATTAGCCAGTTAAAATTTCAGGCATTTTCAGAGGAACATGAATCGAGAGAAGTTGTGGATAGATATGTCGCTGAAGCTCTGAAGGATCCAGAAAGTCGCCTATATATTTTATTAAAAGACGGTCAGGTTATTGGAACTTGCACGGTAGATTTATCGACTGATACGAATTATTTCTACGGTTTAGCAATATCGGAACTTGAACGTGGAAAAGGCTATGGAAGCTACTTAGCTAAATCCCTTGTCAACCAACTGATCGAGCAAAATGATAAGGAATTTCAGATTGCAGTAGAGGACTGCAACGTAGGTGCCAAACGCTTGTATGAAAAAATCGGCTTTGTCAAACAGACACAGGTAGTTTATTTGAATGAGAAAGAGTAGAAAAATGCTATTAGAAGAATTCGAAAATGTACCTGCTGTTATCGAACCAACTGATCGAAGTATTCGTGGTGGTGGAGAAATCTGTGACACGATTATTTTATCTTTTAATGGAGAAATCGTTGAACGAGTAAAGAAGTTTGAAGATGTTTATGAAGGTGGCTATCTAACCAATCTAAATGGCAGACTTCCATGGTATATCTATGAAAAAAATGGGAGTAAGGTAGCCGTTGCTATAGCTACGATTGGAGCCCCGATGTTTGTTGGACTCTTAGAAGAACTCAAAGCAAGAGGATTTAAGAACTTTATTGTTTTGGGTTCTTGCGGAGTTCTAGATCAGTCTATTCAGGCAGATAAGATTATTCTACCAAGTTCAGCTCTACGTGATGAAGGTACAAGTTATCATTACGCTCCTGCAAGTGATGAGATAGCTTATGACGAAACTTTGCTTTTAACCATGGAAGAAGCTTTGAATAAATCTTGCATTGAGCACATTCGAACAAAGGCTTGGACCACAGATGCTTTCTATCGTGAAACAGCCGATAAGGTCAAACGCAGATTAGCAGCAGGTGCGACTGTTGTGGATATGGAAGCCTCAGCAATCATGGCTTGGGCACAATTTCGACAAGCAAAAGTTTATCAATTTTTTTATACGGCTGATTATGTTGACCATCACAATCATGAGTGGGATGCAAGATACGAAGACAGAAAAGCAAATGCTATGACTTTCTTTGAGATAGCATTAGTAATTGCTAGAGAGTTGGATTGAAATGACTCTTTACGATAAACAAGAAACAGAAAGGAGACAGTGAGTGATTAAAATCTATGACACCATGTTCCGTGATTTGCGAGAATTTGTCCCGATTGAGGACGATAAGGTTAAGATGTATGTCTGTGGGCCAACTGTGTACAACTATATCCACGTGGGGAATGCCCGTTCAACAGTAGCCTTTGATACTATTCGTCGCTACTTTGAGTACCGTGGTTATGAGGTTGCCTATATTTCCAACTTTACGGATGTGGATGACAAGATTATCAATCGCGCCAAGGAAGAAGGCATTACGCCTCAGGAGGTTGCGGACAAGTACATCGCTGCCTTTCGTGAGGATGTGACGACGCTGGGGGTTCAACCAGCTACCCAACACCCGCGCGTAGTGGACTACATGATGGACATCATTGATTTTGTACAGGTCTTGGTGGACAAAGGATTTGCCTATGAGTCAGAGGGGGATGTTTACTTTCGGGTTGAAAAGTCCTCTAATTACGCTAAGTTAGCCAATAAAAGTCTAGCAGACTTAGAGCTTGGAGCTTCTGGTCGGACAGATGAGGAGACCACCCGCAAGGAAAATCCAGTGGACTTTGCTCTTTGGAAGGCTGCTAAGCCCGGTGAAATCTTCTGGGACAGCCCATGGGGACCTGGTCGTCCAGGCTGGCATATCGAATGCTCCGTCATGGCGACAGAAATTCTGGGAGATACGATTGATATTCACGGTGGCGGAGCTGATTTAGAATTTCCGCACCATACCAATGAAATCGCTCAATCAGAAGCTAAAACTGGAAAGACTTTTGCCAACTACTGGATGCACAATGGCTTTGTCAATATTGATGATGTCAAGATGTCTAAGTCTCTGGGGAATTTCATTACCGTTCACGATGCCCTTAAAACCATTGACGGACAGGTACTGCGTTTCTTTTTTGCAACTCAGCATTACCGCAAACCTATCAATTTCACAGAAAAAGCCGTCCACGATGCGGAAGTGAATCTAAAATATCTGAAAAATACTTACGAGCAACCCTTTACGGGAACGGTCAATTTGACAGAATTGCAGGTTTTTCTGGATAAATTTACAGCTGCTATGGACGAAGATTTCAATGCAGCAAATGGGATTACAGTTGTTTTTGAACTGGCTAAGTGGATCAATTCTGGTCATTACAGTCAAGAAGTAAAAACAGCTTTTGCTGAGCTTCTGCAAGTTTTTGGTATTGTCTTTACAGCAGAAGTACTGGATGCGGATATTGAAGCCTTGATTGAGCAGCGCCAAGCTGCGCGTGTTGCCAAGGACTTTGCAACAGCTGATAAAATCCGTGATGAATTGGCAGCTAAAGGGATCAAGCTTTTAGATACCAAGGACGGAGTGAGGTGGATCCGTGATTGATGTCAATCTTATAAATGGTATTGCCTTGGCTTTTGAAGGCGATGCTATCTACTCAACTTATATCCGCCGTCACTTGATTTTCCAAGGCTTGACAAAACCGAACCAGCTACACAGAGAAGCAACCAAGTATGTGTCGGCTCGTGCGCAAGCTAACCTCATTTCTCAAATGTTGGAAGAAAAAATTCTGACAGAAAAGGAAGAAGAAATCTACAAGCGCGGGCGCAATGCCAACAGCCATACAAAGGCTAAAAATGCTGATATTGTGACCTATCGCATGTCGACAGGTTTTGAAGCTGTTCTGGGATATTTACACATGACCGATCAAATCAAGCGTTTAGAAGAGCTGATTGATTGGTGTATTGTGAGAGTGGAGGGCGCACAGCATGGTAAAAACTAATCTTTTAGAATGGTTCCCTCAAGGTAGCCTTCAATCCAATCCAAATGCAAACGAAAATGAAGTGGCAATTCCCATTTCAAGTAAGCAATGGTTGTTATTAAAAAAAAGCAGTCTGACAGAGCGAGAGCAAGAACTTATTTCTTTACTGACTGGGAAAGACTCTGCATTTGATGGTGGACCTTGGTATGATTATTTGGTTCATAACCGTGGCAAAATGCCTCAAAACGTTCAAAAGCTACAGTTCGTCCATTGTCATTTATTCCATTATGAAAATGAAACAATTGGGTCTTGGTTGGAAATGATGCGAACCATACTGCCTAATAGAATAGCAGATTTTCAGCTGTCCTCTCAGGATTACATCTTTGTGCTGGATCAAACGCAATTAGTCCCTGTAAAAGATGTTCTCCGTGATACTTTATCGGCTATCGAATATGACTTTAGCTTAACTCTGACAATTCAAATCGGACAGATTTGGACTCGCATTTTTGAGGAAAACTATCCTGAGCTATTTCAAGCAGAGAATACCCTTTTTTCCAAGTGGTGGGAACAGGCTCAGCATTCCAATGTGCATTCTTTTTCTCAACTCTTTTTGTGGGGGATTAGCCAAAACGATTTCATATTGCCAATTTTAACAAAGAAACTTCACCAATTGATTGAAAGTCAGGAACAGCTCATTGATATTATCGCTGCTTTGTGGGAAAATACGGCGGTTGTGACAAAAGCTGCCCAGCAGTTGTATATTCATCGGAACACATTGCAATATCACATTGATAAATGGGAAGAACTGACGGGCTTACAGCTAAAAGACCTGACAGATTTGACCCTGTGTTACCATATTGTCATCAATGATTTAGTGTAATGTTTTGTGCATCCTGCACAAAACATTTTTTTTATTTTGTTCACTTTGCCATAGGATAATGAAGCGTTTTCATATATAATAAAATCATAATAACAAAGGAGTTCCATCTTATGGTAGAATTAAATTTAAAAAACATTTACAAAAAATATCCAAACAGCGAACACTACTCTGTAGAAGATTTCAACTTGAATATTAAAGATAAAGAATTTATCGTTTTCGTAGGACCTTCAGGCTGTGGGAAATCTACTACACTTCGTATGATTGCTGGTCTTGAAGATATTACAGAAGGTGAATGTTCAATTGACGGGCGCGTGGTGAACGACGTAGCGCCAAAAGACCGTGATATTGCTATGGTTTTCCAAAACTATGCTTTGTATCCACATATGACCGTGCACGACAATATGGCTTTTGGTTTGAAGCTTCGTAAATACAGCAAGGATGATATTGAAAAACGTGTAAATGAAGCAGCGGACATTCTTGGTTTGAAAGAATTCTTGGATCGTAAACCAGCTGACCTTTCAGGTGGTCAACGTCAACGTGTAGCCATGGGACGTGCTATTGTTCGTGATGCAAAAGTATTCCTTATGGACGAACCACTTTCTAACTTGGATGCGAAATTGCGGGTATCTATGCGTGCAGAAATTGCTAAAATCCACCGTCGTATTGGGGCAACCACTATCTATGTTACCCATGACCAAACAGAAGCAATGACTTTGGCTGATCGTATCGTTATCATGTCTGCAACAAAGAATCCTTCAGGAACGGGGACAATTGGACGTATAGAACAAATCGGTACCCCACAAGAAGTTTACAAAAACCCAGTCAATAAATTTGTTGCAGGCTTTATCGGAAGCCCAGCGATGAACTTCATCAATGTAACTTTGAAAGGTGATGAAATTGTAGCACAAGACCTTTCTCTGAAAGTACCAGAAGGTGCCTTGAAGGTACTTCGTGAAAAAGGCTATGAAGGCAAGAAACTCATTTTTGGTATTCGTCCAGAAGACATCAATACAGAAGCTGCTTTCCTTGAAACCTTCCCAGATTCAGTTGTACATGCTAAAATTTCTGTATCTGAATTGCTTGGTTCTGAATCTCACTTGTATTGCCAAATTGCAGATAATGAATTTATTGCCAAAGTAGACGCTCGTGATTACCTCAAAGCTGGAGCAGGTATTGACCTTGGCTTTGACTTGAACAAAGCACACTTCTTTGATCCAGAAACAGAAAAGACAGTTTACTAATTTACAACGCCTCTAGAATAAATTAATAAGAAAATGCAGGATGCCTTGTTTGATGCAAGACTCCTGCGTTTTTTTATAGAAGTTAACTATAAGGTGATTTATAAATAAGAAGAAGCATTTTAAATTTTATGTTATACTAAAGTTATGGAAAATAACGATATTGTTTACGGCGTACATGCTGTGACGGAAGCTCTCATGACCAATACTGGAAATAAACTCTATATTCAAGATGACCTACGTGGAAAAAATGTTGCTAAGATGAAAGATTTGGCAGCAGAAAAAAAGGTTTCCATTTCTTGGACTAGTAAAAAAACACTACAGGAAATGACAGACGGTGCCGTTCATCAAGGTTTTGTCTTGCGTGTTTCAGAATTTGCTTATACGGATTTTGAGGCGATGTTGAAAATGGCAACTCAGGAAGACAATCCTCTCTTGCTCATTTTAGATGGTCTAACAGATCCGCATAATTTAGGCTCTATTTTACGGACGGCTGATGCGACAAATGTTACAGGTGTCATTATTCCTAAGCATCGAGCGGTTGGTGTCACGCCGGTCGTCGCCAAGACCTCTACTGGTGCGGTGGAGCATATTCCTATTGCTCGTGTGACCAATCTTAGCCAAGCTCTGGATAAACTAAAACATGCAGGTTTTTGGATTTTTGGCACAGATATGAATGGCACCCCTTCGACTAAGTGGAATACGGCAGGTAAACTGGCTCTGATTATCGGCAATGAAGGCAAGGGCATTTCTGCTAATATTAAAAAGCGAGTTGATGAAATGCTTACCATTCCTATGAATGGACATGTGCAGAGCCTTAATGCTAGTGTGGCGGCGGCTATTCTCATGTATGAAGTATTTAGAAATCGCCTATGAAACGGAAAATTTTATTAGTAGATGGCTATAATATGGTGGCTTTTTGGCAAGAGACTCGTTCTCTCTTTAACAAAGGGGAATTAGATGCAGCACGAACCATTCTGCTTAACAAACTCAGTAATTACGCCAGTTTTGAACAGTTGGAAATTATCTGTGTGTTTGATGCGCAGTATATGCCGGGAGTTCGCCAGACTTATGATGAATTCAATGTTACGGTTGTGTTCACTGAGGAAGAAGAAACAGCAGACGATTACATTGAGCGTTTGGCAACTGATCTCAACAATCCTAGAAATCAGGTATCTGTGGCAACGAGCGACTTAAATGAGCAGTGGACTGTCTTTAAGGGGCTTTGCGTGTTTCGACTCGTGAACTAGAAAAGCGAGTAGCTGTTACAAAGTCAAATCTCAATCAAATGAGCCAACAGCTTAAAATGGGAAAACCACCTTTGCGTCCTATGGACAATCCAACCTTGCGCGATTTACAGAAAATGATGGAGAAAAAGAAAGATGACTTTTAAAATTTTAACTGATTCAACCACAGATCTTCCAGAAAGCTGGGCTTTGAAAAATGATGTTCAAATCCTTGGCTTGACTATTCAGTTGGACGGGACAACTTATGAAACGGTCGGGGATAAGAAACTGACGAGTGAGCAGCTCCTCTCTAAAATGGAAGCAGGGAGCCAACCAACAACCAGCCAAATCAATGTCGGTCAGTTTGAAGATATCTTTCGTCGCTATGCTGAGGTCGGCATGCCAGTTCTTTATATTGCGTTTGCTTCAGTCTTGTCAGGAACTTACCAAAGTGCGGTTATGGCACGGGATATGGTTTTGGAAGATTTTCCAAAAGCAGTTATCCGGATTATTGATACCAAGGCGGCATCTATGGGAGAAGGTATTCTGGTGATGAAAGCGGTGGAAGCGAAAGCTGCCGGTCAAAGTTTGGAACAAGTAGTAGCCTTAATAAAATCTTTAGTTCCAAAAGTGAAAACGTATTTTCTAGTAGATGACCTAAATCATCTTATGCGTGGTGGACGAATTTCAAAGACCGCAGCTCTCATGGGAAGTTTAGTCAATATTAAGCCAGTCATTGCAGTTAAGGGAGATGGAAGGCTAGATTCTGTGGCTAAAGTCCGTGGGAAGAAAAAGGCTCAGACTGAGGTGGTGCGCATGACCTTGGAAGATATTGCCGATCCGCGCGTGGTAATTGCCTATGCAGGAGCAGACAGCCAAGAGGTGGCTCAAGTCTTAAAAAATCAGCTTCTTGCCTCTGAGCAAGTCAATGAAGTTTTAATTTTACCATTAGGACCAGTCATTTCCACTCACACGGGTCCTGGAACTTTGGGACTATTCAGTATTGCCCATGAAAATCAAGATTAAGCGAAATGAAACCGTTCTTTCATAAATAATTTATCAAATATATTGACTTTTACCCCTAAAATTTGGTATGATAGTAAACGGTATTGTTTACCCCATTTGTAAGGCCCCGGAACCTTCCAAATAACTTGCGGACCGGAACATCCGCCTTGTAAACAAAAACGATATTCATATAGGAGAAATCATGAACAAAACAACATACATGGCTAAGCCAGGTGAAGTTGAACGTAAATGGTATGTAGTAGACGCTACTGATGTACCTCTTGGACGCCTTTCTGCTGTTGTAGCAAGCGTACTTCGTGGAAAAAATAAACCAACTTTCACACCTCATACTGATACAGGTGACTTTGTGATCGTTATCAATGCTGAAAAAGTAAAATTAACTGGTAAAAAGGCAACTGATAAAGTTTACTACACTCACTCAATGTACCCAGGTGGATTGAAATCAATCACTGCTGGTGAACTCCGTTCTAAGAACGCTGTTCGTTTGATCGAAAAATCAGTTAAAGGTATGCTTCCACATAATACTCTTGGCCGTGCTCAAGGTATGAAATTGAAAGTATTTGTAGGCGCTGAACACACGCACGCTGCACAACAACCAGAAGTTCTTGATATTTCAGGACTTATCTAAGGAAAGGAACAAATAAGCTATGTCACAAGCACAATATGCAGGTACTGGACGTCGTAAAAACGCTGTTGCACGCGTTCGCCTTGTTCCAGGAACTGGTAAAATTACCGTAAACAAAAAAGATGTTGAAGAATATATCCCACACGCGGATCTTCGCCTTGTCATCAACCAACCATTCGCAGTTACTTCAACTGTTGGTCAATACGATGTTCTCGTAAACGTTCTCGGTGGTGGCTACGCTGGTCAAGCAGGAGCTATCCGTCACGGTATCGCTCGTGCCCTTCTTCAAGTAGACCCAGACTTCCGCGACTCACTCAAACGCGCTGGTCTTCTTACACGTGATGCCCGTATGGTAGAACGTAAGAAACCAGGTCTTAAGAAAGCTCGTAAAGCTAGCCAGTTCTCTAAACGTTAAGAACCGCTTTACAACAACGATTACAAGCATTTTGCAAGTCTCTTGCAAGGTGCTTTTTTTAGTTGATTTTTGCTTTTGATACCTTTTTTGATACCGTTTTGGAAAAACTTTTACATCTTTTTTGATTATATTCTTATCTTTGAATAGTTTATATAATTGACGTATACTTCCTGTTTATGTTAAACTTTGAGAGTGTAATGACAGGAAAATCAGGTTGGGATTCATTCCTAACAGGCTTCGATGCTGTCCTTGGAGAAAATTCTTCTAAAAAATCGGGATTGCGATGCAAATCGCCCGCATTACTCTACTCTAGACTTACTGTCTGGAGTTTTTTGTATTGTTTTTTAGATAACTCGCAAATTGTTTGATGGTTCTATCTTCTCCGTTAGCTGTTGAATGGCTGTAGGTGTCTAAAGTCATTTGGCTACTTGCATGCCCTAACCTTTTGGCAGTGTTGACAGGGTCGACTCCGATTTCAATCATCAAGGTAGCATGAGTATGTCTGAAGCCGTGAGGACTGATTTTCCTTAAGCCATGTTTTCGAATAATCCTTGAAAGTACATTGTTGATATAGTCTGCATGTAGTGGCTCTATTGAGCCTGTACGTGTGCAGTAAGTGAAGATAAAATCTTGTTCGATAGAAAGAGGTGCGACTGCTAGTTGTGCCTTTTCTTTTTGGCAATTTGACTTCCATTCTTGCAGAATAGAGATAGTTTCGCTATCTAGCTTAATCTTTCGAATTGAAAAATCGTTTTTAGTGCCTTTTTCAATAGCTTGTCCGTTTAGTCGTCCTAGGCTCTTACTGATACTTAGTATCTCACTATGGAAATCTATATCACCCCATTTAAGAGCGTATAGCTCGCCTTTTCTTAAGCCGCTATAGGCAAGTAGTCTAAACAGTGCGTAATGCTTGTAAGGCTCTTCCTGAAGGACAATAGCTAGAAACTTCTGTAGCTCCTGAACCGTCCAATAGTTTTCTGTCCGTATCTTCTTTCTCTTTGGCATAATGATTTCTGCCATAGGATTATGCTTAAGCAATTTCATCTTGATTGCAAAATCAAAGACTTTTTTAGTGTAAGACTTGATTTGCTTAATATTTTTAAAGGTTTTAGCTTTTTCTGTGATAAAGTTCTGGCAGTCTAGGGGAGAGATTTTGCTGATAGGAAACTCTCCCATAACTGGCAGAATGTGGAGTCTGAACATATCAAGAGTACGTGAAGCCGTTGTCGGCTCTACCGTATCTTGGTAGGCTTGATACCACTTTTCGAAAACTTCATTATAGGATTTCTGAGAAGGTTTGATAAACTCCTCTAGCTTTCCTGAGGACTTAAGATAAATAAGTCTAGCTTCGTAGTCTTTGGCTTCCTTTCGAGTACGAAAGCCACGTTTGATATGGTCTGCACGTCGACCGTCTCTAGTCATATAGACCTTGACTAAATACAAATAGCCATTTTTGGCTTTTTTACTTGGGTATTTGTGAATGGACATTGTAATTTCTCCTTTATTTTTTAGGTTTCGAAGCTTATAAAATAAAGAAATTATGACCAATTCAGATTATTTATTTAGTAATTGTTTTAAGTCATGTAAGGAAAGTTCAATTTCTCCTTTTTCATTAGAGATTTTATTAAATATTTCAGTTGTTTGTACTTTGAATTTGTCTTGTAAGGTCTCTTCTTCCGCTTCTAACTTGAATAAGCAGTTCTGTAAGTCCTTTAGTTTATCTAAAGTCTTTTTCTTTTTTTCATGGATAGATTGTAATTTTTGAATATCCTCGTTATTTAGGATATTCAAATTTTTACTAGACTGCGCTAAATACACCAAATGAAGATAGGCAACTTTGGCATCTTCAGTAAGATTTTTCAATGTGTTTTCTTTTTCATCTTGAATACTATCTCTTCCTAACAAAAATGGAACTGATACACCAAAATAATTAGCTAGTTTTATAGCATTTTCTTTTTTAGGCGTCCTAATACCTTGATTGTAAGAACTTAAAGCACCATAAGGAATGTCAGCTTCTTTACTAATCTCTTTTAATTTTTTTCCAGATTTTATAATTAGCTCTCGTATTCTTGTTGGTGGTTTTTCAAAAATATCATCAATATTAGACATATAAAACTCCTTTCAAAGCATTATTTTATCATTTTTAAACAAATAAGTATAATTTTAGTTGACAAAAACAAAAATGTTTTATAAAATCTAATCATTAAACAAAAATGTTTAATTTTTTCGAAGCTTATACAATAAAGAAAGGGGCAAATTATGGCTTATACACTAGAAGAACAAGAAACGTTTGTCCGATTTGACGCACTGGCTAAACAATGGACGATTGAAACAAATTATTCTCCACACATTCAAAAAGTGCTAAAACTTCCTGAAGCCTATGAAGTGTTAAACACTGAGGAAGAAGAAGGCAGAACGATTTGGCTCAATGCCATTATGAAGATTGGTGAGGATTTTGGAATCAACGTATTTCCTAAGAAAAAACGCAAGATGACAGAAGAACAACGTCAAGAACTTGCTGAACGTATGAAACAAGCAAGAACCAGCCTTGAAAAATAGGAGTGTTGCTCGGTCTGAAATACTAGACAGGTATATTTACCCTATGGAACTGTTTTAGATTGAGCCATCTCCAGAAAATAGGAAATGAAAATAGCTTAAAATCGATTTTAACAAAAAGGAGAACCCGCAGATGACAGAAGGATTTACTATACAACTCCCAAAAGTAACTGAAAAGAAATTGCTTTCTCGCTACGATACCATGGTCCAGAAGGCTATAGAAAAAGCCCTTGAAGACAAGGAACTTTATAAGCCTATGGTTCGTATGGCAGGCTTGTGCCGTTGGCTAGATGTCTCAACGACGACTATTGTCAAATGGCAGAAGGAAGGCATGCCACATATGGTTATTGACGGAGTGACCTTGTACGACAAGCACAAGGTCGCTCAGTGGTTAGAACAGTTTGAGAGGTAAGAGCTATGGACTATGATAACGAAAATTACTTAATACCTAAAATTTTATTACAAGATGATTTTTACAGTAGCCTGTCTGCTACAGACTTGTTTGTCTATGCTGTCCTAAAAGACAAGCAGATAGAAGCACCTGAAAAAGGTTGGATAGATGTTGATGGGAGTGTCTATTTAAATTTTAAATTAAACGAGTTAGCCAAGATGTTTTCTTGTAGTAGAACTACAATGAGAACCATTATGCGACGATTGGAAGAAGTCAATCTGATTGAACGTGAAAGAGTAGATATTTATTATGGTCACAGTTTGCCCTATAAAATGTATATCAACGAGGTATGAAAAATGATAAAGATTTATTTTGGGAAAGATAATGCACTTAATCAAGCTATCCAATCACGATTGGACAGCTATCATCTTGATTATCAAGCATTTTCAAGCAAAGATATAGATACTAAAACACTGATGGAATGGCTTTTTAGGTCAACTGATATCTTTGAACTACTAAGCACTAAGATGTTGAAGTATAAGTTGAATACACAAATTACCCTTAGTCAATTTGTTCGAAAGATTTTGAAAGATGTTGATAGTTCCCTAAAGCTTCCCATTGTTGTAACAGAAGAGGTTATCTATTCAAACATGTCTCCTGAGTATGTGACGGTACTTTTGCCGAAAGAATATCGAAAAATCGAAAGAATTCAACTGATGAGAAAGATGGATCAATTAGATGAAGGTCGGACATTCTGGAGAAATTTTGAAATACTCCGCAAACAATCTGAACTACGTTGGTTTGAATTGAATGAGTTGTTGTTTGCTGACGAGTCAGATGATTTAGGAGAAATCAAAAAAACTAAAGACCGTTTCTTTAGCTACAAGAAAAATAAACAGGTGCCACCTGATGAGATTATTGAAAAAATCCTCAAAATATTTTTAGTTGACCGAGAAGACTTTTTTTAAAAAATCTCCTTCAGATTTACAAAATTTCTAGTCAAAAATATTTATGAAAACAGTTGTGAAAATATTATGAAAATAGATTTTAGGGGTCAGATTTTGAGGTGCTACGAAAAATTTATAACAGGGCGCCCTCTAACAGCCCGCTATGTGCACATCTGATGTGCATTTACTACACCCGTTTTTTGGCAAGTTTGGCTGGAGCAAAATGAAAATGGTCCGACGAAGTCGGCTCGGGGTTGCTCCCCCGAGAATGTCATTTTACGTAGGCCTTTACGCAGTCAAAAAAATTGGCGCCGATAGGCGACCTCTACAAGAAAGGAGGTTGATTTGGAATTAAAAGTTAGCTTAGACAACATCACTATTACAGCTTATATCAAACCTATCAAACTCCTTGATCTCAAAAGTTTGATAGAAAGTCATATAGCCATTATCGTCCAGACTGCTATGACTGATATGTTCAGAGCTTACACAAAGGATAGAGGTCAAGTTGTGCTCCACATGGAATATGACAAAATAAAAGGACAAGCCTTTAATGCTCGCCCTTTCCGTTTGGAGTTCAACCCTAATAAACTCCGTTCAGTAGATACTGAAATTATAGACACTATTATACCATATCTTGAAGATATTTCAATATCTCGTGCTGACTTAGCTTTTGATTTGTTTGAGGTTGATTGTAGTGAGTTTGTGCTAGAGAAAAAAGGGCGCCCCACTGCGACCAAAGAATTTCGTTCAGATACTGGAAAACTAGAAACGAAGTATTTAGGTGCTTCTCGCTCGGAAAAACAGGTTAGGCTGTATAACAAGAAAAAAGAGCAACTAGAAAATGGGACTGACAAAGAAAAGGAATTTGCAAGTCAATTTAAGCATTGGTGGCGCTTAGAATTTCAGCTTCGGAGTCGCTCGGTTGAAGAAATATTCGAGGTCATTGACTCTATTATCTTTAAACCTTTTATGTTTGATGATTTACCAGTTGAAACTCAGATATATTTAGTCGCATATACACGCAATAAAAATGTTTGGCAAAAATTACATAGAAATACAAGAACTAAATATAAAAAGATTTTAGAAACCTATAAAACATCTGATATTGACTATCTGAAATTGATGAAAGATTTATTAAAACATGAACGACCAATATTAGAAAAACAGCTTGCATATTATGGGGGAAGAGAAACAAAAATAGCTTTCAACCATTTGGTTGAAAATCCAGTATTAACAAGGAGTTATGAGGCCTAAAATGAGAATAAAAGACTACGCTGATATCCTGGGAGTTAGTAGTCAATCCATCTATAAACGGATACGATCTCCAAAATATAAAGAGAGGTTGAAAGGTCATTTATACCTAGACAACCAAAAGGTTGAAAACCTTGATTTAATAGGCATTAGAATACTTGAAGATTATCATTTTGAAAATGATGTGATTAAACTTGAGAAAGAATTAGAGGAGGCTAAAGAACAAGGCAAACAACTAGAACAAGATTTGCAACTTTTGAGAGGCTATCGGAAGAGTGAGCAACAAAACTTAAAAGCTTGGGCAGATTATGCTGAACGATTGGAACAACATAGAGTTTACTTAATGCTTGCACTCACTACTGTATCTATAGCTTTCCTTGTAGCTTTAGCCTTTGCCGTCTTCTGACGGCATTTGTCGGACAATGCGAAGCGTCCGACCCTGGGGCACCGACAGAGTGCCCTACTCGCTTCGGCGAGTATAGTCGAAACTCCTCTTGTGGCTCGAGAGGTGATTCGATGTCGCTCCTGTATTCGGAGCGATGTGTCGTCTGCAAGACCCTTCGGAGAACGCACATTTACGGAGTAAAGTGTAGTGCGTTACACTTTACATGGAAGTCGTGCCGTTCCTTCAGGAAAAAATCTACCCTATGGGTCACTTAGTCCTGGTGGCAATCTTCCGCCACCAGCTCGGCGACCCTTTGAGCCGAGAAAGGAGAACAAACTATGAGTTATGCAGTAGCTAGAATGCAAAAAATGAAATCTGGAAATCTTGGTGGTGCCTATCGTCACAATGAACGAATTTTTGAAAATCACTCGAACAAGGATATTGACCCAGAAAAAACTCACCTAAACTATGAATTAACCGACCGTGACCGCTCTATCCCATACGATAGACAGATTAAACAATACATCAACGATAATAAAATATCCAAACGTGCTCTACGTAAAGATGCCGTTTTGTGTAACGAATGGATTATTACATCAGACAAGGCATTTTTTGAGAATATGAGTCCGGCTCAGATTAAGAATTTTTTTGAAACAGCAAAAAATTTCTTTGCTGAAAGATACGGTAATAGTAATATCGCTTATGCTATGGTACATCTTGACGAGAGTACGCCACATATGCACTTAGGACTTGTACCTATGCAAAATGGCAAGTTAAGCTCTAAGTCATTATTTGGCAGTCGTGACCAACTGAAAGAGATTCAAGAGGCATTTCCTAAATACCTGAACAAACACGGATATAATTTGCAACGTGGGGGGTCTGATAGCAAGAAGAAACACCTAGAAACAGCAGAATTTAAAGAAAAGCAACGCTTACTAGATGATACTGATAGAAAGATAGTTGATAAAACCCAAAAACTAAAGCAACTAGAAAAACAGGAAAAGCAAACTACAGAAAAAATCAAGCAACACGAAAAAGAGAAAGATGCTTTACTAGATGATATAGCTGTTTTGGAGTCTCTTCAATCTCTACAGATTGAAGAAATGAAGAAAGACAAATTAGTCAGACGTACATTTGACGGTAAACTAAAAATGGATAAAGCAACCTATGACAGACTCTTTCATACAGCCTCTCAAAATGCCCTAGACAATAATAGGCTAAGGCACGAAAACAGCAAACTTGAACATCAATTACAGCAATCACTTTCTAAACAGAATAACTTAGCTAAAGAACTGATGAAGAGTGATCACATATTGTCTGAAAATCGTACGCTAAAATCAGAAGTCGATAAACTAAAACACGCAAATAAAAAACTCAATGAAAGTATAAAACGATTAGGTGAGCAATTAAATGCCGTAAATAAAAAACTTGCACTTTGGCGCAAAACAGCAAGAAATTACATGCATCCTAAAGAATTCGGCAGAATGTTACATGTCATAAATCAAATACGTCCACCAAGAATAACCATTATGTCAGTCGCTCGAAGTGTTAAAAATATGATTGAAAAAAATATATTTTAAGCACTTTATGCCGTGAAAGTCTCTTGATAACAAGCTAGTCGACTTTAGACTAAAGTCAGTCGAGTCGGCAGGCTGAAAAGCTGACGACCGATTGCCAAAGGCTAAAAGAGACTAGGTTACTTGTTGTCAAGAGAACCATGGAATAAATGAACAAGGAGAAAGAACATGACTAATACTAATAAACCACTTGTTTATAAAATCTCACAGCCTACCCCTTTTTCTGGAAAGGAATTGATAGGCTTCTTACAAATTGTCCATAAAGAAACGACAGGTGAAGATTTATTACCTGCTTTGCCCCTAAGTATTATTGAAACATCTATTCTGGAAGATGAACAAGGTCAGGAATTTTGGACGAAAGATTTATCTATCAATGTTCTAGAAATACGACTCAAGGATAACTACAATATCCGTTTTATTCAAGAAAAATTGGACTTATATATCATCATTGAAGATTTGGAAGCCTTCAGACTAGGTTGTTCTCAGCTAGTAGAGGATTTAGTAAACCCTAATAAAAAGTATTTGGTTTATCGTGATTTTATCAGGGCTTATCGCAATATGCTTCCTCATGAAAAAATAGAATTTCATCAGAAGAAAATACGAGAGGAAATCGCCCGTAAAAATTCTAGTAAGAAGTAACCTGTAGTATAATATTGAGAGAGGAGATAACGCTATGAGAAAAACGCTATTTGGTTGGATGATTGCATTTTCTGTATTACGCTTTTTTGGCCGCTCTGTGAGACAGTCGAATAAGGCGTTGCGTCGCTTATTGCGATAAATGCGAATTTGGGGAAAATCCTAGTTTTTTGATAACTAGGATTTTTACTTGCTTAAAATCTATACATGGTATATAATAAATCTATAAATATAGATTGGAGATATATCATGGCTATAACATTATCAAAGCAATATAATTTTAAGTTGAATGAGGCCACTATGGAACAAGCTCGAAATATTATTAAGGCAAAGGGCATGACCATGACTGAAGCCATCACGCTTTTTGTTGAGCAAATTGTACTTGAGCAAGATTTGCCTATTAAGACAGCTGAAGATTTGCATAGAGAACAGTTGATTGAGGAACTACAGTCTCAGTCAGAAAAAGCATTGAGACAGTACGAGGAAGGACAAGGCGTTTCCTTAGTAGAAATGAGGGAACGCTATGGTCTATAAAGTTGTTTTTTCAGAAGAGGTCAGCCAGGCGATAGACAATATTCATGAATATATTTCAAATGTATTGTTATCAGAGCAATCAGCAAAAAATACGATTGCTAAAATTTTAAATGGATTGCAGGAACTGGAGCTTTTTCCAGAGGCTGGTTTTGATGCTGATGAACGAATAGGCGTTAAGATAAATAGCAAGTATTTGACTAGGGGAAAAATTATTGGACAATATGTGCTACTGTATTTTGTGATTGAAGAAGATAAAGTTGTATTCTTGTCGCATCTCTTTCATACTAAGAGTGATTATGTGAATTTACTACGAAAAAGCAATAAAAAAAGCTCAAATGATTGAGACAGATTTCGTTTATTTTATAAGCTCCGAAACTATAGAAAATTGATACCTTTTTGATACCGTTTAGGTTTAGATATTTGTTTATAAATAAGATTTTTGATGATTTTTTGTTTTAGAAACGTTTATTTTAATGGTATTTGAGTTTAAATAATCGAGTGAACCAAAAACCAGGTCTTAAGAAAGCTCGTAAAGCATCACAATTCTCAAAACGTTAATCAATACGATTATATCAACGTTTACAGACATTCAAGAATTTACTCTTGGATGTCTTTTTTGTTTCAAAAAATCAAAGTTCACCCCAAAATTCACCCCATCAATTTTTTAAACTACGAAATGCAATATCACCTACAGTCTGATTGACTTTATCTTTGGTATTAACGTAAGTTTTTGTAATTTCTTTATCACTATGAGTAAGAGCTTCTGAAATGGCCTCAAGAGAAATACCTGCTTGTTTAGCAAGAGTAGCACCAGTATGTCTTAGTTTGTGTGGTGAAGCTGGTGCTAATTCGGGATGTCTTTTTCTTACAGATTTCATTCGGTAGTTGAGATAGTCTGTATGGAGAGGTAAATTTATGTTATTAGTCCGGTCATTATATGTAAACACAAATTGTTTCTGTGTTTGTCGTAGTCCAAAAAGTTTGAGTTCTTCTTGTTGTTGAATTTTCCATTTTTTTAGTATTTCTAGTAGCTCGATTGGAGCTTTAAAGATTGTCCTTTTATTTCCCTTGGTAGATTTTACATTTCCAAAGCGGTCTAATGCTTGCTCTATTAGTATTTCTCCAGTAGAAAAGTCAATGTGTTTCCACTGTAGTGCATAACTTTCTGATTTACGATCGGATAAGAAGAATGTTGTGTAAAATAGTGTATAATCCTTGAAATCAATATCACCCTTTGCAAGATCAGTATCAAAAGCTTGTAACCATAGTTTCAATTCTTCCTCATCAAGAGAAAGATCCTCCTCTCGTTTATTCTCTTTGAGGAGGATTTTTTTATTAGCTTTTATTCTACTGATAGTTTTTCGAAGCTTATTTGAAGAAATATAATCAAGTTCTTCTGCCCAATCAAAAACAGAGTTTACATAGCTCCTAATTACTTTGAAATTAGCATAACTATTTGCTTTAGGAGTGAGTAGTGATAGAACGAGTTGTTTATTATTGATTAAATGCTCTAGTGAGTAATCCCCTAGTATTGGTAAAATATGTAACCTAAAGAGACTCTCTGTTTGAAAAATGGTTGCTTTAGTAGGAGGTTTTATAGTTGTTGTTGTTTGCCCTGCCTTATATGGTTAAAGTAAATGCTTTAAGACAAGACATTTTAACAAAGGATTATAGCAATATAAAATTTGAAGAATTACCGAGATATTTTATGCAACTAAGATTTGGATCGACGTTCAGTAAGCCTAAAGAAATTAGGGTATACAGCTATTTCTCAGATGCTTTGTTGTTTCCAGATGGCGCTTTATGGCGAGAGGGTTAACGAATAATTAAATCGCTCTAAAAATGAAAATAGAGTAGACAATAAATTGTGTAAACACAAAAAGGAATAAATCTGTTATAGTAGAGTTGCGAAACATTACTAGAAAGAGATTTATTCCTATGACTCAGTTTACCTCAGAACTACTTAACTTCCTAGCTCAAAAGCAATAAATGGTTCGAAGTTTCAAAAAACTTCCTCCCTATCCAAATTCGGATAGGGTTTTTCATCGTTAAAAACTCTCTTTAGTATCTCGACACTTTCCTTCAGATGAAGGAGTTCGATTTTTCTTCTAAGAACATCAGTATTTTTCTCTATATTCTCGCAATGTCGTTTGATGTGCCATAAGGATTTTTGAATGTTATCTTCTTTTAAATTTTTCATACTCCTATCTTATCAGATAAATTCTTAAAAATAATGTTTCTTTTCTCAAATGATCAAAATATTCGTTTTATAATTCCTCTTCTTTTTAAATAAACGAATCAGTTTCTTATTTCATAAAAGGTAGTGAATAGGTGATTAATCCTAATTGCCCTAAAATTTGCCCTAAATTTGCACTACTCATTTTTAAGATGTTGATAGGCGACATGACCAGCAGATAGAGGGACAACATTAGAAGTGTTGACATAGGTCTTAGTTGTGAGAGTATCACTATGAGTTAATGCTTCTGAGATAGCTTCTAAGCTCATTCCAGCTTTCTTAGCAAGTGTTGCTCTAGTGTGTCGTAATTTATGCGGAGTAGCATGTTTTAACCGTGGGTGCCGTCTTCTGCTTGAGTCGTTTTAAAGCTGATTTGGTCTTGGGTTGCGAAAGAGTTGAACAAGCCGGTAATAATATCAATAGCAGGTTGCTCATCAGCATGTGTGTTGTTGATGAGGATAGGAAGTTTGTAGTCTAATTTGCCGTCTTTGAGGGCTGCTAACATTTCAGCAGGTTTGGTTAGCGCCATTTTATTGGTTGAGTTGAGGTAATCATCAATGCTTTTTTGATCAGAACTGATAATGCCTAACTTAATTTTCCGTCCTTGAGCGCTGGTACCAATGTCTTCAATTTGAACAAGCCGATCATTTTTAGCTTCTTGACGACTTTTTTCGATAGCCGCTAACATTTCTTCGTGAGTATGGAAGTTTTCATATGGTCGGAAAACAAGTGTTTTTCGAATCGTTAGACCGGACTCTTCATCTGTTCCAACGAGCTCATGATTTCCGATGAATTGTCGATAGGTTCTGCGGATATTGTTTGGTGTCCGAAGACTTAAGTCATTTCCAAATAATTCATTGAATTTGAGAGAAAGTTTGAGGTCAGAACCATTACTGTTTTTCTTGCTCAAAATGGGGATGAGGTCAAAAGAAAAAGCATCAATAAATCAAAAAGATACTTGACAAAACGCTTTAGGGCAGAGTAAACCAGTTTTCGGGTAGCCTGTCTGACCCTCGGATGAAGTGAACGAGTTTTCGTTCAGTCCGTTGATCGAGATGACGAGCTTATCTTCGCCGAGTATCACGACAAGGCCAACCAGCTTTTGAAGAAGGCCAGCGTGCAACCAAGATTTTGATTGACCAGATTGATGGGCGTCATCAAGAAGAAAAACAACAAGTGCTGGATTGTAGTGTTCATTGGAAAGAATCAACAATCAATTGATAACGATTAGGCAGAGCTTAAGGGATAAAAGTCGTATTTTTCTCTTTCGGTTTATGCAAATTTCCTTTACTTATGCTACAATAGGGAAAAGCATGTTGATTGGAGTAAAAAATGAAAGCAATTATTACGGTTGTTGGCAAGGATAGAACGGGGATTGTGGCAGGAGTGTCTAGCAAAATTGCAGAGCTTGGTTTGAATATTGATGATATTTCACAGACTGTTTTAGATGAATTTTTCACTATGATGGCGGTTGTTTCTAGTGAAGAAAAGAAAGATTTTACAGAATTGCGCAATGAATTTGAAGCCTTTGGCAATACACTCAATGTTAAAATTAACATTCAAAGTGCAGCGATTTTTGACGCTATGTACAATATCTAATAGAGGTGAAAAATGGATATAAAGCAAGTTACTGAAACCATTTCCATGATTGAGGAGCAAAATTTTGATATTCGGACGATTACCATGGGGATTTCACTTCTCGACTGTATTGATACGGATATTGAGCGAGCAGCAGAAAAAATTTATCAAAAGATCACAAGGAAAGCTAAAAATTTGGTGGCAGTTGGTGATGAAATAGCTGCGGAGCTGGGTATTCCCATCGTGAACAAACGTGTATCGGTGACCCCGATTTCCTTGATTGGTGCTGCGACAGATAGTGATAACTATGTGCTTCTAGCAAAAGCGCTGGATCGAGCAGCAAAAGAAATCGGTGTTGATTTTATCGGTGGTTTTTCTGCACTGGTGCAAAAGGGCTATCAAAAAGGGGACGAAATCCTCATCCGCTCCATTTCGCGAGCTTTAGCGGAGACTGATAAGGTTTGCTCATCTGTTAATATTGGATCCACCAAGTCAGGAATCAATATGACAGCAGTTGCAGATATGGGACGTGTCATCAAGGAAACTGCAGAACTTTCTGACATGGGGGCAGCGAAATTAGTTGTTTTTGCCAATGCGGTCGAGGATAATCCTTTTATGGCGGGTGCTTTTCATGGCGTTGGCGAAGCTGATGTCGTCATCAATGTAGGCGTTTCTGGTCCTGGTGTCGTCAAACGTGCCCTTGAAAAAGTTCGTGGCGAAAGTTTTGATGTAGTGGCGGAAACAGTCAAGAAAACAGCTTTTAAAATCACTCGGATCGGTCAGCTTGTCGGACAGATGGCTAGTGAGCGGCTGGGTGTTAAATTCGGGATTGTTGATTTAAGCTTGGCGCCAACACCTGCTGTCGGCGACTCTGTTGCCCGTGTTCTGGAAGAAATGGGCTTGGAAACAGTCGGTACGCATGGAACGACGGCAGCTTTGGCTTTGCTTAATGACCAAGTCAAAAAAGGTGGCGTAATGGCTTGCAATCAAGTCGGCGGTTTGTCTGGTGCTTTCATTCCAGTTTCAGAAGACGAGGGGATGATTGCAGCGGTTCAAAACGGATCTCTCAATTTAGAAAAATTAGAGGCAATGACCGCGATCTGCTCGGTTGGATTGGATATGATTGCCATTCCGGCTGACACGCCTTCTGAAACGATTGCAGCTATGATTGCAGACGAAGCCGCTATTGGGGTTATCAATCAGAAAACAACAGCGGTACGGATTATTCCTAAAGGAAAAGAAGGCGACATGATTGAGTTTGGAGGTCTTTTAGGGACTGCGCCAGTGATGAGAGTCAATAAAGCTTCATCAGCTGATTTTATTGCGCGTGGTGGACAAATTCCAGCACCGATTCATAGTTTTAAAAATTAAAATGAGAGTGGGACAGAAATCAGTAGTTTCGTAGAAACTTGATTTCATCGTCCCACCTCTGCACGGTTGAGTAGGGTTGTAAAAGTTGATTTATCAACGTGTTAGAGTCCACTCAGCCACTGCGTCTTATAATTATGACTATATAAGCAAAGGAAGCTGAGCACTTTTGTCCCAGCTTCTTCTTTTGAAAAGGAGATTGAAATGGCAAAAACGAAGTTATATATTATTCGTCATGGAAAAACGATGTTTAATACAATTGGTCGGGCACAAGGTTGGAGTGATACGCCACTTACAGCTGAAGGGGAACGTGGCATTCATGAATTAGGAATTGGTCTGCGAGAATCAGGACTTACATTTACAAGGGCTTTTTCTAGCGATTCTGGGCGGACGATTCAGACCATGGGGATTGTCCTTGAAGAGCTCGGCTTAACCGGCAAAATTCCTTATACCTTTGACAAATGGATTCGTGAATGGTGTTTTGGCAGTTTTGACGGTGCTTATGGTGGCGATCTGTTTCATGGCGTGATTCCACGAGTGCTGGATGTAGAAGACTATAAGAAACTAACCTTGCAGGAATTGGCAGACGGTCTAGTCGAAGTGGATACAGCTGGCTGGGCAGAGCCTTGGGAAAAGCTGAGTGGACGTATTTTAGAAGGTTTTACAGCCATTGCAAAAGATGTAGAGGCTTCTGGCGGGGGCAATGCTCTTGTCGTCAGCCACAGTATGACAATCGGTGCCTTTGCTTGTTTGATTGATCCGTCTATTATTTTAAATCCTGGCGTACAAAATGGCAGTGTAACGGTCGTGGAATATGAAAATGGAAAATTCACCATTGAAGCGTTAGGAGATATGTCTTATCGCCAAGTAGGTGCTAAGATATTGGAAGAATAGAAATAATCATAACAACGGGAATGTGAGAAAAGTTATTTTTTACGAATGGTGACGTTTATCTTACTCCCGATTTTTCTTTCATTCTTAAATGCTTCTCTGCAAAAAATGATATAATATAGTAAGAAAAACGGAGGTAAAATATGGCAAAAACAAGATTATACATTGTTCGCCATGGGAAAACCATGTTTAATACCATCGGTCGGGCGCAAGGCTGGTCTGATACGCCTTTGACCGCTGTGGGAGAACGTGGAATTCGTGAGCTAGGAATTGGACTTCGCGAGTCGGGGCTACAATTTGCAAAAGCTTTTTCTAGCGATAGCGGGCGGACGATTCAAACCATGGGAATTATGCTAGAGGAACTCGGATTAACCGGACGCATTCCTTATCGCACAGACAAACGACTTCGCGAATGGTGTTTTGGCAGTTTTGATGGAGCTTATGATGGTGAATTGTTTATGGGAGTGATGCCTCGTGTTTTCAATGTAGAGCATGTTCATCAATTGAGTTATCCTGAGTTGGCTGAGGGTCTGGTAGAGGTTGATACAGCTGGTTGGGCTGAAAGCTGGGAAAAATTGAGTAGCCGCATTTGGGAAGGATTTTCAGATATTGCCAAGGAAATCGAAGCTGCTGGTGGTGGCAATGCACTGATTGTTAGCCACGGTATGACCATTGGAACATTTGTGTACCTCATTGACCAAACAAGACCACATGGTTTAGACAATGGTAGTGTGACCGTCATTGAATACGAGACTGGTCGCTTCACAGTTGATTGCATCGGAGATATGTCTTACCGCACTGTTGGCAAAAAATATTTGGATGACGGTGAGCAAGATTAGTTTTTAGTAGTGCAATTCGTGTGAATTTGCTGCGGTTTTATTTAACATTGAGGAAAGCTTAAGATTTATAACATCTTCTATAAGATATTTTGTAGGTCCTCGGACCGATTTTTAGCACTCTTGCAAAAAGAGTGCTAATTTTTTGAGTTTTTGTCTTGACTTTGGTGTGGAAGAGTGTATAATAGAATCATGAGTTAGCACTCGGGTGTTTAGAGTGCTAAACAAAAAATCTCATATTCCAGCTCAAAGCTGAAAGGGGTGATGTCATGGTAACGGAACGTCAGAATGAGATTTTAAACTTGATCATTGACATCTTTACAAAGACCCATGAGCCAGTCGGCTCCAAATCCCTACAAGAATCAATCCAGTCTAGCAGCGCGACGATTCGTAATGACATGGCTGTTCTTGAAAAACAAGGTCTTTTAGAAAAAGCACATACATCAAGCGGGCGCAAACCCAGTGTGGCAGGTTTTCAATACTTTGTCAAACACTCCCTTTCCTTTGATCATCTTGCTGAAAATGAACTCTACGAAGTGATCAAGGCATTTGACCGTGAATTCTTCAAATTAGAGGATGTTCTTCAACAGGCAGCGGACGTTCTTTCAACGTTAAGTGGATGTACGGTGGTAGCACTTGATGTAGAACCAAGTCAACAACGCTTGACGGCTTTTGACATTGTGATTCTCAGCCAGCATACAGCTTTAGCAGTCTTTACTTTGGATGAGTCCAATACGATTACCAGTCAATTCATGATTCCCCGTAATTTCTTGCGAAGTGATTTGATTCAGCTGAAGGAATTGATACAAGAGCGTTTCTTAGGACAGACAGTTCTTGATATTCACTATAAGATTCGGACAGAGATTCCACAAATTATCCAGCGTTATTTTACAACGACCGATAATGTTATGGATCTTTTCGAGCATATCTTTAGTGATATTTTCAAAGAAAATGTCATTGTATCTGGTAAGGTGAAGTTGCTGAATTTTTCAGATCTAAAGAGTTATCAATTCTTTGATCAACCGCAAAAAGTGGCTTTTGAAATTCGAGATAGTTTAGCTGAAGATCAAATGCAGACGGTGCGCGTGGCAGACAGCAGAGAAAGCAGTCTGGCGAATTTGACGCTCATCTCTAGCAAATTTCTCATTCCTTACCGAGGATTTGGTATGCTAGCGGTCATTGGACCAGTCAATTTAGATTATCAGCGAGTTGTCAGTCAACTCAATGTTGTCAATCGCGTTTTAACGATGAAGCTCACAGATTTTTATAGATATCTGAGTAGCAATCATTATGAAGTGCATTAAGGCGACAGAGCTGATAGTTATAGATAGAAAAATACTTAAAATACCATAAGGAGGTGCCTAGTGGCAGAAGAAAAACAGCAAGAAGAAGCAAAAAAAGAGGACGTTTCGGTAGAAGAAACGTCTGAAGAAACAACAGAGGTAGCTCCTGAGAAGTCCGAATTGGACTTGGCAAATGAGCGTGCAGACGAATTTGAAAACAAATATCTTCGTGCAGCTGCTGAAATGCAAAATATTCAGCGCCGAGCAAATGAAGAGCGTCAGCAATTGCAGAAATATCGTAGCCAAGACTTAGGGAAAGCAATCCTTCCTTCGTTGGACAACTTAGAACGCGCCTTGGCTGTTGAGGGATTGACTGAGGATGTCAAAAAAGGCCTGGAAATGGTTCAAGAAAGCTTGATTGCCGCTCTTAAAGATGAAGGAATTGAAGAAGTTCCGACAGACGGTGAATTTGATCACAACTTCCATATGGCTATTCAGACGGTGCCGGCAGATGATGATCACCCAGCTGGAAGCATCGCACAAGTCTTCCAAAAGGGCTACAAACTCCATGAACGTCTCCTAAGACCAGCTATGGTAGTAGTAGCAGAATAAAAAATCTCGTCCGAAACGACGGTAAACTATGAAGAAAGAAAATATATTTTCGCTCTGCTAAACCGTGAGCGAAGCGAACAATTGGCGATACTCCTCGCTGTGGCGCTCTCTGCACAAACTTTAATAAAGAGATTGACTTAGTCAAGCTCTGATGGTGTCGCCACTTAAGAAGAGTATCAAAAAAGAAATTCTAAATAAAGAGGAAAAAATAATGAGCAAAATTATTGGTATTGATTTAGGTACAACAAATTCAGCAGTTGCAGTTCTTGAAGGAACTGAAAGCAAAATTATCGCAAATCCAGAAGGTAACCGTACAACACCATCAGTTGTGTCTTTCAAAAACGGTGAAATCATCGTTGGTGACGCAGCAAAACGTCAAGCAGTGACAAACCCTGATACGATTATCTCCATTAAATCAAAAATGGGCACTTCTGAAAAAGTTTCAGCAAATGGAAAAGAATATACTCCACAAGAAATCTCAGCTATGATTCTTCAATACTTGAAAGGCTATGCTGAAGATTACCTTGGTGAAAAAGTAACCAAAGCAGTTATCACAGTTCCTGCTTACTTCAACGATGCGCAACGTCAAGCAACCAAAGACGCTGGTAAAATCGCTGGTCTTGAAGTAGAACGGATTGTCAACGAACCAACAGCAGCGGCTCTTGCTTATGGTTTGGATAAGACAGATAAAGAAGAAAAAATCCTTGTATTTGACCTTGGTGGTGGTACATTTGACGTGTCAGTCCTTGAATTAGGCGACGGTGTCTTTGATGTGTTAGCTACTGCAGGGGACAACAAACTCGGTGGTGACGACTTTGACCAAAAGATTATCGACCACTTGGTAGCAGAATTCAAGAAAGAAAATGGTATTGACTTGTCAACTGACAAGATGGCTCTTCAACGTTTGAAAGATGCGGCTGAAAAAGCTAAGAAAGACCTTTCTGGTGTAACGTCTACTCAAATCAGCTTGCCATTCATCACTGCGGGAGAAGCTGGACCTCTCCACTTAGAAATGACCTTGACACGTGCGAAATTTGATGACTTGACTCGTGAGCTTGTGGATCGCACAAAAGAACCTGTTCGTCGTGCATTGTCTGACGCTGGTCTTAGCTTGTCAGAAATTGATGAAGTTATTCTTGTTGGTGGTTCAACACGTATCCCAGCCGTTGTGGAAGCAGTAAAAGCTGAAACTGGTAAAGAACCAAACAAATCTGTAAACCCTGACGAAGTGGTTGCTATGGGTGCTGCTATCCAAGGTGGTGTGATTACTGGTGATGTTAAAGACGTTGTCCTTTTGGACGTAACACCGTTGTCACTTGGTATCGAAACTATGGGTGGTGTATTTACAAAACTTATTGACCGCAACACAACTATCCCAACTTCTAAATCACAAGTGTTCTCAACTGCTGCTGATAACCAACCAGCTGTGGATATCCATGTTCTTCAAGGTGAACGCCCAATGGCAGCAGATAACAAGACACTTGGACGTTTCCAATTGACAGACATTCCTGCTGCACCTCGTGGTATCCCTCAAATTGAAGTAACATTTGATATTGACAAAAACGGTATCGTGTCTGTTAAGGCTAAAGACCTTGGTACGCAAAAAGAACAACATATCGTTATCCAATCGAACTCAGGTTTGACAGATGAAGAAATTGACCGCATGATGAAAGATGCAGAAGCAAACGCCGAAGCAGATAAAAAACGTAAAGAAGAAGTAGATCTTCGCAACGAAGTGGATCAAGCTATCTTTGCGACTGAAAAGACTATCAAAGAAACAGAAGGCAAAGGCTTTGATGCAGAACGTGACGCTGCTCAAGCTGCTCTTGATGAATTGAAAAAAGCCCAAGAAAACAACAACTTGGATGACATGAAATCAAAACTTGAAGCCCTCAATGAAAAAGCTCAAGCCCTCGCTGTGAAACTTTACGAACAAGCGGCTGCAGTCCAACAAGCTCAAGCAGGAGCAGAAGGAGCAAGTCAAACAAATACAGACGACAACAAAGGTGATGATGTCGTAGACGGTGAGTTTACTGAGAAATAAGACGCCAAAGCAAAATGGCTACTCGAAGCAGTTCATCTGCTAACGCTTGCCACTATAAGGCGGTCGAGCTAGGCGGCTTACTAGCTCGAAAACAAAGAAAAAATCGTCTTTGTCTTTTCCCGTCGTAACGATGAGATGGGAGTGCCTCAGGAAAATCCTAAGACCTCCTTTGTCACATCTTGGAAAGAACGATTGCGGATTATATTTTAGTGCTTGCTCAATCTTACTTGTAGCCGATTTGTAACAGATAAATTCAGGGGTTGATAAACCAACCTCTGTTTTTGGATAATGGAATCTTAGAATTGAACCTGCCCTAAAAAAGTTCGTTCTGTTAAATTAAAACGAAAGGAAAGTGTTCGTAACTGAACACGGGCTACGGACTGTGCCAAAAAGATAGTTTTTCCTAGAATCTCTGGCTTCTTCGTCAAAACTCCTATTTTGGCTGTGCCCACTTAACGCCCTTTGTATCTTATATTATGAATAATACAGAATTTTACGACCGTTTAGGCGTTTCAAAAAACGCATCTCAGGATGAGATTAAGAAAGCCTATCGGAAATTATCAAAAAAATATCATCCAGACATCAATAAAGAACCGGGTGCTGAAGAGAAATACAAAGAAGTCCAAGAGGCTTATGAAACCTTGAGTGATGAGCAAAAACGGGCAGCCTATGATCAATATGGTGCTGCGGGTGCTAATGGAGGCTTCGGCGGTGGAGCTGGCGGTTTTGGTGGCTTTGACGGTTCTAGCTTTGGTGGCTTTGAAGATATTTTCTCTAGCTTCTTTGGTGGAGGTGGTGCAAGTCGCAATCCCAACGCACCTCGTCAAGGGGATGATCTGCAATATCGGGTCAACCTTAAGTTTGAAGAAGCGATTTTTGGTACAGATAAAGAAATTAAATACAATCGTGAGGCGACTTGCCATACTTGTCACGGTTCGGGTGCGAAACCAGGAACTAGCCCAATAACTTGTAGTCGTTGTCACGGATCTGGTGTCATCAATGTGGACACGCAAACTCCACTTGGCATGATGCGTCGTCAAGTCACTTGTGATGTCTGCCATGGGCGCGGACAAGAAATCAAAGACCCTTGTCAAACCTGCAATGGGACAGGGCATGAAAAACAAGCCCATAGTGTTCATGTGAAAATCCCTGCAGGTGTTGAAACTGGTCAACAAGTTCGTTTGTCTGGTCAAGGTGAGGCTGGTTTCAATGGTGGACCGTACGGAGATCTATATGTTGTCGTTCAGGTGGAGTCAAGTGATAAATTTGAGCGAGATGGCTCTACCATTTATTACAAACTGAACCTCAACTTTGTTCAAGCAGCCTTAGGTGATAGCGTTGAAATTCCGACTGTTCACGGAGATGTGGAATTAACCATTCCAGAAGGAACGCAAACAGGCAAACGATTCCGTCTTCGTGGAAAAGGAGCGCCAAGTCTTCGTGGTGGTAGCATGGGAGACCAATATGTCACGGTCAACGTTGTGACACCGACAGGACTTAATGACAAACAAAAAGCAGCATTGAAAGATTTTGCTGCTGCTGGAAATATAACCGTTACTCCTAAAAAGAAAGGCTTCTTTGATAAAATGAAAGATGCCTTTGAAGGAGAATAAAATAAATGGGGATCAGTTTTTCTGTTCTCCATTTTTTGTAATGATATGCTGTATTCCCATATCTAATCCTTTTAAAATCTGTGGAATGAAGGTTGGAAATACCCTGTGGTTTTCTAATTCTTGAATAGGAATCCAGTGAACTGTTTCGTCCTCTATTTGACTTTGGAATTGTTTTCCTTTTGGTTTCATAAGATAGTATAGGCAAATTTCATGGCAATCTAACCCTCTTAAGACACCGTTTGAATTTGAAAAGAAATTTTCGTGAAAGCAGACCAAGCGGTCAATTTCATATTGCTGTCCAGTTTCTTCTATAACCTCTCGAAGAACAGCTTCTTCGGTTGTTTCGCCAAATTGAACAGCTCCACCAACGGAGTAATGATAGTCTTCGGAAGGACTGCTCATGAAGCAAATAGCTCCCTCTTCAATAATGATAGCGGCTGCTCGATAGCGAAAGCGTTGATGCCCGTTTGTGTAACTAATATCTTCTGCCATTTGGCTCCTCCTTAGCTAATTAAGTGTATAGTCTTTTGTCAGTCTTGTCAAGCCCAATCTGTACCCAGACAGTTTTGTTTTTACAGTCTTGCGAGGGGCTTTTTTTCTTGTTACAATAAACACATGACACGATATAAAGCGATTATTTCTTATGACGGTCATGATTTTGCTGGTTTTCAGCGGCAACCTCATGCTCGCAGCGTCCAAGAAGAGATTGAAAAGACTTTAACTAAAATCAATAGAGGAAAGCCTGTCATCGTTCATGGAGCTGGACGCACAGACAGTGGCGTTCATGCTTTGGGGCAGGTAATTCATTTTAATTTACCACAAAAAAGGGATGAAGAAAAACTACGTTTCGCACTTGATACGCAGACACCAGAAGACATTGATTTTATTAGCGTAGAAGAGGTGAATGAAGATTTTCATTCAAGATATTGTAAACACAGCAAGACCTATGAATTTATAGTGGATATTGGGCGTCCTAAAAATCCTATGATGCGCCATTATGCAACCCATTTTCCTTATCTTTTGGACATTTCTTTAATGAAAAATGCTATTGCAAAGCTCGAAGGAACTCACGATTTTACGGGTTTCACAGCTTCAGGGACTAGTGTGGAAAATAAAGTTCGGACGATTACAGAAGCACGCTTAGACTTTGATGAGAAACGTAATTTTCTGATTTTTACTTTTTCTGGCAATGGATTTTTATATAAGCAAATCCGCAATATGGTCGGGACATTGCTGAAGATTGGCAACGGACGAATGCCAGTTGAGCAGATTGATAGAATTTTAACAGAGAAAAATCGTCATTTGGCTGGACCAACAGCAGCACCAAACGGACTTTATCTAAAGGAGATACGATATGAAGAATAACTTTATTTTAGCTATATCAGGAAATGATATTTTTAGTGGTGGCGGACTGCATGCTGATTTAGCAACCTACACGGTCAACCAACTGCATGGTTTTGTGGCGGTGACTTGCTTGACCGCTATGACAGAGCAAGGTTTTGAGGTTGTTCCTGTAGACACGACCGTCTTTGCTCAGCAGCTCAATTCTCTCAAGGATGTACCTTTCTCAGCTATTAAATTGGGGCTTTTGCCCAATGTAGAAGTGGCAGATTTGGCTTTAGATTTTGTGAAAGCTCATGCAGAGACTCCTGTTGTGTTAGACCCTGTCTTAGTTTGCAAGGAAACCCATGATGTGGAGGTTTCGGCACTTCGAGATGAACTGATTAAATTTTTTCCTTACGTAAGCATCGTCACGCCCAACTTACCAGAAGCCGAACTGTTAGTTCAAAAAGAGTTGCAAACATTGGAGGATGTCAAAGAAGCGGCTAAACTTCTCCATTCCTTGGGTGCTAAATCCGTTGTTATCAAAGGAGGAAATCGCTTAGATGCTCAAAAAGCGATAGATGTTTTTTATGACGGCGAACAATTTCAAATTTTGGAATCACCTGTTTTAGAAAACAATAACACGGGTGCTGGCTGCACCTTTGCTTCTAGCATTGCCAGTCAGCTATTACTAGGAAAATCAACTTTTGAAGCTGTTCAAATTTCCAAAAAATTTGTTTATCAAGCTATCCAACATTCAGATCAATATGGGGTTGTTCAATATGAAAAAAAATCAGACATATAAACTTGTTCTTTTGTCCATGATTGCTGCATTGACAGTTGTTTTGGGCTATTATTTGAAAATTCCAACACCAACGGGGATTTTAACTTTCCTTGATGCAGGAATTTTCTTTACCGCCTTTTATTTTGGTAGAAAAGAAGGAGCAATTGTTGGTGGTTTAGCCGGATTTCTTATTGATTTGATTTCGGGTTATCCTCAGTGGATGTTTTTCAGCCTGATTTTTCATGGTCTACAAGGCTATTTTGCAGGTTTTAAAGAAAAAAGTCGCTATCTTGGTTTAGTATTGGCGACGCTTGTTATGGTAGGAGGTTATGCTCTCGCTTCCACGATTATGCATGGTTGGGGAGCAGCTTTTCCAGAAATATTTCCTAACTTTTGCCAAAATACCTTAGGAATGATTGCCGGAGCTATTTTGAATAAATTGTTGGCAGATGTTTTGAAAAAATAAAGTAAATAAGGGGCGTTGTGCCCTTTTTACTTTTAAGAATTTCAGTTTGTAAAAGCGATAAAAATCATTTATAATACAATTAAAAAGAGGTGAAATCATGGATTTACAAGAATTGAAAATACAAACACAAATCATTTTAACAGATGTTTTAGAAAAATCAGCTCTTTCTTCCGGTGATATTTTTGTACTGGGCTTGTCTTCCAGTGAGGTGATTGGAGGGCATATTGGAAAAAATTCCAGTCAAGAAGTGGGAGAAGTTATTGTCAAAACTATGTTGGATACGTTGTCAGTTCGCGGAATTTACTTGGCGGTTCAGGGCTGTGAACATGTGAATCGCGCTTTGGTCGTGGAGAAAGAATTGGCGCAAAAACAAAACCTGGAAATTGTCAATGTCTTGCCAACTCTTCATGCTGGTGGAAGTGGTCAATTAGCAGCTTTTAAATATATGAGCAACCCAGTTGAAGTGGAATTTATTACGGCTCAAGCGGGGCTAGATATCGGAGATACAGCGATTGGTATGCATATCAAACATGTCCAAATCCCAGTTCGACCAATTTTGAGAGAATTAGGAGAAGCGCATGTGACTGCTCTTGCCAGTCGCCCTAAGCTAATCGGTGGAGTACGTGCTGCTTACCAAAAGGATAAAATTCGGAAAGCATAAAGAGAAAAATAAACAAGTTGATGGAAAATCATTAAATTTTCATTAGAAAATTTGTGAATTAACGTGTATTTATGGTATAATTGATTGTATTCAATAAATTTTAAGGAGAAATGACAGAATGTCTGTATCATTTGAAAACAAAGAAACAAATCGCGGAGTTTTGACATTTACAATCAGTCAAGAACAAATCAAGCCAGAATTGGATCGCGTGTTTAACTCAGTTAAGAAAACTCTGAATGTACCAGGTTTCCGTAAAGGTCATCTTCCTCGTCTGGTGTTTAACCAAAAATTTGGGGAAGAAGCTCTTTACCAAGACACACTGAACGCCCTTCTCCCAGCTGCTTATGAAGCTGCTGTTAAAGAAGCAGAAATTGAAGTTGTTGCTCAACCACAATTTGATGTGGCGTCTATGGAAAAAGGTCAAGATTGGACTATTACCGCTGAAGTGGTTACAAAACCTGAAGTAAAATTAGGTGAATATAAAAATCTAGAAGTGTCTGTTGATGTCTCTAAAGAAGTATCTGACGCAGATGTAGACGCAAAAATTGAACGCGAACGCAACAATTTAGCAGAGCTAGTATTGAAAGAAGACAAGGCTGCTAATGGCGACACAGTTGTGATTGACTTTGTTGGAACAGTTGACGGCGTTGAATTTGACGGCGGTAAAGGAGATAACTTCTCACTTGAACTCGGAAGCGGTCAATTCATTCCGGGTTTTGAGGATCAATTGGTTGGACATGCTGCTGGTGAAACAGTAGAAGTAAACGTGACATTCCCAGAAGACTATCAAGCAACAGACCTTGCAGGTAAAGATGCTAAGTTTGTTACAACCATTCATGAAGTCAAAGAAAAAGAAGTTCCAGAACTAGATGATGAACTAGCGAAAGACATTGATGAAGATGTTGAGACACTTGACGAATTAAAAGAAAAATACCGCAAAGAATTAGCTGAATCAAAAGAAATTGCTTTTGATGACGCAGTCGAATCTGCAGCGCTTGATCTTGCAGTAGAAAATGCAGAAATCGTTGAGTTGCCAGAAGAAATGGTTCACGAAGAAGTTCACCGCTCTGTAAATGAATTCCTTGGAAACATGCAACGTCAAGGTATTTCACCAGATATGTATTTCCAAATTACTGGTACAACGCAAGAAGATCTTCACAAGCAACATGAAGCTGATGCTGAAAAACGTACTAAGACAAACCTTGTGATTGAAGCTGTTGCGAAAGCAGAAGGATTTGAAGCAAGTGATGAAGATATTGAAGCAGAAATTGCTTCTCTTGCCGCTGATTACAATATGGAAGTAGAACGCGTTCATCAACTTCTTTCAGCAGATATGTTGAAACATGATATTGTGATTAAAAAAGCCGTTGAATTGATTACAAGTACTGCAAAAGTAAAATAATCGAGCGATAACATAAGGCAAGTTCAGTCAGAGAATTGGCTGAATTGCCTTTTTGCTTCTTTTTATATAAAAGCGGAAGTCATTTTGGTAAAAATGGTGATTTTCTTGAATAGAAGATAAAATTCTTTTGACGAAAGAAGATTTTTATCGTACAATAAAAAGTAGCGAAAAATTCAATAAATTAAATATTTGAGAGCTAACAGGGCAGAAGCCCTCAGACTTAAAAGGAGATCGACTTTGGAATTAGAAGTATTTGCTGGACAAGAAAAAAGTGAACTTTCTATGATTGAAGTAGCGCGTGCTATCTTAGAAACGCGTGGTCGTCATCATGAAATGTATTTTAATGATCTTGTCAATGAAATTCAAAATTACCTTGAAAAATCAAATAGTGATATTCGTGAAGCCTTGCCACTTTTTTATACAGAGCTAAATGTAGACGGCAGTTTCATTCCTCTTGGAGATAACAAATGGGGCTTGCGTTCATGGTATGCGATTGACGAGGTGGATGAAGAAATTATCACACTTGAAGAAGATGATGAAGAAACTCCGAAGAAACGGAAGAAGAAACGTGTGAACGCCTTTATGGACGGAGATGAAGATGCCATTGATTACAATGACGATGATCCAGAAGATGAAGACTCATACGAAGCAGACCCTGCCCTTAATTATGACGAGGACAATCCGGACGACGAGAAGAGTGAAGTTGAAGCGTATGATGCTGAAATCAATGAAATTGCACCTGATGATTTAGGTGAAGAAGTCGAACTCAATGAAGAGGACGAAGATTATTCTGACGATGAAGTAGATGGAGAAGATGAAGAATAGTCAAATTTAATGATATATTCTTATTTTCTTATTTGACAAAAGTTTTATTCTGCGATATTATAATATTGGGCACTTCTTTTAAGAAGTCGAAGCTCCCTAGCTCTAGGGAGCTATTTTTGTTTTGCTATTCATGAACACGTCTTAAAAAGCAATGGACGTTGTATTTTAGATAAGGAGTATTTATGGCAACAAAATATATTTTTGTTACAGGTGGTGTAGTTAGTTCAATCGGTAAAGGGATTGTGGCAGCAAGTCTTGGTCGTCTTTTGAAAAATCGTGGTCTTAAGGTAACCATTCAAAAGTTTGACCCCTATATCAATATTGACCCAGGAACGATGAGTCCTTACCAACACGGGGAAGTGTTCGTGACAGACGATGGCGCAGAAACAGACTTAGATCTAGGACACTATGAACGTTTTATTGACATTAACCTAAATAAATATTCAAATGTCACAACTGGTAAGATTTATAGTGAAGTTCTTCGAAAAGAGCGTAAAGGTGAGTACCTTGGAGCAACAGTTCAAGTCATTCCACACATTACAGATGCTTTGAAAGAAAAGATTAAACGCGCTGCAACGACAACCGACTCTGATGTGATTATCACAGAAGTAGGAGGAACTGTTGGAGATATTGAAAGTTTGCCATTCTTAGAAGCACTTCGTCAAATGAAGGCAGATGTTGGTGCAGATAATGTGATGTATATCCACACGACATTGCTTCCTTATCTGAAAGCTGCTGGGGAAATGAAAACGAAGCCCACTCAGCATTCTGTAAAAGAATTGCGTGGTCTTGGAATTCAACCGAATATGCTTGTTATTCGTACTGAAAAACCGGCTGGCCAAAATATTAAGAACAAATTGGCACAATTTTGTGATGTAGCACCAGAAGCAGTGATTGAGTCGCTAGATGTGGAACATTTGTATCAAATTCCGCTGAATTTGCAAGCACAAAACATGGACCAAATCGTTTGTGATCACTTGAAGTTGGACGTGCCAGAAGCAGATATGACAGATTGGTCTGCTATGGTTGATAAAGTCATGAACTTGAAGAAACAAGTAAAAATTGCGCTTGTTGGGAAATATGTGGAGTTGCCAGATGCGTATATCTCTGTTGTAGAAGCTCTCAAGCACTCTGGTTATGCCAATGATGCAGAAATCAAGCTGAATTGGGTCAATGCAAATGATGTCACAACTGAAAATGTCACCGAATTGTTGAAAGATGCAGACGGTATTATTGTGCCGGGGGGATTTGGTCATCGCGGAACCGAAGGAAAGATTGCGACCATTCAATATGCGCGTGAAAATGATGTGCCAATGCTTGGAATTTGCCTTGGTATGCAGTTGACTTGTGTTGAGTTTGCTCGCCATGTGCTAGGATTTGAAGATGCTAATTCTTCAGAATTAAATCCTGATACGAAGCATCCTGTTATTGATTTGATGCGTGATCAGATTGATGTAGAAGATATGGGAGGAACGCTTCGCTTAGGACTTTATCCGTCTAAGTTGAAACGTGGTTCCAAAGCCGCTGCAGCTTATGATAATCAAGAAGTTGTTCAGCGTCGTCACCGCCACCGTTACGAATTTAACAATGAATTCCGTCAACAATTTGAAGACGCAGGATTTGTCTTCTCAGGAGTTTCACCTGATAATCGTCTGGTAGAAATTGTTGAAATTCCAGAAAATCAATTCTTTGTGGCTTGTCAATATCACCCAGAATTATCCAGCCGCCCTAATCGTCCAGAAGGACTTTACACAGCTTTTGTTACAGCTGCGGTTGAAAATAGTGAGAAATAAGATTGGAAGCAATTCCAGTCTTTTTAGCATTTCTCATAGGAGAAAAATTTGTCAATATGAATGAAAGACAGCATTTTAAAACTAAAGTAAGAAATTTTCTCCTAAAAATGATACAATTTGAATAGTTGATGAGCTCAATAAATAATGAAACGGAGGTGGATCATGATGAAGTTTATACTGAATGAAAGTCTCGCAATGCTTGGGATTAAAAATGTGGTTATTGGCATCGCTAAAAATGTAGATCCACATGCACCTTTACCTGCTTCATTTTTGAAAAAGCAAAAAGAGATGGAAAAGTGGGCATTGAATTGCGATATAGATGAGGTGTCTGATACTCCAGTTATTCAAGGCTACAAGGATTTGTTGCAAAGTGTCGGACGTAGTGTCAAGAAGAATCCTCCTACCGTTTTGGCGCTTATTCGGAATATTCGACATCGTGGATCCATCCCGAATATTAATAGTATTATTGATATTTATAATGTTGAATCTTTACATTCTTTATTAGCCATCGGTGGGCATGATTTGGATAAAATAGAGGAGCAGATAGAGTTTACTGTTAGCCAAAATGAAGACGTTTTTCTGCCGATTTTATCTACGAAAAAACATGTTTCTCCCACGGATTACATCTATCGTGACAAAAAAGGTATTCTAGCGTGGTTGGACGTTCGTGATGGAGAACATTATAAATTTGATGATGAGACAAAGAATGCCATTTTTATCATTCAAGGAAATGCTCATACATCTGTTGAAATGCGTTTAGAAGCACTGAAGCGCATTGAGAACGATTTAGCAGAATGTATGCCGAATCTGGATTTTGAAACGTATGTCATTCACCCAGAGGGGAAATAACCTAAAAAGCAATGTATCCATCAATAGGATACGAGAAGTGAGTCCGTTGTTTGAAAGCATTTCGGCTCACAACAACGTTTTTTGTTGAAAGATTTGTTTGAAAATTCTTTACTTTTTATGAAGATATAGTATAATATAGAATATATCATACTTTTCGGAGGTAACTATGAAAAAAAGTAAAATCATCGCAGTTGCGGGGCTTGCTCTTTTAACGTCTGGTCTTTTAGCTGCTTGCTCGGGTTCAAAATCGAACTCCACAGAAAAAAAGTTTGGTTATGTATATGCTGGTGATCCAGAAACTTTGGATTATGTAACATCAGGAAAAGCAACCACTAGCGATCTTGTGACAAATGGAGTTGACGGATTGTTAGAAAATGACAAATATGGAAATCTTGTACCATCAATGGCTAAGTCATGGACTGTATCAAAAGATGGTTTAACCTATACTTATAAACTTCGTAAGGATGCCAAATGGTACACATCAGAAGGCGAAGAATATGCAGAAGTTAAGGCGCAAGACTTTGTAACTGGTTTGAAACATGCTGCTGATAAGAAATCAGAAGCTCTTTATCTTGTTCAAAACTCAATTAAAGGTTTGGATGCTTATGTAAATGGTCAAACAAAAGACTTTTCAACTGTAGGCGTGAAAGCTGTCGATGATTATACTGTTCAGTATACATTGAACCAACCAGAACCTTACTGGAATTCAAAAACAACGTCAGCTATTCTTTGGCCAGTCAATGCAGAATTTTTGAAATCTAAGGGAGATAAATTCGGTCAATCAACGAATCCTAGTTCCATTCTTTACAATGGTCCATTCCTTATGAAAGCTATTACAGCTAAGTCTGCAGTAGAATATGTTAAAAACAACAATTATTGGGATAAGGATAATGTAAACGTTGATAGCATCAAGTTGGCTTATTATGATGGTCAAGACCAAGACTCATTAGCACGTAACTTTAAAGATGGCGCTTATACGTATGCACGTCTCTTCCCAGCAAGTTCAAACTTTGCAACTTTTGAAAAGGACTTCAAAGACAATATCTATACATCAGAAGCAGGTGCAGGAACAGCGGTTTTAGGACTTAATATTGACCGTCAAACATACAACCACACTGCTAAAAAAACAGATGAACAAAAAAATTCAACGAAAAAAGCATTGTTGAACAAAGACTTCCGCCAAGCTTTGAACTTTGCACTTGATCGCGATTCTTACGCTGCACAAGTCAATGGTAAAGATGGCGCTGCTAAAGCAATCCGCAATATGTTTGTACCGTCTGACTTTGTCCAAGTTGGAGAAAAATCATTTAGCGATGTTGTAGAAGAAAAATTAGCTAGCTATGGTGATGACTGGAAGGGTGTCAAATTAGCAGATTCACAAAACGGTTTGTACAATCCAGACAAAGCAAAAGCGAAATTTGCAAAAGCAAAAGGAGCATTGCAAGCTCAAGGTGTGCAATTCCCAATCCACATAGATGTTCCTGTAATTGAAACTTCTAAAAACTTTGTTGCTCGTATACAATCTATGAAACAATCTATTGAAAAAGTGCTTGGCAAAGAAAATGTTGTCATGGACTTGAATATGATGTCAGAAGATGATGTAATGAACATCACTTATTATGCTCCGAATGCAGCTAGCGAAGATTGGGATCTCTCAGGTATCGTTGGTTGGACTCCTGACTATCAAGACCCATCTACTTATCTTGACATTTTGAAATCAACATCTTCTGATAATACGAAAACTTGGTTTGGATTTGACTCTGGTAGTGAAAATGCTGGTGCTAAAGCAGTTGGCTTGGACGAATATAATAAATTAGTCGATGAAGCAGGTGCAGAAACAACAGACATTGCAAAACGTTATGAAAAATATGCAGCAGCACAAGCTTGGTTGACAGATAGCTCTTTGATTTTACCAACAATGGCTTCAACGGGTGCCGCAACATTTGTTTCACGTATCGAACCATTCTCAGGTCCATTTGCGCAAACAGGTAGCAAAGGTAGCTCAACCTACTTCAAATACATTAAAGTTGGTAACGATGCTGTCACTAAGAAAGACTATGAAGCAGCTAAGAAGAAATGGCAAAAAGAAAAAGCTGAGTCTAATAAAAAAGCTCAAGATAAATTAGCTGATCATGTAAAATAATACAACCTATAAAAGCAGGTAAAACTCACTAAAAGGTGAGGAAAACCTGTTTTTTTCTATCCATGAAATTGTAAGGTTAATATAATTCCTTTGATACTAGGTTTAAAAAATATGTCATAAAATTTAGAAAATTCTATTTACTTTTTATGTTTTGTGTGCTAGAATGTATAAAAATAATGATTTTGGGAGGAATATTCATGAAGAAAAGTAAAATCATTACCCTTGCAGCGCTAGCCTTGCTTGCAACAGGAGCTCTAGCAGCTTGTTCTGGCTCTAAAACAAGCTCGGGGAACAAAACATTCTCATATATTTATGAGCAAGATCCAGATAACCTGAACTATTTGACAACTGGGAAAGCAGCCACTGCAAATCTTACCAGTAATGCCATTGACGGACTCTTGGAAAATGACCGTTACGGAAATCTAGTTCCTTCTGTAGCGAAGGATTGGACAGTCTCCAAGGACGGCTTGACTTATACTTATACACTTCGTAAGGGTGTGAAATGGTACACATCAGAGGGCGAAGAGTATGCAGAAGTTAAGGCACAAGACTTTGTGACAGGCTTAAAATATGCTGCGGATAATAAATCTGAAGCTATTTACTTGGTGCAAGATTCAATCAAAGGCTTGGATGCTTACATGAAGGGTGAAAATAAAGATTTCTCTTCTGTCGGTATCAAAGCAGTTGATGATTACACGGTTCAATACACGCTTAATCGACCAGAAAGCTTTTGGAATTCTAAAACAACAATGGGCGTTCTAGCACCAGTTAATGCAGAATTTTTGAAATCAAAAGGCAATAAATTTGCACAAGCAACAGACCCATCTAGTCTTCTTTATAATGGTCCATACTTGCTGAAATCTATCACAGCGAAATCATCTGTTGAATTTGCTAAAAATCCAAACTACTGGGATAAGAAGAATGTGCACATTGACAACATCAAGTTGTCCTACTATGATGGTCAAGACCAAGACAAACTTGCTAAAGGATTTAGTGATGGCTCATTTACCAATGCCAAAGTATTTCCAACAAGTCCAAGTTATGCTTCTGTCAGCAAGAAATACAAAAACAACATCGTTTATACTCCGCAAGATGCAACGACTTACCTAGTAGCTACAAACATTGACCGTCAATCTTACAAACATACTTCAAAGACAACAGATGCTCAAAAGACTTCTACTAAGAAAGCTTTGCTAAACAAGGATTTCCGTCAAGCGATTACCTTTGCATTTGACCGCACAGCTTATGCATCACAGGTGAATGGTAAAGACGGTGCGACGAAGATGCTCCGTAATCTCTTTGTACCGCCAACATTTGTTCAAACAGATGACAAGAGCTTTGGAGAATTGGTCAAAGAAAAATTAGTTGGTTATGATGAAAGTTGGAAAGATGTCAACTTAAATGATGCGCAAGATGGTCTTTACAATCCAACTAAAGCTAAAGAAAAATTAGCGAAAGCGAAAGCAGCGCTTCAAGCAGACGGTGTTCAATTCCCAATCCACATTGATATGCCAGTTGACCAAACAGCAACTAATAAAGTTCAACGTGTGCAATCATTGAAACAATCGATTGAAAAAAATCTTGGGAAAGAAAATGTTGTGATTGATATTCAACAAATGTCTAAAGACGACGTGAATAATATCACTTACTTTGCCGAATCCGCAGCTGCAGAAGATTGGGATCTTTCTGATAATGTTGGTTGGAGTCCAGATTTCCAAGACCCATCTACCTATCTTGATGTTATCAAACCTTCAAGCGGTGAAAGCACTAAGACTTATCTAGGATTTGATGCAGGCACGAACAACGCTGCTGCAGCACAAGTTGGTATGAACGAATATGAAAAGTTGTTGAATGAGGCTGAAAAAGAAACCAACAATACGAATGCACGCTATGAAAAATATGCTGCAGCCCAAGCTTGGTTGACTGATAATGCATTGGTCATTCCAACAACAACACTAACGGGTCGCCCAATTCTTTCTCGTACAGTACCATTTAGTAATGCCTTTGCTTGGTCAGGAACCAAGGGAAATAGTGAAACAATTCTCTATAAATACCTTGAAATCCAAGATGAGCCTGTGACTCAAAATCAATACAAGAAGGCCATGGAAAAATGGAATAAAAAGCGCACAGAGTCTAATAAAAAGGCTCAAGAAGAACTTGCAGATCATGTTAAATAATTGAAAAAAATTAGATAAAATTTAACAGAAAAACAAAAAAAGTTCAATTATGATAAAAATATTCTGACAATTGGTTTTACAATTAACCAAAATTGTGATATAATTTTAAACAATCAGTTTAAAAATTGAAGGTATTCTAAAATTGGAAATAGGTATTTGTCGTGACGCGTGGCATTTCTCTATCAGTTCCTTCGGTCTTGGCTGACAGGTTATGTTTAATAACTTAACCATAGTTATTAAAGTGGAATATCTGATGTGACTCATGCTGAATCATTAAAATACAAAAAGAATTAGCAGATCATGTAAAATAAACTTCTCATCAGAACTTTCTCTAACAGGAGGGAAAGTTCTTTTGGGATTTTAAAGGAAACGGTAAATGAAGAAATATATTTTTATGCGTATCTTACGCTCTTTAGTATCTATTTTCATGGTAACAACGCTGACTTACACCATTATCTATACCATGGTGCCTAGGAAGTTGATTTTCAAACAGGACCCAAACTATAACAAAATAGCGACAACTCCTGATAAAAAAGCCAATTACGAAAATACGATTTTTGAGCGTATGGGTTACATTGACTACTATGATACGAAGGAATTGCAAGAAAAAGCTAGTAAAGAGAATTCTTCTGTAACAGTAGAACCTACTAATGCAAATAAAAAAATCTATGAAGCTTACATCAAAAAGCTGGGACGCGGTTGGAAATTGCAGCAATTTAAAGAAAGCAAGCAATTTTATGCAACTCGTGAAGTTCCAGTCTATGAACGCGTTCTTGGTTTCTATGGTAATTTGATTCAAATTGACCATACCGGTGCTGTGAAAGATGCTTCTAATCCGAATTTGAAGCGTTATATTTGCATTGAAAATGATCCTGCCATTGGTTGGTCTGTTGTTGGTTCTGGAACGAGACATAAATATTTATTGTACTTCAATAGTCAGTTTCCATTTATCCATCAAAATTTTGTAAGATTAAATCTAGGAACTTCTTATCCGACCTATGCTAATCTTCCTGTTTTACAGGTTATTTCACAAGGGCAAGGTCAAACGAAGACATCAGAAGTTCAATTTCCAACAGGAAAGAAAACATCATCTGTTAATATTTATACGCGTACATATAAGTCTCCAAAACAAGCCGATGCACGCGATGTTGCTAATTACGGAAAAGATGATCCCTATACGGCGACAGAGAGCAATTATCAATATCCATCTATGATTGTGAGTTCTTCTATTGTTGGGGTGATTGGTTTGGCCTTGTCATACTTAATCGCCGTTCCACTTGGATCTTATATGGCTCGCTTTAAGAATACATTGTTTGATAGTATTTCAACCGGTGCTTTGACTTTCTTAATGTCACTGCCAACTATTGCCTTGGTTTATATCATTCGCTTGATTGGTTCAGCGATTGGTTTGCCTGATTCATTCCCTATTTTGGGAGCAGGTGATTGGCGCTCTTATGTGTTGCCGGCAGTCATTCTTGGACTCTTGAGTGCGCCTTGGACAGCCGTTTGGATTCGTCGTTATATGATTGACTTGCAATCACAAGATTTTGTTCGTTTTGCACGGGCAAAAGGTCTTTCTGAAAAAGAAATTTCAAATAAACATATTTTCAAAAATGCCATGGTGCCACTTGTATCCAGCATTCCAAACTCAGTTATTGGGGTTATTACAGGTGCAACTTTGACTGAAACAGTCTTCGCTTTCCCTGGTATGGGTAAGATGTTGATTGACTCTGTTAAAGCTTCAAACAATTCTATGGTCGTTGGTCTTGTCTTTATCTTTACTTGTCTTTCTATCTTCGCTCTTTTATTGGGTGATATTCTGATGACAGTGCTTGACCCACGTATTAAATTAACATCAAAAGGAGGTAAATAATGGCTACAATTGATAAGACTAAGTTCCAATTTGTCAAACGCGATGATTTTGCCTCTGAAACAATTGATGCTCCAGCCTATTCTTACTGGAAATCAGTTATGCGTCAGTTCCTAAAAAAGAAATCAACAGTTATCATGTTGGGAATTTTGATCGCTATTATTTTGATGAGTTTCATTTATCCGATTTTCTCAGATTTTGACTTTAACGATGTCAGCAAGGTGAATGATTTCGGTGCGCGTTATATTAAACCAAACGGTCAATATTGGTTTGGTACAGATAGCAACGGAAAATCTCTTTTTGACGGAGTATGGTTTGGAGCTCGTAACTCTATCCTCATTTCTGTCATTGCAACCGTGATTAACTTAGTTATTGGTATTGTGATTGGTGGTATCTGGGGAATTTCAAAAACCGTTGACCGTATCATGATGGAAGTGTACAATATCATTTCTAACATCCCATCTCTCTTGATTGTCATTGTCTTGACTTATTCAATTGGTGCTGGTTTCTGGAACTTGATTTTTGCTATGACCATCACAGGTTGGGTTGGGATTGCTTATACAATTCGTATCCAAATCATGCGTTATCGCGACTTGGAATATAACCTTGCCAGCCGAACTTTGGGTACGCCAACACTGAAAATCATTGTGAAAAATATCATGCCACAATTGGTTTCTGTTATTGTGACAACGGCTTCGCAATTGCTTCCAAGTTTCATTTCTTATGAAGCATTTCTATCGTTCTTTGGTTTAGGGCTTCCTGTCACAGTACCAAGTTTGGGACGGTTAATTTCAGATTATTCACAAAACGTGACAACAAATGCGTATCTTTTCTGGATTCCATTGACAACCTTGATTTTGGTTTCTCTTTCATTGTTCGTTGTCGGTCAAAACTTAGCGGACGCTAGTGATCCACGTACACATAGATAGGAGTAAATATGACACAAGAAAAAAATGTAATATTGACTGCTCGCGATATTGTCGTGGAATTTGACGTTCGTGATAAAGTCTTAACAGCCATTCGTGGTGTTTCGCTTGACCTTATCGAAGGTGAGGTTCTTGCACTTGTAGGAGAATCTGGTTCTGGTAAGTCTGTTTTGACAAAGACATTTACAGGAATGTTAGAGGAAAATGGTCGAGTTGCTCAAGGAACGATTGATTACCGTGGACAAGATTTGACAAAATTGAAGTCTAATAAAGATTGGGAACCTATACGCGGTGTTAAAATTGCAACAATCTTCCAAGATCCGATGACGAGTTTGGACCCTATTAACACAATTGGTAGCCAAATTACAGAAGTGATTATCAAGCATCAAAAGAAAACGCCAAAAGAAGCAAAAGAAATGGCTGTTGACTATATGAATAAGGTCGGCATTCCTGATGCTGAAAAGCGTTTTAATGAATACCCATTCCAATATTCAGGAGGAATGCGTCAACGGATTGTTATCGCTATTGCGCTTGCTTGTCGACCTGATATCCTTATCTGTGATGAACCAACGACAGCGCTTGACGTTACGATTCAGGCACAAATCATTGATTTGTTGAAATCTTTGCAACACGAGTATGAATTCACAACTATTTTTATCACCCACGACCTGGGAGTGGTAGCAAGTATTGCAGATAAGGTTGCGGTTATGTATGCTGGTGAAATCGTTGAATACGGAACAGTAGAAGAAGTCTTTTACGATCCACGTCATCCTTACACTTGGAGTTTGTTATCTAGTCTGCCTCAGTTAGCAGATGATAAGGGTGAGTTGTATTCAATTCCTGGAACGCCGCCATCTCTCTATTCACATTTACAAGGAGATGCATTTGCCTTGCGTTCAGATTATGCTATGGAAATTGATTTTGAAGAGAAACCACCTCAAATTTATGTAACGGATACCCACTGGGCAAAAACATGGTTGTTACATGAGAATGCTCCAAAAGTGAATAAGCCAGCTGTTATTGATGATTTACACGAAAAAATTAGCTCAAAAATGGGCTTTGCCCATTTAGACGCCTAGGAGGAAGGAAATGCCTGAAAAATTAGTAGAAGTTAAAGATTTGGAAATTTCCTTCGGTGAGGGAAGCAAGAAATTTGTTGCTGTTAAAAATGCTAATTTCTTTATCAATAAAGGAGAAACGTTTTCACTTGTAGGAGAATCTGGTTCTGGTAAAACGACAATTGGTCGTGCGATTATTGGTTTAAATGATACGAGTCATGGAGAGATTTTCTTTGAAGGGAAAAAAATCAATGGCAAAAAATCAAAAGAAGAAGAGTCAGAAATCATTCGTAAAATTCAAATGATTTTCCAGGATCCTGCTGCTAGTTTGAATGAACGTGCGACAGTTGATTATATCATTTCGGAAGGCTTGTATAATTTCCATTTATTTAAAGATGAAGAAGAACGCAAGAAAAAAGTGAAAGATATTATTCATGAAGTTGGATTGTTATCAGAGCATTTAACACGTTACCCGCATGAATTTTCTGGTGGTCAACGTCAGCGGATTGGGATTGCCCGTGCGCTTGTTATGGAACCAGATTTTGTCATTGCAGATGAGCCGATTTCAGCTTTGGACGTGTCTGTGCGGGCACAAGTTTTAAACCTACTGAAAAAATTCCAAAAAGAATTAGGTTTGACTTATCTCTTTATTGCTCACGATTTATCGGTTGTACGCTTCATTTCAGATCGTATTGCGGTTATTTATAAGGGTGTGATTGTCGAAGTAGCTGAAACAGAAGAACTCTTTAACAATCCAATTCATCCTTATACTCAGTCTTTATTGTCAGCTGTGCCAATTCCAGATCCAATCTTGGAACGGAAGAAAGTGTTGAAAGTCTATGATGCTAATCATCATGATTATTCAACGGATAAGCCAGAAATGGTCGAAATTCGTCCTGGACACTTTGTGTGGGCTAATAAAGCAGAAGTTGAAAAATATAAAAAAGAATTATAACATCATTCTTTGACTTTGAGAGAATTTTAAAAATCACTTTAGAAGTTATCTAGAGTGATTTTTGAATTCATGTTATCTTTTTCTGGACGATTCCATTTTAAACTGTGCTATACTAGTTGTAATAGAAAAGAGGAGTAATGGGATGTATCAATTGATTGCGTTTGATATGGATGGAACACTTTTGACTAGTAAAAAAACAATTGCCAAAAGCAGTGTTGAAGCGATTGGGAGAGCTCAAGATGCTGGTAAACAAGTTGTACTTTCAACAGGACGCTCTTTGTCAGAACTGCTTCCTTATGGATATGATTTGCGCGAGATTCGCTATGATATTCTTGCAAGTGGTGCATTGATTTATGATTTGGAGGCTAAATGCGTTTTAGCTAAGCAAACCTTGCCTGCTATAGCGGTGGATAAGGTGAAAGCGATAGCAGAAGTTCAAGATTTGATGCTGGTTTGTATGATTGACGGTCAAGGCTATCTTCAAAAATCACATTTTGAGAATATTGCTAACTATTATATGGAAATTTATACTGAACTTTATGATAAAACAGCTATCTTGGTGGATAATATTTACGATTTGTTAGCTAAGGAGAGAGCATTTTGACAAAATCAATATTTATCACTTTACGGCAAGGGAGCGAGATCAATCGTATGAAACTTTATTGTCTGAAAAGATAACGATTATAAAAGCTGAAGTAAGTGATCTTAAACTAACAGCGCAAGGAGTTGAAAAGGGGCAGTGTTTAGCTCACCTTGCTCAAAACTTGAATCTTCCTACGGAGCAAATCATTGCTGTTGGGGATGCTGACAATGATGAAAGCATGATTCGCGAAGCAGGTTTTGGTGTTGCTATGGGAAATGCCAATGAGAATATCAAAGGTTTGGCAGATATTATTGTGGCAAATAACGACCACGGTGACTGTGCGCAGGCTATTGATGATGTGCTTCTGGCAGATAAAATATAAGAACAACGAATAAACGCTAACCCCCACTTAAGATTTCTCAATACTTAAGTGGGGGTTTAACTATCTCACAGTATTAAATACTCTTTCCTGAAGAGAGGTGGACGGGAAGAAAGTAGCCGGTTGTCACAACTTCTTCACCAGCAATTTTTCGAAGCAACAAATCTACCAGTAAACAAGCTATATCTTTCAATGGTTGCTGTATAGTGGCTAGTTGGGGATAGTAGTTTTCTACAAAATAAGTTCCGTCGTAACCGATGACTTTTAGATCCTCTGGAATTTTGATTTCCAGTTCTTGAGCGACTTTCATGATTAAAATGGCTGTCAGATCATCTGAAGCAAAAATGGCATCAGGTTTTCTATGTTTTAAAATATTTTTGATTTCCATTTCTTTGCGAATAGGAGAGAAGTCACTTGATACATTGATAATTGGTGCATCAGGTAGAATGGAAGCAAAACCTGCATGGCGGAGACCTGTCGGGGAGTTTGAATTATCATTTCCGGTAATCATAATGATATTTTGGGCACCGGATTTGACCAAGGTTTCTGCAGCCAAGACACCACCAGCATAGTTGTCCGAAGATACAACAGGAATGGAAGGGGATAAGTTGCGGTCAAAAGAGATAATGGGAGCTGTTACACGGTCATAATCAGAGATGCCTAAGTTGTGGCTGCCTGAGATAATGCCATCCACTTGATTGGCTTCTAGCATCTCCAGATACTCTTTTTCCTTACTTGAATTGTGCTCGCTATTGCAGATGATTGTCTTGTAGCCTCTTTTGAATAACTCATGTTCTAATTTGTCAATGAGTTCGGCATAAAAGATGTGACTGATATTTGGGAAAATCAATCCAATCAGTTTAGCGGATTTTCCTTGTAAGCTACGAGCGAGATTATTGGGCTTGTATCCCAACTCGCGCATGGCCTCATTGACTTTTGTAATCGTTTTTTCTGAGAGGTAGCCTTTTTTGTTAATTACACGAGATACAGTGGTTGGGCTGACTCCAGCAATTTTTGCAACATCAGTTAACTTCGCGACCATAATCTAATTCATAGTAAGTTCCAGTTGGATTTCCCTCGCTGATAAAAATACCGTTTTGGTTTTCATGAGGGAAAACGCGACCTGAAAATACTTTTTCTCCTTTGTTAATAAAAATTTCAAAAACTGACTTATCAATGAAGATAGTAGCAGTTGTAGCTTGGTTTTCAATCGTACAACTACGAACAGTACCAAATTCAAGAGCGTATTGCTCACCGGCTTGACTACGGTCAACTGTTACTTGACCATTTTTGATGTCAAAGCAAATGCGTAGACCCTTATGCTCTTGATCTGCAAAAAGGACGATCTCAGCTTGTGAATCAATTGTAAATTCTAGTTCTAATTCATAGCAGTTCTTTGTTTGCGCTTGGTTAGCAAACGTTTGGCTATTATCTGTGCGTAAGGATGTGATAGCTTGAACAGGATATTGATAGAGTTTTCCTTTTTTTAGTGTTAATTCCTTGACAAGCGATAAAATTCCTTGATGATCAAAACGATCAGATGGGTAAGCAATATCCGGCAAACCTAACCAGCTGACTGCTAAGACACGGCCATCTGGAGCATTGAAAGCTTGGGTGGCATAGCAATCAAATCCATAATCTAAATTTTGCGGAGGACTAGGATCGACAATTGCTGTTTCCGCTATGTCAAACGATTGACCTATCTTATACATGTTTGGGAAAATATTGTCGTAAGGAGCAACTTTTTTTGATAAACCTTGAGGGCAGTAGAGCAAAATAGGTGTTTCATCAATAAAGACAAGATTGGGGCATTCCATCATATAAGCTGTATTGTCATTTTCAAAGTCTAAATCGCCGACTTCTTCCCAGTTTATATAGTCGTTTTCAACTGCTTTATAAAACTTGATAAAGCCTTTTTTGTCCAGAGTTTGTCCGCCGACAATGGCATAGCTCTGACCTTTATAATTGAAAATCTGTGGATCTCGAAAGTGATCTGTAGTATCCTTAGGTTGTTCAATCAATACTTTGTTTAGTTTTTGAATATGTCCGTCTTTGTTCAGCAAAGCGCCGATTTGGTAAGGGTGACGAACCCAATTCTCATCACGGACATTTCCAGTATAGAATAGGAAAAGTTTGTCGTCAAACTGCATAGCAGAGCCAGAGTAAGCACCGTGACTGTCTAATGGGGTGTCTGGCAGAACACGAACACCGGTTTCTGTGAAGTGTACGAGGTCATCACTTTCCAGTTGTACCCAAGACTTGAGCCCATGAGTTGCACCAAATGGAAAATTTTGATAGAAGACAATCCATTTTCCGTCAAAATAGGAAAAACCATTTGGGTCATTCAGCAGTCCCGTATCAGGCTCTACGTGGTAGGTAGCACGCCAAGGTGATGTAGCGATTTTATTTTTTATCTGTTGGATTTCGTTTTCAGTCCATTGTTCATAGCGTTTGTAACGTTGTTCAGTAGTCCAAGCCAATCTTTTGTCCTCCGAGATAATTTTCTTACTTATATAGTAAACGTTTTCTCTGAAAAAATCAACTTTTTAATAGAAAAAAATAAAATTTCTGCAAAACGCTTGACATATTTTGAAATCATGTTAAAATAATAGTCGTAGGAGTGATTAAATCGCTTTCATAAATTTTAATTATTTTCAATAAGGAGATGCAAATGGAAAATAAGGACATTGCAAAAGCAGTCATTGAGGCCATTGGCGGACGTGACAATGTAAGTAGTGTTGCTCACTGTGCGACCCGTCTGCGTGTCATGGTTAAAGATGAAGCTAAGATTGATAAAGACAGAGTTGAGAATCTTGAAAAGGTTCAGGGGGCTTTCTTTAACTCAGGTCAATATCAAATTATCTTTGGTACTGGTACAGTGAATAAAATCTATGATGAAGTGGTAGAGCTTGGTTTGCCTACATCTTCAACTGGTGAGCAAAAAGCAGAAGCAGCTAAAAAGGGAAATTGGTTCCAACGTGCCGTCCGTACATTTGGTGACGTATTTGTGCCAATCCTGCCAGCAATCGTAGCAACAGGTCTCTTCATGGGGATTCGTGGCGCGATTAATAACGATACGATTCTTGGGTTATTTGGAACAACTTCAAAAGCCTTTGCTGCGTCAGACTTCTATACTTACACAGTTGTGTTGACAGATACAGCTTTTGCCTTCTTCCCAGCTTTGATTTCTTGGTCAGCTTTCCGTGTATTCGGTGGGAATCCAGTGATCGGTATTGTACTTGGTTTGATGTTGGTAAATACCGCCCTTCCAAATGCTTGGGATGTAGCTTCTGGTGCTGCAAAGCCAATCATGTTCTTTGGTTTCATTCCAGTAGTTGGTTATCAAAACTCAGTATTGCCAGCCTTCTTCATTGGACTACTTGGTGCGAAACTTGAAAAATGGTTGCATAAGAAAATTCCAGATGTGCTTGATTTGCTTGTTGTGCCATTCTTGACCTTCCTTGTGATGTCAGTTCTTGGACTCTTTGTCATTGGGCCAATCTTCCACTCACTTGAAAATGTCATTCTTGCTGCGACAAAAGCTATTCTTGCCTTACCGTTTGGTTTAGCTGGTCTCATCCTTGGTGGTGTGCATCAACTTATCGTGGTAACTGGTGTTCACCATATCTTCAACTTACTAGAAGCACAATTGATTGCAAATGAAGGAAAAGATGCCTTTAATGCGATCATCACAGCTGCTATGACTGCCCAAGCGGGTGCAACTCTTGCAGTTGGTGTAAAAACAAAATCTAAAAAACTAAAAGCTCTTGCCTTCCCGGCTGCTCTCTCTGCAGGTCTTGGAATTACTGAACCAGCTATTTTCGGGGTAAACTTACGTTATGGTAAACCATTTGTACTTGGTCTTGTTGCCGGTGCTGCTGGTGGTTGGTTAGCTTCTATTCTTGGACTTGCTGGTACTGGATTTGGTATTACCATTATCCCAGGTACGCTTCTCTATCTGAATGGTCAAGTTCTTCAATATATCTTTATGGTACTTGTCACTACTGGTCTTGGATTTGGTTTGACTTATGCGTTTGGTTACAAAGATGCTGAAGAAGAAGTGACTGAAGCAAAAGAAGTAGTAGAAGCTAATGAAGCAGCTGCGCCAGTTCTTGCTGATGAAACAATTGTTTCTCCAATCGTTGGTCAAATGTTTGACTTGAAAGATGTCAATGACCCAGTGTTCTCAAGTGGTGCTATGGGACAAGGAATCGCAGTGAAACCTAGTGAAGGTGTTGTGTATGCTCCTGCGGATGCAGAAGTGACAATCGCATTTGCAACTGGTCACGCTTACGGTTTGAAAACGGCAAAAGGTGCTGAAATCTTGATTCATGTAGGTATTGACACAGTTTCTATGAACGGTGACGGATTTGATCAAAAAGTTGCTCAAGGTGATAAGGTGAAAGCTGGCGATGTTCTTGGTACATTTGACGCTGCGAAAATTGCAGCTGCTGGTCTTGATGACACAACTATGGTGATTGTTACCAACACAGCTGATTATGCTTCTGTTACTCCTGTTGCAGAGGGTACAGTAGCGAAAGGCGATGCTGTGATTGAGCTAAAAGCCTAACCGTATAATGTGATAAGAGGCTGAGCAAAAGGGTTCAGCTTCTTCACTTTTGGTTAACAAAACACATTAACACAGAGGTTGATTGTTTTCTTTGCTCGCTTCACGTCTCAAAGTTGTCAATCAACTGTGCAGGGGTGGGAAACGAGCTCTTTTCAGTTCTTTCCCACTCCCTTTTCTTTGAAAAAGAGAAGGAAAAGTAAGATTTTTACTCAGAAGTCATACGAAGATATGCTATAATGAATAGAGAAGAAAACAAAATAAAAAGAGGTCTTGAAATGACAAAATTGTATGGAAGCCTAGAAGCTGGCGGTACAAAATTTGTATGTGCGGTTGGAGATGAAAATTTTGAAGTAATTGAAAAAACACAATTTCCAACGACCACACCGATTGAAACGTTAGATAAGGCAATTGCATTTTTCTCTCGTTTTGAGAATTTAGCTGGCCTTGCGGTTGGTTCATTTGGTCCGATTGACATTGCTCCTAATTCAAAAACGTATGGTTTTATTACAACGACACCTAAACCACACTGGGCAAATGTCGATATTGTCGGTGCTTTGCGACGTGCTTTAAATGTACCGATTTACTTTACGACAGATGTTAATAGCTCTGCTTATGGTGAAGTAGTGGCACGAAATAATGCAGGCGGACGCATTGAAAATCTAGTTTACTATACGATTGGGACGGGGATTGGAGCCGGTGCTATTCAACGTGGTGAATTTGTTGGTGGGACGGGTCATCCAGAAATGGGACATTACTATGTTGCGAAGCACCCAATGGATGTGGAAAAAGAATTTAATGGAGTGTGTCCATTCCATAATGGCTGTTTAGAGGGATTAGCTGCTGGACCTAGTTTAGAGGCCCGGACAGGCATTCGAGGTGAAAATATTGAACTAAACAGCTCTGTTTGGGATATTCAAGCCTATTATATTGCGCAAGCAGCAATTCAAGCGACAGTGACTTTCCGACCAGATGTGATTGTCTTTGGTGGAGGTGTTATGGCGCAACAGCACATGTTGGATCGCGTTCGTGAAAAGTTCACAGTTTTGTTGAATGGTTATTTGCCTGTTCTAGATGTACGTGATTACATTGTAACGCCAGCGGTTGCAGGAAATGGGTCAGCGACACTTGGAAACTTTGTCTTAGCTAAAAAAGTCAGCGAAAAAGCTAAAGGATAATTGAGTAATTGAGAGCAAGTGAGTGAATATTGAATAAGCTTGCTCTTTTTTTGATATAAGGAAGAAAATGATTAAACCAATTGTAAAAGATATGTTGGTTTTGCAGCAGAAAGCACAACCAGCAAGCAAAGAAGATGTCGAAATTGGGCAAGATTTGTTCGATACCTTAAGAGCAAACAAAGATAAGTGTGTCGGAATGGCAGCCAATATGATTGGAGTGCAGAAGCAGGTCATTATTTTTATGTATGGTATGGTGCCTGTTATCATGTTCAATCCTATTTTGAGAAGGAAGTCATCTCCTTACCAAGCGGAAGAATTCTGCTTGTCACTTGTGGGGAGTCGCTCGACCACTCGTTATAAAGAGATTACAGTTGAATATTTGGACCAACATTGGCAAAAACAAACGCTGACTTTGAAAGATTTTCCCGCACAAATCTGCCAGCATGAACTGGATCATTTGGAAGGGATTTTGATTTAATGACCTGAAAACTCAGCTTTTATAGTACGGGGTTTTTAATTGGTCAAAAAAATAGTTCTCATAGGAACTTTTTTCTTGACATTCGTTTGAATTATAGTAGAATAATTCTCATGAAAACAAAATAGTTCTCTAGAGAACTATTTGAAAGGAAGTCAAATGGAAAAACCATTATTGGAATTCAAGCGATTTGGACGGAAGACACATCTGATGATTCAAAAAATTGCCAAAGAGCGAGGGATTGAATTTATGGCGGGTCCACAAGGACAAGTATTGCATTTTGTGAATCATCGAGAAGATTGTGACAAGATGACCTTTATTAAAGATATTGAGCAGGAGTTGGGCATTACTAAGTCCGTTGCCAGTAATTTAATGAAGCGAATGGTGAAGAATGGCTTGATTTATCTGGAAGTGAGTGAGACTGATAAACGCGCTAAGATTATTCGTTTAACGCCGGAATCAAAAGAGCGCATGAATAAAATTCGTGATTTTTTTGATGAAATGGATCATTGCCTATTGACAGATATTTCAGAAGAAGATTTGGTTACTTTTTTTCAAGTGATGGGGAAATTTTACCAGAATATTGAAAAATTAGAAAAAGGAGAAGCGAATGGTTAAATTGTTTAAACGTTTAACTGTCAAAGAAGTAGGGCTGATTATCATCAGTATCTTATTTACTTGTTTGGCAGTTTATTTGGACTTAGAGGTTCCAACCTATATTTCAAAAATTACGGAACTCCTACAGACGAAAGGAACGGTCGTTTCTGATTTGTGGAATCCGGGCTTGAAAATGATTGGATTGTCATTTGCTAGTTTTCTCAGTGCTGTGGTAGTTGGTTTTATTGCGGCTAGATTGGCAGCTAGCTTTACAACGAGCTTGCGCTCAGATATTTTCAATCGTGTACTGGATTATTCAAATGCTGAGATTAAGAGATTTTCTATTCCAAGTCTTTTAACGCGGACAACCAACGATCTTACGCAAATTCAGCTCATGATTACCATGGGCTTGCAAGTTGTGACGCGTGGGCCGATTATGGCGATTTGGGCGATTACAAAAATCATTGGGAAATCAGAATACTGGCTGTGGGCAGTTATTGTGGCGGTTATTGTGAATATTATCATGACAACAGTTCTGATGACGTTGGCCTTTCCAAAGCAATCCGTTATTCAACGGTTGACTGATAAGTTAAATAGTATTACGCGTGAAAGTCTAACAGGGATTCGTGTTGTTCGGGCTTACAATGCTGAAGACTATCAAGATGATAAATTTGCAGGAGCTAATGATGAAGTGACTCGTTTGAATCTCTTTGTCAGTCGTCTCATGGCGATTTTAAATCCGATTATGATGGGGATTTCGAGTGGTTTGACCTTGGCAATATACTGGATTGGTGCTTACTTGATTCAAGATGCAGCTTTACCAGGACGTTTGCCAATCTTTAGTGACATGGTTGTCTTTATGTCCTATGCTATGCAGGTCGTAATGGGCTTCATGCTCATGGCTGCTCTGTTTATCGTTCTTCCTCGTACCTTGGTGTCTGCCGGACGGATCAATGAAGTGCTTGATTTATATTCAACGATTGAGTCTCCAACGGAGCCAAAAATAGCGAAAGATGTCAAAGGGGAAGTGGTATTTGACAATGTGTCTTTCCGCTATGCTAAAAATTCTGAGGCTGTTATCGAACATGTTAGCTTTACAGCTAAAGCAGGTGAAACCGTAGCTTTCATTGGATCAACCGGTTCTGGGAAATCCACTTTAATCAGCTTAATTCCTCGTTTCTATGATGTGACAGAAGGAAAAATTTTAGTGGATGGCGTAAACGTCAAAGATTATCAGCTGGAAGATTTGCATAATAAAGTTGGCTACATTCCACAAAAAGCTGTCCTCTTCTCTGGTGATATCAAGAGTAATTTAGACTTTGGGCAAAGCAATGAAAGCCCATTGGATGACGAAAAAATGTGGGCTGCACTTGATTTGGCACAGGCTAAATCATTTGTTGAAGAAAAAGAAGACGGTTTGCAATCTGAAGTTGCACAAAGCGGTACGAATTTCTCTGGTGGGCAAAAGCAACGTTTGGCGATTGCGCGTGCGCTTGCTCGCAAGCCTGAAATTTTGATTTTTGATAATTCGTTTTCAGCGCTGGACTATAAGACAGACCGCATTTTGCGGGAAGAATTAGCGAAAAAAGTGAAAGATACAACCAGATTGATTGTGGCGCAACGGATTTCAACGATTATGGATGCCGATCAGATTTTGGTACTGGATAAAGGAAAAGTAGTTGGTCAGGGTACTCATAAAGAATTGCTGGCAACGAACGCAGTTTATCAAGAAATTGCTTACTCACAATTATCGAAGGAGGAATTGGAAAATGGAAAATAAAAAATCGTCTTTATTTAGCCAAGTGAAACCTTATCTCAAAGGTTTTCAGCTTCCATTGCTCATTGCATTTGTGGGAGCGGCAGTGTCTAGTATTATTACGGTTTATGGACCGGACAAATTAAAAGAAATTACCAACCTTATCACAGAGGGGATGCGAAGTCAGATTGATTTGAAATCAATCTCCAACATTGCTCTTTTCTTAGCGATTTTGTACGCAGCAGGTGCTTTGTTAAATTATGTTCAATCTTTTATCATTTCATCTGTTATTCAGCATTTCTCCAAGCGCTTGCGGACTGCTATTGCTGAAAAAATCAATAAATTGCCTCTACGCTATTTTGACAGCCATTCCCAAGGGGACACTCTTTCACGGGTCACAAATGACGTGGATACTGTTGGGCAATCTTTGAACCAAAGTTTAGGAACGGTGATTTCATCAAGTTTACTGCTTATTGCGGTTCTCTTTATGATGTTTTACAATAATGTGGTCTTGTCCTTTGTAACGATTAGCTCAGTCTTGATTGGCTTTGTCTTTGTTGCTTTGATTATGGGAAAATCTCAACGATTCTTCCGAGCACAACAAGAAAATCTTGCCAGTGTCAATGGCTATGTGGAAGAAATGTACTCTGGGCATAATGTCATTGTCAGTTACAATGCCACAGACGAATCCAAAGTAGCCTTTCAAACACTTAATACTAACCTTTACAACAGTATGTGGAAATCACAATTCATTTCAGGGATTATGATGCCGCTTATGATGTTTGTAGGGAACTTCGGTTACGTTATGGTTGTTTTGGTTGGAGCGAGCATGGCCTTGAATGGCGATGTCACTATGGGAACGATTGTTGCTTTTATGGTATATGTACGGATTTTCTCTCAACCGTTGTCACAAATTGCACAAGGGATTACTACTCTTCAACAAGCTAGCGCTGCTATGGGACGCGTATTTGAATTTTTAGCAGAGTCTGAAATGGAAAATGATGAACACAAAGCGCAACAACTCACGACCCTAAAAGGAGATGTTGCCTTTGATAAGGTATTCTTTGGTTATAATCCAGATCGAACGATTATTCATGATTTCTCTGCCAATGCCAAAGCAGGGCAAAAAATTGCCATTGTCGGTCCGACCGGTGCTGGGAAGACGACCATTGTTAACTTGCTCATGAAATTTTATGAGATTGATAAGGGACGCATTACAATTGACGGTGTTGATACGAAGCAAATGAAACGTTCTGAGGTACACGATGCCTTCTCCATGGTTCTCCAAGACACCTGGTTATTTGAGGGAACGATTAAGGAAAATTTGATTTACAATCAGAAAAATATTTCTGACGAAGCAGTTGTGGCAGCTGCCAAAGCTGTTGGGGTTCATCACTTCATCAAGACTTTGCCAAAAGGATACGATACGGTGCTGGACGATACAGTAAGCCTTTCTGTGGGGCAAAAGCAATTGTTGACCATTGCGCGTGCACTTCTTAAGGATGCTCCCTTACTTATCTTGGATGAAGCGACTTCATCTGTTGATACGCGGACAGAAGAATTGATCCAAAAAGCGATGGATAAGTTGATGGAGGGAAGGACTTCTTTCGTCATTGCTCACCGCTTGTCGACCATTCGTAATGCTGATTTGATTTTGGTCATGCGTGATGGTAATATCATTGAACAAGGAAATCACGATCAATTGATGGGAAAAAATGGCTTCTATGCTGATCTTTACAATAGTCAATTCGATGAAGACGCAGAGTATGCGTAAAATGAATTGAAGATAGTAAGTAAGACAGAAATTCTTCTTGGTCAAAATGATCTGAGAAGAGTTTCTGTTTTTTTGACTGTTGATTTACTTTTTTTGTTAGAAAAGGAATAGTTGAACACAAACTCCCCAAGGTATCAGAATCCTTGGGGAGTTTTGCTAAATTCAATCTTCAAAATCATTTTTGTCAGATAGTTCTTTAAAGAAATGACCTGTATTTTCTCCTTTATAAAAAACTCTATATTATAATATTATGATTCTATATTTTTGGTAAAAAGCCAACCTTTTATTAGAAAAGTATAGACATTTATTTTAAAATATAGTATAGTTAGAGTATCAAGGAAAAAAGTGGTATGATGGCAACTAATTCCATTTTAGGTGGTGTCCTTCAGTTAGTGGATATGGTGATTGTTGGATTTATCTGGTATCCATTCCTTCGTATGCTGGACAAACAACCTGATTCTGTATTATAATGAGATGAATGACAGATTTGCAGGAGCTATCATATGCCTAAATACGAAGAAATAGCAAATATACTTCGAGATAGAATAGCAAATGGAGTCTACCCAGTAGACTCCATGTTGCCTATTCAGTCTGAATTATCAAAAGAGTTCGGTGTTAGCCGAATGACTATAAAAAAAAGCTGTTGAGATTCTAACCATTGAGGGATTGATTTTTTCTAAACAAGGAAATGGAACGAGAGTGTTAAATTCCTCTTTTTGGGATAAAGAAGATTCAAAATTTCGCTTGAATAATTACAATGGCTTGAGTCAAGATTTCAAAAATGATGACCGAAAATTAACGAGCCAGATTATTCAGTTTGCAGTTGAATTCCCAGAAGCCGAGATTGCAGAGCGCCTGCAAGTGGAAGTAACGGCACCAGTTTATAAAATTATACGTTTGCGTCTGCTTGATGAGAAGCCCTATGTGTTGGAACACACTTATATGCCGTGTGATTTGGTGCCAGGATTGGATGAGAGTATTTTACTTCAGTCTATCTATGCTTATTTATGGGATGAATTAAACTTAAAATTTGCCGGAAGTTATCGCCATATCACAGCTGAAAAGCCAGATGAATATGACCAAAACTATTTGGCTTGCCAAGAGACAGATCCGATTTTGCAGGTGGAGCAAGTTGTTTATCTGGAAACTGGACGTCCGATTGAATATTCTAGAAGTCGTAATCGCTTTGACACGAGAGGGTATTCTCTTTTAGATGTTAAAAATATTTAAGTCATTTGTGCAATATTAAAGGAGGAAATGATGTCAGAACCATTGTTTTTACAATCTGTTATGCAGGAAAAAATCTGGGGCGGAACGAAGCTACGAGATGAATTCGGCTATGAAATTCCCAGTGATAAAGTAGGCGAATACTGGGCGATTTCGGCTCATCCACACGGAGTATCTACTATAAAAAACGGTCGCTTTGCTGGTATGGGCTTGGATCAGCTCTATGCAGAACACCGAGAGTTATTTGGTAACAGCAGCGAGCCTGTTTTTCCGCTTTTAACCAAAATCTTGGATGCCAATGATTGGCTCAGTGTTCAGGTTCACCCAGATGATCATTATGCTATGGAGCACGAAGGCGAGTTGGGAAAAACAGAGTGCTGGTATGTGATCGCTGCAGATGAAGGAGCAGAAATCATCTATGGGCACAATGCCAAGTCACGAGAAGAGTTGCGCCAGCAGATTGAAAAGAAAGAATGGGACAAACTATTAACCAAGGTGCCAGTCAAGGCTGGGGATTTCTTCTATGTTCCAAGCGGTACTATGCATGCCATTGATCGGGTATTTTGATTTTAGAAACGCAACAGTCTAGCGACACCACCTATCGTGTCTACGACTTTGACCGAAAAGATGCTAAAGGCAATCTGCGCGAGCTGCATTTAGAAAAATCCATTGATGTGCTCAATATCGGTGCGCCGGCCAATAGCCGTCCAGTCACAGTGAAAGCAGATGATTTGACCTCAACGCTTTTAGTAGCTAGTGATTTCTTTGCTGTTTACAAATGGGAAGTATCAGGAAAAGTGGATATCGAGAAAACAGCTGCTTATTTGCTAGTAAGTGTGCTAGCAGGGCGAGGTGTGCTGACCGTAGATGGGGAAACGTATCCAATCGCAAAAGGAGACCATTTTATCCTACCAAGCGATGTGGAAGAGTGGACTTTCGAGGGGAAAGACCTTGAAATGATTGTTAGTCATCCGTAATATCTTTTATATAGAAAACCAGAGGTTAGGGAAAAGTCCGTAACCTCTTTAAAATTATAAGTCTAAAGCATCATGATGCAGTGATTCATTAGTTTGTCTATTTTTTTTACAGATGATTTCCAAGCAATGATTTCAGTCTATTTTGCTATCTTACTTATGCAGAAATTATCAGTTATATTAAAAAATGATGTCATTTTCAGAAAATGTTGATAGTATTTCAAAAAAGCGTTATAATGGCTAATATTGAAAAATTTAGGAGAAAAAATATGTTTTCCAAGTTGAAGAACATTTTTATCGGGCGCCCTTTGAAATCAAGTGATGAGGGAGATGAAGGGAATTTACTCACTAAGCTACAAGCCTTGGCTATGCTGTCAAGTGATGCTCTGTCTTCGATTGCCTATGGTCCTGAACAAGTTGTTTTGGTTTTGGTATCCGTATCTGCTGGTGCAATTTGGTGGTCTTTGCCAATCGGTATTGTGGTGCTGATTTTGCTGGCTAGTTTAACCATTTCATATCGTCAGGTGATTCATGCTTACCCACAAGGCGGTGGGGCTTATATGGTTACAACGGAAAATCTTTCCCCTAAAGCTGGTCTAATTTCAGGTGGTAGTTTGCTAGTTGATTATATGTTGACAGTAGCGGTATCTGTTTCTTCTGGAGCGGATGCGATTACGTCAGCAATTCCTGCTTTGCACCCGTACAATTTGCACATTTCGATTGTTTTAGTGCTGATTTTAATGTTAATGAATTTACGTGGCTTGCGGGAATCGGCGGTTTCTCTGATGATTCCAGTTTATTTGTTCATCGCAAGTACCGTTTTCTTAATTGGCTTTGGTTTATTGCAATTATTACTGGGGAATTTATCCTACCATGCAACAGCTCCGATTGGAAAATCTATCTCAGGTGTTAGTTTAGTGCTCCTGCTACGTGCATTTACGAGTGGTTCGGCTTCTCTGACAGGTGTGGAAGCTATTTCAAATTCTGTACCATTTTTCAAAACACCCAAAGCTGAAAATGCAGCGAAAACCTTGGCAATTATGGCAGCCATTTTAGGTTTCATGTTTGCTGGTATTACTTTTTTAAACTACTGGATTGGCATCGTTCCGGTAAAAGGCGTTACAACGCTCGCTCAAATGGCGCAAACTATTTTGGGAAATTCACCTATTGGACGACTTCTATTTTATATTTTCCAATTATCAACAGCTCTCATCCTTGCTGTAGCAGCTAATACAGGCTTTTCGGCCTTTCCCATGTTATCCTACAATATGGCAAAAAATAAATATATGCCACACATGTATATGGAAAAAGGAGCACGCCTTGGTTATTCGAATGGGATTCTGACTTTAGCTATCGGTGCTATTCTTCTTTTGCTAATTTTTAATGGGAATACTGAACGGCTCATTCCACTTTATACCATTGGTGTATTTGTGCCGTTTGCTCTTTCTCAAACGGGAATGGTCGTGCATTGGCGCAAGCAGTATGGAAAACATTTCTTGAAATATTCAGTAGCAAATATTTTAGGCGCTGCTATTTGTTACACCATTGTAGCGATTTTGCTACTTTTTCGTTTGCGAGATATTTGGCCATTCTTTCCGATTATCATCGTTTTATTATGGATTTTCTTGAGTATTAAAAATCATTACAATAAAGTAGCGAAACAGCTACGTTTGAATGAAGAAATTGAACGCGTAGACTATGCAGGAAATCTGGTTTTGGTGCTTGTCGGGAATGTCACACGAGTTAGCGCTGGTGCGATGAATTATGCCCGTAGTATCGGTGATGAAGTGATTGCTATGCACGTATCTACCAAAGAAACACAAGAAAAAGACGAAGAAGTAGCTAGTGAATTTAAACAATATTTTCCAGATATTCAATTTGTAAATGTGGAAACAAGCTACCGTAATATCATCAGACCAACCGTACAGTATGTGACAAAAATCGCTCGTGGTGCGCAGAAGAAAGGTTATACTGTAACAGTGCTAGTACCACAATTCATTCCAAGTCATAGTTGGCAAAACATGCTACACAATCAAATGAGCTTGAAATTGAAATATTTCCTCAGATGGCATGAAAATGTCGTTGTAGCCAGCTATTCTTATCACTTAAAAGAGTAAGAACATAAAACGGCAGTTTTGAATGGAACTGCCGTTTTATCCTTTTATTTTCTTGAAAGATACAGTGAAAAATGCTATAATGAAAAGAACATTTTAAAATAAGAATTATTACAAGTAAGGAAAGAAATGGCGAATATTTTAAGAACAATTATCGAAAATGATAAAGGTGAATTAAGAAGATTAGAAAAAATGGCAAAGAAAGTCATGGCGTATGAAGATGAAATGGCTGCTTTGTCAGATGAAGCTTTGAAAGCAAAGACGGATGAATTTAAGCAACGGTATCAAAATGGCGAGTCATTAGATGACTTGCTTTATGAAGCTTTTGCGGTTGTTCGTGAAGGTGCAAAGCGTGTGTTAGGACTTTTCCCTTACCCAGTACAGATTATGGGTGGGATTGTCTTACACCATGGAGATGTGCCAGAAATGCGTACAGGGGAAGGAAAGACCCTGACAGCAACCATGCCAGTTTATCTGAACGCCTTGTCTGGAGAAGGGGTTCACGTTGTCACAGTAAATGAATATCTGACAGAGCGTGACGCAACGGAAATGGGGGAACTGTACTCTTGGTTGGGGCTTTCTGTTGGTATCAACCTTGCTGCAAAGTCATCCGCAGAGAAAAAAGAAGCCTATGAATGTGATATCACGTATTCAACCAATGCAGAGATTGGTTTTGACTATTTGCGTGATAATATGGTGGTGCGTGCTGAAAACATGGTGCAGCGTCCGCTAAACTACGCTTTGGTCGATGAGGTGGACTCCATTTTGATTGACGAAGCTCGTACGCCTTTGATTGTGTCAGGACCAACTTCGTCTGATACAAACCAACTTTATCACATGGCAGATAGCTTTGTGAAGTCTCTTAATAAAGATGACTACATCATTGATGTGCAGTCTAAAACCATTGGACTTTCTGACTCTGGGATTGATAAAGCAGAAAGCTACTTCAAGTTAGAAAATTTGTATGATATTGAAAATGTAGCGCTGACTCACTTTATTGACAATGCCCTTCGTGCAAACTATATCATGCTGTTAGATATTGACTATGTGGTGAGTGAAGAGCAAGAAATTTTGATTGTGGACCAATTTACAGGTCGTACAATGGAAGGTCGCCGGTATTCAGACGGACTTCACCAAGCAATTGAAGCCAAAGAAGGTGTGCCAATTCAGGATGAAACGAAGACTTCGGCTTCTATCACTTATCAAAATCTATTCCGTATGTACAAGAAATTGTCAGGAATGACAGGGACAGCTAAGACAGAAGAGGAAGAATTCCGCGAAACCTATAATATTCGGGTCATTCCGATTCCGACAAATCGTCCAGTAGCTCGTATTGACCATCCAGATCTTCTTTATCCAAGTATTGAGTCTAAATTTAAAGCGGTTGTTGAGGACGTGAAAGCTCGTCATGAAAAAGGACAACCTGTTCTTGTAGGAACAGTCGCAGTTGAAACAAGTGATTATATTTCTAAGAAACTAGTAGAAGCTGGTATTCCGCATGAAGTATTGAATGCGAAGAATCACTATAAAGAAGCGCAAATCATCATGAATGCCGGGCAACGTGGCGCGGTAACGATTGCAACCAATATGGCTGGTCGTGGTACAGATATTAAGCTTGGTGAAGGGGTTCGTGAACTTGGTGGACTTTGCGTTATTGGTACAGAACGACATGAAAGCCGTCGTATTGATAATCAGCTTCGTGGTCGTTCAGGTCGTCAGGGAGATCCAGGGGAATCGCAATTTTATCTGTCACTTGAAGATGAGCTCATGCGTCGTTTTGGATCGGAACGGATTAAAGCTGTTTTGGATCGCATGAACCTCAGCGAAGAAGAGTCTGTCATCAAATCTCGTATGCTGACGCGTCAAGTAGAAGGAGCTCAAAAGCGTGTTGAAGGGAACAACTATGATACACGTAAACAAGTCCTTCAATATGATGATGTTATGCGGGAGCAACGTGAAATTATCTATGCGCAGCGTTATGATGTCATTACGGCTGATCGTGATTTGGCACCGGAAATTCATGCCATGATGAAGCGAACAATCAACCGTTTTGTGGATGGCAACAGTCGTGCAGAACAAGATGAAAAATTAGAAGCAATTGTTAATTTTGCAAAATACAATCTTGTTCCAGAAGAATCTATTGAAATCGCAGATTTAGAAGGCTTGTCTGATGAAGATATCAAGGCTGATTTATACAAACGTGCCTTGGAGGTTTACGATAGTCAAGTGGCGAAACTTCGCAATGAGGATTCCGTCAGAGAATTCCAAAAAGTTCTAATTTTGCGCGTCGTGGATAGCAAATGGACTGATCACATTGATGCTTTGGATCAACTTCGGAACGCAGTTGGACTTCGTGGTTATGCTCAAAATAACCCAGTCGTTGAATATCAAGCTGAAAGTTTCCGTATGTTTAATGATATGATTGGTTCGATCGAATTTGATGTGACGCGTTTGATGATGAAGGCTCAAATTCACGAGCAAGAACGTCCACGTACGGAGCATCATATCAGCACAACAGCGACACGCAATATTTCAGCACAAAAATCAGTCTTACCGAGCGATATTGATTTGACAAAAGTGAAGCGCAATGACTTGTGTCCATGTGGTTCTGGTAAGAAATTTAAAAATTGTCATGGACGCCACAGATAAGTAGTGTAAAGAGGGGGAGATTATGACATTTAAGGCAACTAGCGAGCCAATTGATGTAGCAAAGGTTCGTAATTTATCAAAGTTAGAAGGAGAGGCTTTAGCTAAAAAAAAGGCACGAGATCGTGAGTTAAATGCCATTATCCGTGGAGAAGATGACCGCATTCTGTTGGTCATTGGTCCGTGTTCTTCTGATAATGAAGCGGCTGTCCTAGAATATGCAAAGCGCATATCTGCCCTCCAAGAAGAGGTGAAAGACCGTATTTTCATGGTTATGCGCGTGTATACAGCTAAGCCTCGCACCAATGGCGATGGTTATAAAGGATTGATTCATCAACCGAATGCTAAGGCTGCTCCAAGCTTAATTAATGGGATTAAGGCTGTTCGGAATTTACATTATCGTGTCATTACGGAGACGGGAATGACGACAGCTGATGAAATGCTCTATCCAGAAAATCTTCCGTTGGTAGATGATTTGATTTCTTATATGGCTGTTGGGGCGCGTTCTGTGGAAGATCAGCAACACCGTTTTGTCGCTAGTGGGGCTGATGTTGCGACCGGTTTGAAAAATCCTACATCTGGCAATCTCAATGTCATGTTTAACGGGATTTACGCAGCGCAAAACAAGCAAAGTTTCTTGTTTGCTGGTAAGGAAGTAGAAACTTCAGGAAATCCTTTGGCACACGCTATTCTGCGTGGTGGACTTGACGAGTATGGAAAAAACATTCCAAACTATTACTATGATAATTTGCTGGATACGATTGACCAATATGAAAAAATGGGCTTGGAAAATCCTTTTATCATCATTGATACCAATCATGATAACTCTGGTAAACAGTATTTAGAGCAGGTGCGGATTGTTCGTCAAACCTTAATCAATCGTGACTGGAATGAAAAAATCAAAAAAATTGTACGTGGCTTTATGATTGAGTCTTACTTAGAAGACGGTCGTCAAAATGAGCCTGAAGTGTTTGGGAAATCTATTACAGATCCTTGTTTGGGTTGGGATAATACAGTCAGACTGGTCAAGGAAATTTATACTACCCTATCTAAAAATGAAAAATAAAAAGGTTGGGAGTGAATCTCTAAAATCTGATAACATCAGCGCATTGAGTTTTATTTTAGAAAGTAACCGAGTCTGGCACACTTTTGTCCCAGCCTCTTTTTAAAAAGATGATTAAAGGACACGGAATTGATATAGAAGAAATTTCCTCTATTCAAAAAGTTTATGAAAAAAATGCTCGTTTCGCCAAGAAAGTTTTGACTGTTGCAGAATTTGCACGGTTTGAAGAACTTTCTGGTAGGCGAAAAATGGAATATTTGGCAGGACGTTGGTCTGCTAAAGAGGCTTTTTCTAAAGCATGGGGGACTGGAATTGGTTGTGTCACTTTTCAGGATTTAGAAATTTTAAACAATGAAAAGGGAGCGCCTATTTTTACTAAGTCGCCTTTTTCTGGCAAGGTCTGGGTGTCGCTCAGCCATGCAGGTAATATTGTTACAGCTAGTGTTATTTTGGAGGAACATCATGAAAACGAGTAATCATCGACCTACTAAGGCTGTTGTGGATTTAGCTGCTATCCGCTTTAATATTAAACAAATTGCAGCGCATATTCCAAACAATGTAGAAAAATGGGCTGTTGTCAAGGCAGATGCCTATGGTCACGGTGCAGTTGCTGTTACGCAATCTATTGATCCAATTGTGGATGGCTTTTGTGTTTCCAATATTGATGAAGCTGTAGAGTTGCGTAATGCCGGCATTACGAAAAAAATTTTGGTATTAGGAGTGTCAGATGTTCATGCTGTTTCATTGGCAATTGAACGCAAAGTGACCTGTACCGTTGCTAGTTTAGAATGGATTGATTTGCTGCTACAGTCAAATATAGATGTAGCTGGTTTGGCTGTTCACATAAAAATTGATTCTGGGATGGGACGGATTGGTTTTCGAGATAGTCAAGATGCTCAAGAAGCCATTCATCGTTTGGAAAAAGCAGGTGCTCAGGTAGAAGGCATCTTCACCCATTTTGCAACAGCTGATGAAGCAGATACGCATAAGTTTGAAGCACAGTTGGCACGTTTTAAAGAAATTTTAGGGCAATTAGAAATCGTTCCACCGATTGTTCACGCTAGTAATTCTGCAACGACCCTTTGGCATACAGATACTGTGATGAATGCGGTGCGTCTGGGTGATATTATCTATGGTCTCAATCCTAGCGGTCGTACCTTGCAGCTTCCTTACGAAATGAGGCCGGCTCTTTCTCTGGTGTCGGAATTGGTTCATGTCAAGCAGCTGGAAGCAGGGGCAGATGTGGGTTATGGAGCTACTTACACTAGCGATAGCCCACAGTTCATTGGGACGATTCCATTAGGCTATGCTGACGGTTGGACGCGAGATATGCAAGGGTTTGATGTTCTAATTGACGGGCAACCTTGTCCTATTGTTGGGCGTGTGTCTATGGATCAGATTACCGTTCGTTTACCTCAGTCTTATCCTATTGGTACACCAGTTGTTCTTATCGGAGAAAGTGGCAAAGAATCCATTTCTGCAACAGATGTGGCAGAAAAACGAGGAACAATCAACTATGAGATAGTTTGCTTGATTAGTGATCGTGTACCTAGAGTTTATAAAAATTGATTGAAACTAAAAAGCAGTTGGAAAAATCTAGAAAGCTATTTTCAGCATGGTTGTTCCAATCTGCTTTTACAAACTCTTGAAAAACAGAACTGAAAGAGGAATTATGAATTTACACCAACCTTTAACGGTTCTGCCGGGTGTGGGGCCGAAATCTGCTGAAAAATTTACTAAGCTGGGAATTGAAAGCCTGCAAGATTTGCTGCTCTATTTTCCATTTCGCTATGAAGATTTTAAAAGTAAGAATGTGTTAGAACTGGAAGATGGTGAAAAGGCAGTTATTTCAGGGGTGGTGACTACACCAGCAAATGTCCAGTACTATGGCTACAAGCGCAATCGCCTGCGTTTTACCATAAAGCAGGATGAAATGGTACTTGCAGTCAACTTCTTTAACCAACCTTATCTAGCAGACAAGGTGGAGGTTGGCTCAACCATTGCTATTTTCGGAAAATGGGATAAGGCAAAAGCTAGTTTGACCGGGATGAAAATTCTAGCACAAGTAGAAGATGATTTGCAGCCAGTTTATCGAGTAGCTCAAGGGATTAGTCAAGCCAGTTTGGTCAAGGTCATTAAGACAGCCTTTGACCAAGGGTTGGAATTGCTCTTGGAGGAAAATTTGCCCCAAGTGTTGTTAGAACGCTATCAGTTGCTAGGACGGAATCAGGCTGTGCGAGCAATGCATTTTCCAAGGGATTGGGCAGAGTACAAGCAGGCTTTGCGTCGGATCAAGTTTGAAGAGCTTTTTTACTTTCAAATGCAATTGCAAGTTCTCAAATGTGAAACAAAAGATGTTAGTCAGGGCTTAATTATTCCTTGGCGGGCAGATTTGCTAGAAAAGAAAAAAGCTACTCTACCTTTTGAGTTAACGGCTGCTCAAGAGCGCAGTCTAAACGAGATTTTACAGGATATGAAATCGCCAGCTCACATGAACAGGCTCTTGCAGGGAGATGTCGGAAGCGGAAAGACGGTGGTTGCAGGTTTAGCTATGTATACTACTTATACAGCTGGTTTGCAGTCTGCTCTCATGGTGCCAACGGAAATCTTGGCAGAGCAGCACTTTGATAGCTTGAGCCAACTTTTTCCTGAACTGCGGATAATTCTGTTGACAGGGGGAATGAAGACAGCAGAACGCAGACAGGCACTAGAAGCTATTGAGGATGGTCAGGTGGATATGATCGTCGGCACTCATGCTTTGATTCAAGAAGGCGTGACATATCATCGGCTCGGTCTGGTGATTATTGATGAACAGCACCGTTTTGGAGTGGGACAGAGACGAATTTTGCGGGAAAAAGGAAATAATCCTGATGTGCTCATGATGACTGCAACGCCCATTCCTAGGACGCTTGCTATTACTGCTTTTGGTGATATGGATGTGTCCATTATTGACCAAATGCCAGCTGGGCGTAAGCCGATTATCACCCGTTGGGTCAAGCATGAGCAGCTGGAAGTAGTTCTGGATTGGTTGAGGAAAGAGCTGCAACGAGGTGCTCAGGTCTATGTCATCTCTCCTTTGATTGAGGAGTCGGAAGCTCTGGATCTGAAAAATGCGATTGTTTTGGAAGAGGAATTAAAGGCTTATTTCGGTGACAAAGCACAAGTAGCTCTGCTACATGGTAAAATGAAGAGCGAAGAAAAAGATACCATTATGCAGGATTTTAAGGAAGGGAAAACGGACATTCTGGTTTCCACGACTGTTATTGAAGTCGGTGTCAATGTGCCCAATGCTACGGTCATGCTAATCATGGATGCGGACCGATTTGGGCTCAGCCAGCTTCATCAGTTACGTGGTCGAGTAGGACGTGGAGATAAACAGTCTTATGCGGTTCTTGTAGCCAATCCTAAGACAGAATCTGGCAAGAAACGCATGAAAATCATGACGGAAACGACTGACGGTTTTGTCTTAGCTGAGGAAGATTTGAAAATGCGTGGTTCTGGTGAAATCTTCGGCACTCGTCAGTCCGGTTTGCCGGAATTTCAGGTGGCAGATATTGTAGAGGATTATCCAATTTTAGAGGAGACCAGAAAAGTCGCCAGTCAAATTGTGTCCACTCCTGATTGGCGAACGAATGCAGATTGGCATATTGTAGCGCTTCATTTGGACAAGCAGGACTACTTGGATTGATTTTAGTTTATCATCATATATAAACCAAAAAACTTCACCATTTGGATGAAATTTTTTAAATTAAGTTTTCTGAAAGAAATCTATAAGCCTACTTTAAGCTTTTCGGGCTATACTAAATTCATCAAAAAGAAAGAGGTAAGTCCAATGACAGTAAACATTAAAGTACATTATAACAAAACATTCAAAAAATCAGTAAAGGAATCAGAAATGTATGGTAAATAACTAAAAAACAAAAGAGCTAAAAAACTTTTTTTCATAAATCTCCTAAACATAAAATATCCTAAGAAGCTTCGAATCACTCGAGGCTTTTTATCTATGTAAGAACCTAGCCTTCCATATAGTCTTTTAATTCTTGCCCTTGAAGTCCAGCATTCAGGGCGATTAGCAGCTTGATACGAGCTTTAGGAGCATTGAGCTCTTTGACAAACATAATGCCTGATTCGTGTAACTTCACGCCACCCCCTTCATAAGCGTAAACTGGCTCTGCAATGCCGTTAAAGCAACGTGATACAAGTGCAATTGGCAGCCCAGAATTCGCAAGTTGACTGAGCTTTTGGGCAACTTCTTGTGGCAGATTTCCAGCGCCAAAGGCTTCAACGATGAGACCGTCTATCTTTTCCAAGTCTAGCATATCAAGCAGTTCAGTTTTCATTCCAGCATAGGCTGGGATAATGGGAACCAAACCAGAGATTTTATCTAAATGAAAACGAACGCGTGGTTCAGCTGTTTTGAAATAGAGGATTTCTTGCTTCATAATCAGTCCAAGTGGTCCATGAGTTGGTGTTTGAAAAGTGCTGACATTGGTCGTATGCGTTTTTGTCACGTATTTGGCAGCATGGATTTCATCATTCATAACCACCAGAACGCCTTTTCCGCGTGCTTTGTCATCACTTGCTACACGAAGTGCAGATAAGTAATTGTAAACTCCGTCACTTCCCAGTTCATTAGAGCTTCGCATAGCACCAGTTAAGACGACAGGAATATCTGGAAGTTCCATGGTATCCAAAAAATAAGCTGTTTCTTCCAGAGTGTCCGTTCCATGAGTAATGACAACCCCGTCAAAATGCTTCCCATCTGTCTTGATTTTTTGATACAATTGCAGCATGTGCTGTGGTGTTATGTGAGGGCTAGGAATATTGAAAACATCAAGAGCCGTCACTTGAATGCCTTCTAGAGGAACTGCAACATGGTTCATGGGATTGTGTTCGTTTGTGATGACTTTTCCAGTAGTGTCCGCCTGCATGGAAATAGTACCGCCAGTATGTAAAACTAAAATTCTTTTGGTCATAAGTGAGCTTCTCCTGAATCTATGCTATAATTATTGTATCATAAAAGAAAGAGATGAGAAATGAATGGAAATCAAAGCAGTCTTTTTTGATATTGATGGGACGTTAGTAAATGATAGTCGAACGGTCTTGAAATCCACAGAACAAGCAATTCATAGTTTAAAACAGCAAGGTATTTTAGTTGGTTTAGCGACAGGTCGGGGTCCATTTTTTGTCCAATCTTTTATGGAGCAGTTGGATTTGGACTTTGCAGTAACCTATAATGGACAATATATTTTTTCAAAAGATAAAGTCATTTCTGCGAAGCCAATTGATAAAACCAGTTTGCGTCACCTGATTCAGTATGCTCGCCAGCATAAAATAGAAATCTCATTTGGGACAAAATCAGGAATGGTTGGTTCAAAAATCATGAGCTTTGGCATGAGCAAGTTTTCTCAATGGACCAGTCGTTTTGTTCCGAAGAAGATGACACATTTGGTCAATAAAAGTTTCAATAATGTAATCAGCAAGGCACTTCCTCAACAGCAGGATGATTTATTGAAATCCATTCAAGAGCCGATTTATCAAGTACTGATGCTGGCAACACCAAAAGAAACACAAACTATCGAAGCGGATTTTCCAGATTTAAAGTTTACTCGTAGCAGTCCTTTCGCAGCTGATATCGTCAATCAAGGAATGTCAAAGTTAGAAGGAATTAAGCTGGTCGGAAAAGAATACGGTTTTGACATCAATCAAGTCATGGCTTTTGGTGATTCTGATAATGATGTTGAGATGTTAGCGGGCGTTGGTATGTCTATTGCCATGGGAAATGGAACCAGTCGAGTGAAAGAAGTTGCAAAACACACTACTAGCAGTAATAGTCAGGACGGGATTCATAAGGCTTTGGAGCATTTTGGTATTTTGGCGAGTGAAAAAGTCTTTGTCAGTAGCGACCACCACTTTAATAAGGTCAAAGAATTTCATGGGATAATGGATGAATGCACGCAGGAAGAGCCCATCCTGTGGACAACAGAGGGTGCTCGTCATCGTGCAGGCTTCAAGGTAGAAGAATTAGTGGAATTTTTGTGGGCAGCTAGTCCTTCTGAAGAGGTCTTTGAACAGTCTGTTCAATCTTTGCACGAAGCTGTGGACAAAGCTGCTGAAAAAGTCAAAAAGAAGAGCAAAGCAGAGATGTCCTTAGTTGGGCAAGTAGATGCACTGATTGATATGTTGTATTTTACCTATGGCAGTTTTGTGTTAATGGGAGTGGATCCAGAATACTTGTTTGAGATTGTCCACCGAGCCAATATGGGTAAACTCTTTCCAGATGGCAAAGCGCATTTTGACCCTATCACTCATAAAATCTTAAAACCAGATGATTGGGAAGAAAATTATGCCCCAGAGCCAGCTATTAAAAAAGAGCTTGAACGTCAAATTCAAGCCTATCAACGAAATTGCACGAAAAATGTAGAATGAAAAAGAAGAGAGCTTGGTTTGTGCCAATCTCTCTTTAACTTTGGATTATAATGTTTTTTCTTTATCGCGGACGACCAGTAAATCAACTTTTGCATGGCGCAAGATGTATTCAGATGAAGAGCCGACTAGTAACCGTTCAAAGGCATTGAGCCCAGTAGCACCGACCATGATGAGGTCAACTTTTTGTTCTTCTGGAATATCTGTTGCAAGAAGGGTTTTCGGGTTTCCCATTTCAACAATTGTGACAACATTTGCCACGCCGGCTTCTTTGGCTTTTTCAGCATATTGATCCATGAGTTTCTTTGCATCTTCTTGCAATTCTTCATAGACTTCTGCATCAAATGTAGAAACGCTTTGCAAGGCACGTGTATCAATTACATGGGCAATCGTTAGGCGTGAATTATTTCTCAGCGCCACATTTACGCCCTTTTCAAAAGCAAGCTCAGCTTCGTGAGAACCGTCAACAGCGACCATAATGTTTTGATATCTTTGTAGCATAGGAATACCTCCATTCTTTCTTTAGTTATATTGTAACCCTTTACATGAAAAAAGTAAAGTATTTTCAAGCAGACTTTACAAGAAGTTTTTTAGATTTTTTAGAAAAATTGCGTTATAATAAATTGACTCTTTTGAAATGAGGAAAAATTCGATGAAAGAATTTAATAAATCAACAAAATTAGAACATGTGGCTTATGATATTCGTGGTCCCGTCTTAGAAGAAGCCATGCGGATGCGTGCAAACGGTGAGAAAATCCTCCGTTTAAACACGGGAAACCCAGCTGAGTTTGGTTTTACCGCACCAGATGAGGTGATTCATGACTTGATTATGAATGCGCGTGATAGCGAGGGATATTCGGACTCGAAAGGGATTTTTTCTGCTCGAAAAGCTATTATGCAATATTGTCAATTGAAAAATATTCCTAATGTTGATATTGAAGATGTTTACCTTGGAAATGGGGTTAGCGAACTGATTGTTATGTCTATGCAAGGTTTGCTGGATAATGGTGACGAGGTGCTGGTGCCGATGCCTGATTATCCGCTTTGGACGGCAGCGGTCAGTTTAGCTGGGGGAAATGCAGTTCATTATCTTTGTGATGAAGCGGCAGATTGGTATCCGGATATTGATGATATCAAATCAAAAATTACCTCTAATACAAAGGCTATTGTCGTTATCAACCCAAACAATCCGACAGGAGCTTTGTATCCAAAAGAGGTGTTGGAAGAGCTTGTTGAAGTTGCGCGGCAAAACAATTTGATTATTTTTGCAGATGAGATTTATGACCGTTTAGTGATGGACGGTGAGAAACATACGGCTATCGCAAGTTTGGCTCCTGACCTTTTTTGTGTCAGCATGAACGGCTTGTCTAAATCACATCGTATTGCTGGTTTTCGTGTCGGATGGATGGTACTGTCTGGTCCTAAATATCACGTAAAAGATTATATTGAAGGCCTGAATATGCTATCCAATATGCGTTTGTGCTCAAATGTCTTATCTCAGCATGTGGTACAAACATCGCTTGGAGGCTACCAATCAGTCGATGAATTGTTGCTTCCTGGTGGTCGCATTTATGAGCAACGGAATTTTATTTACAAGGCTATCAATGAAATTCCGGGTTTGTCGGCAACCAAACCTAAAGCGGGGCTTTATATTTTCCCTAAAATTGATAGGGAAATGTATCGAGTAGATGACGATGAGCAATTCGTGCTGGATTTCTTAAAGCAAGAAAAGATTTTACTGGTGCATGGACGAGGTTTTAACTGGAAAGACCCAGATCATTTTCGTATTGTTTATCTGCCTCGTGTAGATGAGTTAGCACAAATCCAAGAGAAGATGACTCGTTTCTTAAGGCAATATCGGAGATAATAGAAAGCGAGACAGACTCGCACGATTGCTGACGCATTCACCTACTGCATCGTCAATTTATTACACAGTGTGCTATGAAGCTGGAGACTTTCGTCCCAGCTTTTTGTGCTAATATGGAGGAGTGAGAAGGCTAGCCAAGCTAATTGCACACAATTGTATCTCAATAAACAATTTTCAGATAATTGTTGAAGATTAAAGCGCTTTATGATATAATCAATAAGATTATATGCGAGGTAAATTATGGCAAACTTATTAGCAAAAACACGAAAAATTACATCTATTTTGCGTCGTTCAGATGAGCGATTACAGGATGAATTACCTTACAATGCAATTACCCAGCAGCTAGCTGAAATTATGGATTGCAATGCTTGTATTGTAAACAGCAAGGGGCGTCTTTTGGGGTATTTCATGCGCTACAAGACGAACAATGACCGTGTGGAAGCATTTTATCAAACGAAAATCTTCCCAGAAGAATATGTTCGCACAGCGAATTTAATGTATGACACAGAAGCCAATCTTCCTGTCAATCATGATTTGTCAATTTTTCCAGTTGAAACCAAAGATGAATTTCCAGACGGCTTGACGACGATTTCGCCTATTCATGTTTCAGGGATTCGCTTAGGAACTTTGATTGTTTGGCGCAATGATAAAGAATTTGATGATGATGATTTGATTTTGGTTGAAATTGCAAGTACAGTGGTTGGTATTCAGTTGCTCAACTTCCAACGAGAAGAAGATGAAAAAAATATTCGTCGCAGAGCAGCGGTAACCATGGCTGTAAATACTTTGTCTTATTCAGAATTACGAGCTGTTTCAGCTATTTTAGGTGAATTAAATGGCAATGAAGGTCAATTGACAGCATCGGTCATTGCGGATCGTATTGGCATTACTCGCTCGGTAATTGTCAATGCTCTGCGTAAACTAGAGAGTGCAGGCATTATTGAAAGTCGTTCTTTAGGAATGAAAGGAACCTATCTTAAAGTCCTTATTCCCGATGTCTTTGAAGAGATTAAAAAGAGAGATTACTGATGACAAAAGCATTGATTTCGATTGATTATACGGTGGATTTTGTGGCAGATGATGGCAAACTGACAGCTGGAGCACCGGCTCAGGCGATTTCTAAAACTATCGCACAGGTAACAAAGACTGCTTTTGATCGAGGCGATTATATCTTTTTTGCCATTGATGCCCATGATGAAGGGGATATTTTTCACCCAGAGAGTAAACTCTTTCCACCACATAACATCAAAGGCACTAGTGGACGTAACCTTTATGGACTATTAGCTGATTTCTATCAGGAGCATAAAGCAGATTCTCGCGTCCTTTGGATGGACAAACGACATTATTCTGCTTTTTCAGGAACAGATTTGGATATTCGCCTGCGAGAAAGAAAAGTAGACACGGTGATTTTAACTGGTGTTCTGACGGATATTTGCGTTCTCCACACAGCTATTGATGCCTATAATTTAGGGTATCAAATTGAGGTGGTAGAGTCTGCTGTGGCTTCTCTTTCGGAGGAAAATCATAAATTTGCACTAAACCACTTGCAAAATGTTTTAGGTTCGACTATAATAGATAACAATTTAAAAGTAAAAAAGCAGTAGAGTAGGCTTGTTGACTTGAACAGAGAGTGCTGAAAGCTGAGAGCAGCGCCAAGAAAGCAAAATCCGAAGAACATACTGTCAATGATAAAATGGTTTTTTCTATGCTATTAATGGCAAAGGATGATATTGTCTAAAACTATTATATCATTGCAAGAAATTTGTGTGAATCAAAGCACAAACGTCTGCTCACGTTACGAGCTAGAGGTTGCAATGCAACGAATAACAGTGGTACCACGGCTTTCGTCTGTTTATACAGACGTAAGCCGTTTTTCCATAGTTCTTAATGCTTTAGCGTTTATAGCCGTGGATATAGATTAGGCAGTAAGGTCGATGTTCCTTATAATTCTTAGTACTTAGAGAAGCGGATGCAATTTTGTCAGTTGGACAAAAGCTGTAAACAAAAAATGCTTCCTACTTTTAGTATCTAGAGCTACGGGCGTAGATTTCTATAAGTAATTTGCGGCAAATGGTTAATTTGAAAATGAATTTAGAAAGAGATAGAGAATATGAAAGAAGTTTTTATTGGAAACTACGGTTTGGAACAAGTTGGTCAGAAAATGACAGCGACTGGGTGGGTTGCAAATATCCGAAATCATGGGAAATTGGCTTTTATAGAGCTACGAGACCGAGAAGGACTGCTTCAAGTTTTTGTCGCAGGTGATAGTCCGGCTTTTACTGAAATTGAACATCTACATAAAGAAGATGTGATTTCTGTTACAGGAGAAGTTGTCAAGCGAGAAGCCCGCTTTGTCAACAAAGCAATCAAGTCAGGGCAAGTCGAGTTGCGAGCAGAGAAAATTCAAATCCTTGCAAGCAGTAAGCCTCTTCCTTTTGAACTTGATCAGCACGCTCATACAGGAGAAGAGTTGCGGCAGAAGTACCGCTATCTGGATTTGCGTCGGGGTAAGATGACAGAAAACCTCAAACTTCGTCACCAAGTAACCAGCACAATTCGTGACTACTTGAACGGTAAGGATTTTCTGGAAGTGGAGACACCTTATTTGACGAAATCCACACCAGAAGGAGCCAGAGATTTTTTGGTTCCTAGTCGAGTTTTTAAAAATCAATTTTATGCTTTACCTCAAAGCCCGCAAATGTTGAAGCAACTTTTAATGGGAGCTGGTCTGGAACGTTATTATCAAGTTGTTCGCTGCTTTCGAGATGAGGATCTACGGGGAGACCGTCAGCCTGAATTTACTCAGGTGGATTTAGAGTTGAGTTTTGCAAGCGAAGAAGAAATCCAAGCTCTGGTTGAAGCTATGCTCAAAGCGGTTGTTAAGAAAACTCATGGTTTGGAGCTGACAGAAGCTTTTCCGACTATCAGTTATGAGGAAGCCATGAACCGCTTTGGTACAGATAAGCCGGATACGCGATTTGGTTTGGAATTAAAAAATCTGACCAATCTCTGTCAGGATAATCCCTCTCTTTTGCTGAAGCAGGCTTTTGCTCGTCATGAAGAATTATGGGGCATTTGTGTTCCAAATGCTGCGGATTCTTTCACGAAGAAGCAGCTCAGTCATTTCTATCAAGAAATGAAAGAATTTGGAGCTAGTAGGTTTACTAGTCTTAAGGTGGAAGCAGGTGAACTTCAAGGGGATTTGGCTTCGACTTTTGAAGCAGAATCAGTTGCCTTCATAGACCGATTTGAAGCGCAAGACGGTGATTTGCTCTTACTGGTCATCGCCAAGAGAAGACAAGCCCAAGAAGCTCTAGGGCACTTGCGATTGGAGATTGCCAAACAATTAGACTTAATCGATCAGAGTCGACTGGACTTCCTTTGGGTGCTGGATTGGCCTTTGCTAGAGTGGAATGAGGAGCAAGAACGCTATCAAGCCATGCACCACCCATTCACCCAAGGAATTTTTGAAAATGAGAAAGAAGATTTAGCTTCAATCAAAAGTCATGCCTATGATATTGTCCTTAATGGCTATGAAATTGGAGGCGGTAGTTTACGAATCCATGATCGAAAGAGTCAAGAAGCCATGTTTGAACTCTTGGGCATGGAAAAAGAAGATTACGAGCGTGACTTTGGCTTTTTCTTAGAAGCGCTTGATTATGGTTTTCCGCCGCATGGTGGTCTAGCACTGGGCTTGGATCGACTGGTTATGATTTTAGCTGGTGAAGAAAATATCCGTCAGGTCATTGCCTTTCCTAAAAATGGAACTGGTTTTGATCCTATGCTAGAAAGTCCCAGTCAAGTAGATGCGAGTCAAGTGAAAGAACTTCATTTGGAATTGAAGAACTAAGCCTATTTGTGATAAAATAAGAAGATGATTGTTTTTCGGTTACACTGAAAAATAAAAGAAGAGAAAGGAAACAGAGATGAAAATTACTCAAGAGGAAGTAACGCATGTTGCTCACTTGTCAAAACTAGCTTTTTCACCTGAAGAAACGGCAGAATTTGCGACAACTTTGTCAAAAATTGTGGACATGGTGGAGTTGTTAAACGAAGTTGATACGACTGGTGTGCCTTTTACATCAAATGTTGCGGAAAATGTCAACTATATGCGTGAAGATGTAGCAGTTGCAGGTTGGAATCGAGAAGAACTTTTCCAAAATGTACCTGAAAAAGAGCGAGGCTATATCAAAGTGCCTGCTATTCTAGATGACGGAGGAGACGCCTAATGACTTTGAATCAAAAAACAATTGAAGAATTGCATAATCTCCTTGTCAAAAAGGAACTTTCCGCAGTTGAGCTGACGAAAGCTACTCTGGAAGGTATTAAGAGTCGAGAAAGTGCAGTTGATAGCTTTATTACGATTAGTGAAGAAGAAGCCTTGGCGCAAGCAGCAGCAGTAGACGCGAAGGGAATTGATGCGGATAATTTTATGAGCGGGATTCCACTGGCTGTTAAGGACAATATTTCTACTAAGGGGATTTTAACGACAGCTGCGTCAAAAATTCTTTACAATTATAAACCAATTTTTGATGCAACCAGTGTGGAAAAACTCCATGAGAAAGACATGATTGTCATTGGTAAGACCAATATGGACGAATTTGCCATGGGCGGCTCTAGTGAAAATTCTTATTTTAAGACTACGAAAAATGCTTGGGACGCTACAAAAGTTCCCGGTGGTTCATCTGGTGGTTCAGCAACAGCAGTTGCTTCTGGTCAGGTTCGCTTGTCTTTAGGTTCTGATACCGGTGGCTCTATCCGTCAGCCAGCTTCCTTTAACGGAGTGGTCGGACTGAAGCCAACTTATGGCCGTGTTTCTCGTTTTGGACTCATTGCTTTTGGGAGCTCGTTGGATCAAATTGGACCTTTTTCTCGGACGGTTAAAGAAAATGCTCAGCTTTTGGGCGTAATTGCAGGAAATGATAAAAAAGACTCAACCTCTTCTCAACGAACTGTTCCTGATTTCACTAGTAAGATTGGTCAAGATATTAAAGAATTGAAAATTGCTCTTCCGAAAGAATATATGGGCGACGGGATTGATGAAAAAGTCAAGGAACGCATTTTAGCGGCTGCCAAGCATCTGGAAAGTTTGGGAGCGATTGTTGAAGAAGTTAGCCTGCCCCACAGCAAATACGGGGTAGCAGTCTATTATATCATCGCTTCTTCTGAAGCCAGCTCTAACTTGCAACGTTTTGACGGGATTCGTTATGGCTATCGGGCAGATGAGATTGAAAACTTAGAAGATGTTTATGTCAAGTCTCGTAGCCAAGGTTTCGGTGAGGAAGTGAAGCGCCGAATTATGCTAGGAACGTTTAGTCTATCGTCTGGTTATTATGATGCTTATTTCAAGAAGGCGGGTCAAGTTCGGACACTCATTATGCAAGATTTTGCCAAAGTATTTGAAAAGTATGACTTGATTTTAGGACCAACTGCGCCGACGGTTGCTTACGACTTAGGAACTCAAAGTCACGATCCAGTAGCTATGTATTTGGCTGATCTTTTGACCATTCCGGTCAATTTAGCAGGGCTTCCTGGCATTTCCATTCCAGCAGGCTTTGCGGAAGGTCTGCCGGTTGGGCTGCAATTGATTGGAAATCATTTTGATGAAGAAACGATTTACCAAGTAGCAGCAGCTTTTGAAGCAACGACAGACTACCACAAGCAAAAACCAGTCATTTTTGGAGGTGAAAAATAATGAACTTTGAAACGATTATTGGACTAGAAGTCCACGTTGAATTAAAAACAAATTCAAAAATTTTCTCACCAGCACCGGCTCATTTTGGGGAAGATCCAAATACCAACACCAATATCATTGACTGGTCTTTCCCAGGTGTCCTGCCGGTGATGAACAAGGGAGTTATTGATTACGGTATTAAGGCTGCTCTGGCACTCAATATGGATATTCATCAAAAGATGCACTTTGATCGCAAGAATTATTTCTATCCAGACAATCCGAAAGCCTATCAAATCTCTCAATTTGACGATCCGATTGGTTATAATGGCTGGATTGAAATCGAGCTAGAAGACGGGACGACTAAGAAAATTCGCATTGAGCGGGCTCATTTGGAAGAGGATGCTGGCAAGAATACCCATGGCAGCGACGGTTATTCTTATGTTGACCTCAATCGTCAAGGGGTGCCTTTGATTGAGATTGTTTCAGAAGCTGATATGCGCAGTCCAGACGAAGCTTACGCTTACTTAACAGCGCTCAAAGAAATTATCCAATACACGGGTATTTCCGATGTCAAGATGGAGGAAGGCTCCATGCGGGTGGATGCAAATATTTCTATCCGTCCTTATGGCCAAGAAGAGTTTGGAACCAAGACAGAATTGAAAAATCTTAATTCCTTCAATTTTGTTCGCAAGGGCTTGGCTTTTGAGGAAAAACGTCAGGCTGAGATTTTGCGTAGCGGTGGTCAGATTCGTCAAGAAACTCGCCGTTACGATGAAGCAACAGGTGAAACTCTTTTGATGCGGGTCAAGGAAGGTTCAGCTGATTATCGTTATTTCCCAGAGCCAGATTTACCAAACTTTGAGATTGATGACAGCTGGATTGAGGCGGTGCGTTCAGATTTACCAGCCTTTCCAAAAGAACGTCGGGCTAAGTACAAGGCAGATTTTGGATTGTCAGACTATGATGCTAAACAATTAACAGCGACGAAGAACATCTCAGATTTCTTTGAAGCTGCGGTGGCAGCAGGCGGAGACGCAAAATCTGTGTCAAACTGGCTCCAAGGTGAGGTCGCTCAGTACCTCAATGCAGAAGGTGAAACCATTGAAGAAATCGGTTTGACACCAGTCAATTTGACTGAAATGTTGAGTTTGGTGGCAGATGGTACGATTTCCTCTAAAATTGCCAAAAAAGTCTTTGTTCATTTGGCGAAAAATGGTGGTTCAGCCAAGGAATACGTTGAAAAAGCTGGCTTGGTGCAAATTTCTGATCCAGCACAACTATTGCCAATCATTCAGGACGTTTTTGCTAACAATGAAAAAGCTCTCAACGACTACAAGGGCGGCAACAAAAATGCAGCCAAGTCCTTGATTGGTCAGCTCATGAAAGCAACTAAAGGTCAAGCCAATCCACAAGTAGCTCAAAAACTACTTAATGAGGAATTGGCGAAGTTGTAAAATCTAAAAAAATCAGTCGTTTCGGCTGATTTTTTTGCTATAATCATAGAATGGAAAAGTTTGGGGGTAAGATATGTCAAAAATAGCAAAAGGCACCATTTTAACCTTAGTCGCAGGAATTGCATGGGGATTATCTGGAACGAGCGGACAATACTTGATGGCGCATGGATTTTCGGTTTTAGTTTTAACAAATGTCCGACTTCTAATCGCAGGGGCTTTGTTGGTATTGTATATGGTGCTAACTAATTGTAGAAAATTGATTGAGATGATAAAAGACCCAAAGGCGATGATGCCTTTGGCACTGTTTGTTTTATTAGGATTGTTGCTTAATCAATTTGCTTATTTAAAGTCTATTTATGAAAGCAATGCAGGAACGGCTACTGTTTTACAATATGTCTGTCCGGTGGGAATCCTTGCTTACACTTGTCTCAAAGACCGTGTTGCACCTACTGTGACAGAAGTATTGTCTATGATATTAGCGGTTGGTGGAACCTTTTTGATTGCCACCCATGGACAACTCAATCAGTTATCTGTCACACCTGCAGGACTGTTCTGGGGGCTGTTTGCCGCATTCACTTACGCTTTGTATATTCTTATTCCGATTCAGCTGATAAAGACATGGGGTAGTATTCCGGTGATTGGAGTGGGCATGATGCTAGCAGGCATTGTCTTAACGCCATTTAGCGGTATTTTGCGTTTTCATTGGCAGTTGTCAATGAAAGTATATCTGGCTTTAGTGGGGATTATTTTAGTGGGGACAATCCTCGCCTATACACTGTTTCTCAAAGGAACCAGTTTAGTCGGGCCTGTGAAATCTAGCCTTCTAGCGGCTGTTGAGCCTATATCGGCTGTATTTTTCGCCTTTCTCATTATGCACGAGCAATTTTATCTCGTAGATTTTGCTGGTATGTTTATGATTTTATCAGCGGTCGCTTTGATTTCTATAAAAGATTTGATATTGGAAAAAAGAAAAGGGATCTTATAAAAAGACAGAGCTGTTTATTTCACTCTGCCTTTTATTTTGAAAATAATTGCCAAAAGAAATCAATAATATACGTCACACCGTAAGTATAAATAACCAGTGTGATTGGTTTGCATAATACAATAATTATCATATATTTTTTAAAAGTCATTTTCGTAAGGGCAGCCAGCATGCAGAGAAAGTCTGCTGGGCTGATAGGCCAAATCATCATAAAGATGAAAAAACGCTCAAAACGATTGCCCTCATCCAGCCAGCCAATGTATTTGTCATAGGTGCGTTTGCTAACGACAGATTGGACAAAAGCCGGACCGTAGGTACGCGCCAGATAAAAAATAATAGCACAGCCGATGACGATACCGACATAATTATAAATGGTACCAATGATATGACCATAAATGAAGACACCAGCAACCGAAGTCAAAGCTCCAGGAATAATAGGAACAACTGTTTGTAGGATTTGCAGGAAAATAAAGAGTGGCGGTCCCCAAATGCCAGCTTGCTTAATAAAGGCTGACAGGGTTTCTTTGGATTGTAAAATGCCAGCATAATAGGCCCAGATACAGAAAATCACCGTACCAAGCGCTCCAATAATAGAAGACCAATTGATAAATTTTTGTAAAAAAGGGGAGACGGCAGCCATTTTCTTGCTCGTATTTGCCATAATGTCCTCCGTGTCAAATTCTCTATTTTAACTATAACATTTTTAAACAATTTTTGGCAAATTGTACATAAAATCGATGAAAAAATCTAGGGTGCGAAAACTCTTTTTTTATGTTAAAATAGGTAGAAGTATAATGTTTGGAGAGAAATGTGGCGATTGAAAATTACATGCCTGATTTTGCGATTGAGGCAGTTTATGATTTGACAGTTGAAAGTTTAAAAAAACACGGTATCAAGGCTGTTTTGGTGGATTTAGATAATACTCTTATCGCATGGAACAATCCCGATGGAACACCAGAAATGAAGCAGTGGCTCCATGATGTGCGCGATGCAGGGATTCGGATTATTGTGGTGTCCAATAACACTAAAAAACGAGTAAAACGAGCAGTTGAAAAGTTTGAAATTGACTATGTCTGTTGGTCTATGAAACCATTCACTTGGGGGATTGATCGGGCGCTGAAAGAATTTCATTTTGAGAAAAATGAAGTGGTCATGGTGGGAGATCAGCTCATGACTGATATTCGAGCTGCTCATAGAGCAGGAATTCGTTCGATTTTGGTCAAGCCACTGGTCGAGCATGATTCGTTAAAGACCCAGATTAACCGAGCTCGTGAGCGTCGTGTGTTGAAAAAAATCACTGAAAAATACGAACCGATTGAGTATAAAAAAGGAATTTAAACATGGAAGACATTCTTTGTATTGGGTGCGGAGCGCCGATTCAGACAAAATATAAGGATAGGCTTGGCTATACTCCTCAGTCAGCTTTGGAAAAGGGACTGGAGACGGGCGAATTGTATTGCCAGCGCTGTTTTCGTCTGCGCCACTACAACGAAATTACTGATGTGCAACTGACAGACGATGATTTTCTCAGACTTCTCCACGAAGTCGGCGACAGCAATGCTCTCGTAGTCAATGTAGTAGATATTTTTGATTTTAATGGTTCAGTCATTCCGGGTTTGCCACGTTTTGTGGCTGGTAATGATGTGCTGTTGGTCGGGAATAAAAAAGATATTCTTCCCAAGTCGGTCAAGACGAGCAAGGTTACACAGTGGCTGATGGAGCGGGCTCACGAGGAAGGACTGCGCCCTGTTGATGTAGTTTTGACTTCAGCTCAAAACAAGCAAGCGATTAAAGAATTGATTGAAAAGATTGAGCAATATCGAAAAGGTCGAGACGTTTATGTGGTCGGCGTGACCAATGTTGGTAAGTCCACACTTATCAATGCCATTATTCAGGAAATTACCGGGGATAAGGAAGTTATTACGACTTCACGATTTCCAGGGACGACACTGGATAAGATTGAAATTCCGCTGGCTGACGGCAGTCATATCTACGACACACCAGGGATTATCCACCGTCACCAAATGGCTCATTATCTGTCTGCTAAAAATCTCAAATATATCAGTCCGAAAAAGGAAATCAAGCCCAAAACTTACCAACTTAATCCTGAACAAACCCTCTTTTTAGGGGGCTTGGGACGCTTTGATTTTGTGTCGGGTGACAAACAGGGTTTTACGGCTTATTTTGACAATGAGCTCAAATTGCATCGCACCAGGCTTGCGGGAGCGGGGGAGTTTTATGAAAAACATGTTGGCTCTTTACTAACACCGCCCTCTAAAAAAGAAGTATCAGATTTTCCTCAGTTAGTCAAACATGAGTTGAAAATTGAAGCTAAAACAGATGTAGTTTTTTCAGGCTTGGGCTGGATTCGTGTAACAGGACCAGCAAAGATTGCAGCCTGGGCACCAGAGGAAGTAGCAGTGGTTACCCGCAAAGCCATTATCTAAGAGGAAATGGCTGTTAGAAAAATAAAGAGAAGATAAACGAAATAAGAAACAAAAGAGGAATCTATGTCATTAACATCAAAACAACGGGCTTTTTTAAATAGCCAAGCTCACAGTCTCAAACCCATCATTCAGATTGGCAAAAACGGTCTCAACGACCAGATTAAAACGAGTGTCCGTCAAGCTCTAGATGCTAGAGAATTGATTAAAGTAACTCTTCTACAAAATACAGATGAAAACATCCATGAGGTAGCAGAAATTCTCGAAGAGGAAATAGGTGTGGATATTGTTCAAAAAATTGGTCGTATTTTAATTCTCTACAAACAGTCTAGCAAAAAGGAAAACCGCAAAATTTCAGTAAAGGTAAAAGAAATTTAGAGGAAGCAGCCTATGGCAATTGAATTACTGACTCCCTTCACCAAGGTGAAGTTGGAACCAGAAGTAAAAGCAAAAAAAAGAAAGCAAGTTGGGATTTTAGGTGGAAACTTCAATCCAGTCCACAATGCCCATTTGGTCGTGGCTGATCAAGTTCGTCAGCAATTATGTTTAGATCAGGTCTTGCTGATGCCTGAGTATGAGCCACCACATGTTGATAGAAAATCAACGATTGATGAGAAGCACCGACTGAAAATGCTGGAGTTGGCAATTGAAGGCATTGAAGGTCTGGGAATTGAAACCATTGAGCTGGAGAGAAAAGGGATTAGTTACACCTATGATACGATGAAATTTTTGACGGAAAAACATCCAGATACAGATTATTATTTCATCATCGGAGCGGATATGGTAGATTACCTTCCCAAGTGGCATCGGATTGACGAATTAGTCGATTTGGTTCAATTTGTTGGGGTTCAGCGCCCCCGCTATAAAGCAGGAACATCTTATCCAGTTATCTGGGTAGATGTGCCGTTGATGGATATTTCTTCGAGTATGGTTCGAGCTTTTCTGGCTCAAGGTCGGACGCCGAATTTTCTCCTACCCAAGCCAGTTTTAGACTATATTAAGAAAGAAGGGCTTTACAATGGGATATGAAACTTATGTGGGAATTTCTCGTGAGCAACTTTTAGTCAAAATGCAGCAGCTTTTACCAGAGAAACGTTTTAAACATTGTCTGGGAGTGGAACAAGCAGCGATTGACTTGGCAGAGCGCTTCGGAGTAGATGTAGAAAAAGCTGGTTTGGCAGGTCTGCTCCATGATTATGCGAAAAAGCTCTCTGACGAAGAATTTCTGGCGCTGATTGATAAGTATGCTCTGAATCCAGCGTTGAAAGATTGGGGAAATAATGTCTGGCATGGCATGGTCGGCATTTATAAAATTCAGGAAGATTTAGGGTTGACAGATCCAGAAATTTTACGAGCTATTGAGATTCATACCGTAGGTTCTGCCCAAATGTCCGATTTAGATAAGGTGGTCTACGTAGCAGACTATATTGAGCCTAATCGGAACTTTTCAGGAGTGGAGCGGGCGCGTGAAATTGCTCACGTTTCGCTCAATCAAGCTGTGGCTTATGAAACGGCACATACAGTGGAACACTTGGCACACAAGGGCTTGCCTATCTTCCCACAAACTATTGAGACTTATAATGCGTATGTCGGCTTTATGAAAGATGATAAATGAAAACAGCTCTGTTAGTGATTGATATTCAAACAGCCTTGATAGAGGCTAAACCGTATGCTGTTGATAACTGCTTGTCTGTCTGGCAAAAAGCAATCGCCACTTGTCGTGAGACAAACATTGAGGTGATTTACGTCCGCCACAATGACGACGAATTACTGACAGGAAGCCATGGCTGGGAAGTTTACGGAGCTATTGCTCCAGAAGCTGACGAGAAAATCTTTGATAAGCATTATAATAGTGCTTTTAAAGAAACTCATTTACAGACTTATCTGGATAGCCAAGCTATTGAGCGGCTGATTATCATTGGCATGGCAACGAATTATTGCATTGATACGACTGTTAAGGTGGCGTTTGAATTTGGCTATAATTTGGCAGTTGTTAAAAATGGCACGACCACCTTTGCTGAAAGAGAAATTACAGCAGAACAATTAATGCAGCACTATGAAAACACTTGGAATGGACGTTTTGCCCAAGTGGCGGACTTAGAAGAAATTTTAAAAGAGGATTAAATGGATAAAAAAGAATTACTAGAATTGGTTGTCAAGGCAGCTGATGAAAAACGAGCAGAAGACATTACTGTGCTAGATTTGCAAGAATTGACGACGATGACAGACTATTTTGTCATTGCCAGCTCTATGAACAGCCGTCAACTAGAGGCTATTGCTGATAATATTCGTGAGAAAGTCACAGAAGCAGGGCAATCAGCTAGCCATGTAGAAGGAGACTCTGCTGGAGGCTGGGTGCTTTTGGATCTAGGCGAGGTGGTTGTTCATATTTTTTCTGAGGAAATGCGGAATCACTACAACCTTGAAAAACTTTGGCATGAAGCAACAGGTGTTGATGTTGCTGCTTTGTTGGAAACAAATAAAGGGTAAGGCTGGGGAAATTCCTCGGCCTTTCAATGACTAGAAAGGACAAGTGCCGTTTCGGTGCGATTTAATGTATGACAACTTATGAAACCTTCGCATCAGTCTATGATGCTATTATGGATGATAATCTTTATGATAAATGGACCGATTTTTCGCTCCGCCATTTTCCAAAAAATAAGAAAAAGCTCTTAGAATTAGCTTGTGGAACAGGAATTCAATCCGTACGCTTTGCCAAAGCTGGCTTTGATGTGGCAGGACTTGATTTGAGTGACGAGATGCTTGAAATCGCTCGTAAACGTGCCAAAGAAGCAGGTGAAGCCATGGAATTCAAACAGGGGAACATGCTTGATTTATCGCATGCTGGGAAATACGACTTGGTGACTTGTTACTCTGATTCAATTTGCTACATGGCCGATGAAGTTGAAGTCGGTGATGTCTTTCAGCAAGTTTACAACTGCTTGAATGAAGGTGGCGTTTTCATCTTTGACGTGCACTCAACTTACCAAACTGATACCGTTTTTCCTGGTTATTCTTACCATGAAAATGCTGATGAATTTGCCATGGTTTGGGATACATACGCCGATGAGGCGCCCCATTCAGTTGTGCATGAGTTGACCTTCTTCTTGCAAGACGAAGACGGGCGCTTCACACGTTACGACGAAGTCCACGAAGAACGCACGTACGAAATTCCGACCTATGATATTTTACTAGAACAAGCTGGATTTAAAACTGTTAAGGTCTATGCAGATTTTGAAGACCAAGCACCAATAGAAACAAGCAAGCGTTGGTTCTTTGTGTGTGAGAAGTAGGGGGAAAGAAAGCTTCTCGAAAATGGTGGGCTTTTTCTTTTGTGATTAGTTTGCTGTGGTATAATAGAAGTATTAAGTTGAAGTAGGTATTCTCTGAATTAATTTCTATAATTATTAGCGAATTGTTGGTTGTGCACGAGTGAAAGGAATCTAGCGATGCAAGAATTAAGAATAGATAGACACGAAGCTCAATATAGATACTATATTAATAGTCTCTTAGAGTTAGACCCAACTGATAAGGAGGTTAAACTGATTTATGATATCAAATTTTTAACTCCTTTTGTAGGAGCACTAGTTGCATCCTTTTTGAATAGCCAAGAGTATCATGTGATAAGTGAAATTAATGATGAGGGAAAGTAATCAGCTAGTTATGCGAAGAATAATAATTTCTTCCATTTTGCTGAAAGTGACAAAAACATTGATAATAGAAACAAGGATTTTTCAGGTTCTTTCACTCCTATTATGAAGACACCATTGGATACTTATTATCGAGCTGAGGATAATATAGTTGAAAATGTCTCTAAAAAAATTTCTAATGTATTATCTGCTGGTAATGATAAGGTATATAGAATTTTAGAGTATATTATTTCTGAATTATTCAGAAATATTCCGGAACATTCCCAATGTCTTGAGGGGTGGCACTGCTCACAGCATTGGGTACATGATGATTATATTGAAGCCGAGATTGCTTTAATTGATTATGGAAGAGGTTTTCGAGAAAGTTTAAACTCTACAAGTAAATTTCAAGTATTAGACGATGTTGAAGCGATACGACTAGCTTTAGAACCTGGTATAACTGCTGGTATCGTAGATAAGTCACATCTACGCGAAGGTGAAAAAACGGAATACCTTAATTCAGGTTATGGGCTATATGCTATTACAGAACTCTGTAAAGTTTTAAAAGGTCAATATGTTATTGTGTCCAGGGGGGCTATAGCAACTAAAAATGGTATTGAATATTTACGGGGAAATCTAGTCTTTCCAGGTACAGCTATTAAAATTAAATTAAGAATTCCCAATAAACTTAGCTATGATACTTTCAATTCAATATTACAAGGAATTATAAAAAAAGGTCAACATAGCTCTAAGTCAATAAAGGGAGCAATAAATATTGCTTCACCTAAGTCGAGAAGCATGGTAAATTATTCATTGATAATATTGCTTCTTTTATGCGGATGCATTTATATATATACTAAGGTATATGGATACTTTTTCAGTTTTTGGTACCCTGAGCGCTTTACTTAAGCAACAAAATTATTTTAGAATTGATGATATTGATATCTTTGACGGAAAAGTAGTAATTTTAGCCATTTTTTGAATTAATAAAAGAATCTTGTATGAATTTGTAAAGGAATGTTTTATGGTTAGTACCAAAGAGTTAAAATGTTATTTTTATCAATTAAATTCAAATTTTGAAATTAGACAAAAGATAAATAGCTATTTTTCAAAGTTAGCAAATCAAAAAAAATTAAAACAGAAACAATTTCTGATTTTAGCTACTATATCAAACATGATATTGTCAAAAAGGAGGAATACGTCTTATTTACAATCGCTAAAGTTGATACTCTTGAGGAAGTTAAATTAGATGATGTTGAAACTCAGGAAAGAAGTATTATTGATAAAGAAGAGACACAAGGATTAGCTAAAGATGCTCAATTTCTTTATAATTTTAAATCTGGAATATTAGTGCAAAAACGAGGTCAAGGACAAATAAATATAAAAGATTTTCAAATATTTATTTCTCAAAAACTTAATATTGACGATAGTGCATTCAAATTTTCACTTATTAAAGATGAAAATGGTTTAAAAAAACTTGATAATCTTAATCAAATTCACGACTTTGTTTTAAATGTTTCGATTCCAAAACAATTATCTCTTTTTGCAGATGATGTTGACGGCATCAATTCTGGTATAGAGTTAGCTAAAAAATGCAAGGAGACAGTGTAGATATTGCTATACATGGTGAAAGTTTATGTAAGCGAACTATAATTGATTCTGTTAAATTAGTAGGAGAATATCGTAAAAATCAAAATATGAAAGTAACCTCTCTTTCAATATATGGTGATAATGAAGTTATTGATTTGGTAAAATATAAGTTACAATATTACAAGAAATATTGTATAGATGAATTTTCGACAGAAGATATATATTCTTTTTTAGAAGAAGCATATGCCAATAAAAAAGATTATTTGAATTATTATGAAAATGAAGATAGTTAAAAGAAATATTCTAAAAATTGGTTACATAATAGTAGTTTTCTTTTTATGGAATGCCAAAGTGTATATAACTGATATAAATAATATAAAAGAAATTTCAGCAGCTTTTCAAGAAATTTTTATTTTCTTGTCAGGATCATTTTTAGCAATAGTTGGTGTAAACTCTTTTTTTCCTGAAAATAGGTTTATTAGGTCTTTGAGACAATTGAATGTAGATTTACATTTACTTAAGAAATTTATTAATTTAACGTTTTTTTCCATTGTTTTAGTTTTTTTGCCTTCTTTTTTGTTATTTTTTGATAAAAAAGATAATTCAATTTTAGGAAGAATACTGATAATTTTTGAAATAGTGGTATTTCTAATATTTTGTGTTGAATTAATTAAATTAGCAGTTCAAGTCAGAAAAATATTTAAACAAACGATTGAAGCTGAAATTACTGAAAGAAAAAAATAGTTGTAAAAGGAGCACCACATGACCATCACAGGCATTATCGCAGAATTCAATCCCTTCCACAATGGTCACAAATACTTGCTAGAGCAGGCTAAAGGTTTGAAAATTGTTGCCATGAGCGGCAATTTTGTCCAACGTGGTGAGCCTGCGATTGTGGATAAGTGGACACGCGCGGAAATGGCTCTGCGAAATGGCGCTGATTTGGTGGTTGAATTACCATTTTTGGTGGCTGTTCAGTCAGCTGACTACTTTGCACAAGGAGCAGTAGATATTTTAGAACGCCTTAGTGTGAATAAGTTGACCTTTGGCACGGAAGAGGTCTTAGATTATCAACACTTTTCACAGATTTATGGGGACAATCAACAGAAAATGGTGGACTACATACAAGATTTGCCAGATGATTTGTCTTATCCACAGAAAACGCAGAAAATGTGGGAAAAGTTTGCTGGTGTGAAATTCACAGGCAATACACCCAATCATATTTTAGGGCTTTCTTATGCCAAAGCTTGCGCGAATAAGGCTATCGAGCTTCTCCCAATCAAACGCCAGGGAGCTGGTTATCATTCACAAGAAGAAAATTTAAAATACGCTTCTGCTACGGCTCTTAGAGAGCGTCTTAATTGTCCAGATTTTTTGGAGAAATTTACCCCGGCTCATGAACTGCTGATTCAGTCTCCCAAAGTGACCTGGTCAGCACTCTATCCTTTGCTGCGTTACCAGATTATCAGTCATCCCGATTTGACGAGTTTTTATCAGGTTAATCAAGAACTTGCGGTGCGCTTGCAGGAAGCAGTGAAAACCAGTTATAGCGTAGAGGAGTTGGTCGAACAAGTCGCAACCAAGCGATATACGAAAGCACGAATCAGACGAATTCTGACTTATATTTTGGTCGGTGCAAGAAATGATCAGTTGCCTAGCGGTATTCATATCTTGGGCTTTACTCAAGCAGGTCGAGAACATCTTAAAAAGATGAAAGGGAAAACAGACTTCATCAGTCGCATCGGTCAAGAACCATGGGATTCCTTAACCCAGCGAGCTGATTGGATTTATCAGCTAGGGCACGCCCAACTAGAGGAGCAGAATTTTGGGAAAATCCCGATAATAGTAGATTGATACAAAATTATTTTATAGAGCTAGACATTGTCAATAATTTGCTAGTGAAATTCAACCTGACTTGTGATATAATAAGAAAGAGTGAAAAAGTGAAAATCTAAAGGAGAATATCCAATGGGACGTAAATGGGCCAATATTGTGGCAAAAAAGACTGCCAAAGATGGTGCAAACTCAAAAGTTTATGCTAAATTTGGTGTTGAAATCTATGTAGCAGCTAAAAAAGGAGAGCCAGATCCAGAATCGAACTCAGCTTTGAAATTTGTTATTGAACGTGCGAAACAAGCGCAAGTGCCAAAGCATGTCATTGACAAAGCACTGGATAAGGCAAAAGGAAATACAGACGAAACCTTTACAGAGGGGCGTTATGAAGGGTTTGGACCAAATGGTTCTATGCTCATCGTTGATACACTAACTTCAAATGTCAACCGTACGGCAGCCAATGTTCGCTCTGCCTTTGGTAAAAACGGTGGAAATATGGGAGCAAGTGGCTCAGTGTCTTATATGTTTGATAATAAAGGTGTGATTGTGTTTGCAGGAGACGATGCAGATAGTATCTTTGAACAACTGTTAGAAGCAGATGTAGACGTAGATGATGTAGAAGCAGAAGATGGAAGCATTACAGTTTATACAGCACCAACAGATTTGCACAAGGCCTTGACTGCTCTCCGTGAATCTGGTGTAGAAGAATTCCAAGTCACCGAATTGGAAATGATTCCGCAATCTGATGTGACCTTATCAGGTGAAGACTTAGAAACATTTGAAAAATTGTATGCTGTGTTAGAAGATGACGAAGATGTCCAAAAGATTTATACAAATGTAGAAGGATTTTAATAGTGAAGAAAGAGGTGCTTAGATACTCTTCTGAGCTTAAAAAGCAAATGAAGAGTCCGACAGCTACTGCGTCAAGAGTTTTTTACTAATACAGATTGAGACTGAGATAATTTTGTCCCAGTCTCTTTTTTTGTTACTTACTAATCTCTCAGTGTTTTTTAAGAAATTTAGTTATAAGACCGTAACGTAAATATGTTGAGCTAGTATCTTCTTTACTTTGATAGAGTAGATATGAAGTTTAGTAGAAAAGGTGGCTAGCTAATAATATGTAGTTGAAGAGTGAGGTTGTTTTCCAAGACTGCTTGTTGTAGCTTAGTTTATTCTAAAAATTCAAATAAGGAGCGTAAAAACAGACAAACCAGTGATAAACTATAAGTTGAGAGAAGTAAACTATTGGTCGATTGAGTTTGTAAGAAAAGGTGCTACAATATAATTAGCAAATGGAGGGAGGAAAAATCTAATGAAAAAACAAACACTAGGTATGATGATTTCATCATTAAGGAAAGCAAAAGGGATGACACAATTAGAACTGGCTGAAAAGATGGGGTCACTGATAAGGCTGTTTCAAAATGGGAAAGAGATTTATCCTATCCAGATATTAATACCATTCCTAAATTAGCAGACCTGTTTGATACATCGGTAGATGAGCTGATGCAAGGACAGACAGTGATGAAAGAAAACAAGAAAAATAGAAAATCTGATATTGTTGACACCGTGTTGAGAGGACTTGGAGTAGCCATGGGGATTGTTGTAGTGGTTTTATCTGCTTTAGGAAAAGTGGACACTAAGGCTGCACTGACAATGCTTGGACTTGGTTTAGCCAGCCTTTTCTATCTCCTCACTAAAGGATAGAAACGAATGAGAATAATTGTTAAAGGCGTTGGTGAAATAACTATCGCCTTTTCTGGTAAGTTTTCATATTCAGGTCATCTAGAGATTTTACATGGGGTTATATTACAATGGTAATAAGATTCTCGCAAGCGTCTGGGAACAGGGAAAAAGAGGAGGGGAAAATGGACGCTTTTAAGCATATCAATCCTAAGTTTTTAGTATGGTAAAGAATTATTCGGGTGCACAATTTGTCAAAGACCTTGTAGCTAGATTATCGTGGCAATTATTGCCTTACCATTGTCAATTGCTTTAGCGATTGTTTCGAGGGTCAATCCAGAGCAAGATCTTTATACAGCTGTTGTAGTTGGTTTTTTCATTCCCTTTTTTAGGTGGGAGTCGTGTTCAGATTGGTGAACTAATAGCTATTTTGTTGTTATCATTTATGGAATTATTGCGCAGTACGGTCTATCTGGTCTAACAGTGGCTACTTTCTTAGCTGGTCTAATGATCATCGGTGTGAGTTTGTTGCATTTTGGTGACCTGATTAAATTTATTTCAAAGACCATCACGGTTGGATTTGCCCTTGGAATAGCCGTTAGAATCATCGTTGGACAAATCAAGGACTTATTTTGTCTGAACAAGGTAAAAATGTCTTAATTCTTCGTATGCGCAGTGTGTCTGCAATGGATATTTCGGGATTGGATGCTCTTGAAGAGATCCTTGGCAAATGTCAACGAACAACCTTACCATGTCATGGAAAAAGCAAGCTTTATTGATAGAGTTGGTGCAGACAACTTTTGTGCTAATATTGATGTCGCTTTAACGCGCGCAGCTAGTTTAGAAAAGTAATTGAGTTTTCCACTATTCGTCAAATGTATCAATGTTTGGTAAAAATCGGATTTCGTTTAGCTCTACTTGATAAAGAAAATCTATCACTTTGATAAAAATCAAATAATAGTCAAGAAGGAAAATATTTGATATGATAGGATTTATCTTAATGAAAGAGGTTATGTAGGAATATGAAAAAAGTATTGAAATACTCTTCTTTAGTCGCTCTTGGATTTTTAACAGCAGGAATGTTAGCAGCGTGCTCTAATTCAAAGTCAGCTACTTCATCTGGGAAAACGGAAGTCAAAGTTGCAACGAATGCTTCACCCAAACCATTTAACTATGAAGAAAATGGTAAATTAACAGGTTATGAAATCGAAGTAGTTCGTGCAATCTTCAAAGATTCTGACAAATACAAGGTAAAATTTGAAACAACAGAGTGGTCAGGTATTTTCGCTGGTCTGGATAGTGATCGCTACAAAATGGCGGTCAACAATATCAGCTATACAAAAGAACGTGCAGGAAAGTATTTGTATGCAGCTCCAACTGCTAAAAATCCAAACGTTTTAGTGGTGAAAAAATCTGATAAAAGCATTCAATCGCTGGATGATATTGGTGGTAAAACAACAGAAGTCGTACAAGGGACAACGACTGCCGCACAATTAGAAAAATACAATCAAGCACATGCTAACAATCCAACAAAAATTAGCTATACAAAAGCGGATTTTCAACAAATTATGAGCCATTTAAACGATGGAAAGTTTGATTATAAGATTTTTGATAAAATCGGTGTTGAAACAGTCATTAAAAATCAAAAACTGGACAACTTGAAAGTGATTGATTTAGCAAGTGATCAACAACCTTATGTTTATCCGCTTTTAGCAAAAGGACAAGATGAGTTGAAAACATTTGTTAATAAGCGCATTCAAGAGTTGTATAAAGACGGAACTCTGGAAAAATTATCCCAAAAATTCTTTGGTGGTAGTTACTTGCCAGCTGAAGCAGATGTGAAATAAGAAAATGAAAAGCTAGCTGGTTTTCTTACAAAAATAGTTATAGTTTATAACTATACCCTTTGTTATGAAATAACAATTTGTCAATCAGCTAAATATGTGCGATACTATTTTCATAAGATTTTTAAAGGAGACAGAAAATGAAATTAAAAAAATGGTTTGGAATAACAGCTCTAGCATCTGCAGCAGTGATTGGTTTAGCAGCTTGTGGTTCAGGAAATAAAAGTGATAACGCCAAAACGGTTAAGATTGGTGTGATGACAAAGAGCGACTCAGAAGAAAAACGCTGGGACAAGATCCAAGAATTGTTGAAAAAAGACAATATTAAATTGGAATTTACAGAATTTACGGACTACTCGCAACCAAATAAAGCAGTTGCTGATGGTGCAGTGGATATCAATGCTTTCCAACATTACTATTTCTTGAACAATTGGAACAAGGAAAACAAGCAAGACTTAGTCGCAGCTGCTGAAACTTATATCTCACCCATTCGTCTCTACTCTGGTACCAAAAATGGAAAAAATAAATATACAAAAGTAGACCAAATTCCAAATGGTGCAGAAATTGCAGTTCCAAATGATGCGACAAATGAAAGTCGGACGCTTAATTTATTACAATCTGCAGGATTGATTAAATTAGACAAGTCTGGAAATGAATTGGCAACTGTGGCAAATATCAAAGAAAATCCGAAAAAATTGAAAATTACAGAATTGGATGCTAGTCAAACAGCTCGCTCATTGACTTCAGTAGATGCAGCCGTTGTAAACAATACATTTGTAACAGAAGCAAAATTGGACTATAAAAACGCTTTGTTCATTGAACCAAAAGATAAAAATTCAAAACAATGGTTTAATATCATTGCAGCCAAAAAAGATTGGGAAAAATCTTCAAAAGCCGATGCCATTAAAAAAATCATCAAAGCTTGCCATACAGATGAAGTGAAAAAAGTGGTTGAAGAAACATCAGATGGCTTAGACCAACCAGTTTGGTAATCTTGATTCTATTAGCTGTAGTTCAGTCTAAAAACTCAGTTGGTAATTCCAACTGAGTTTTGTCGCCATTTCTATGAGGAGAAAAGATGACATTTTCAAGTGAAGAAGAACAAATTAAAAGATTTGAAGAGGATATGGTGGCACAAGACTATATTGCCGTTTTACGGGCGTTGATTGCTAAAAAATCAATCTTCGCTCAACAAGTCGGTTTACAAGAAGTTGCTGCTTATCTGAAAGAAATTTTTACAAAAGCTGGTGCAGAGGTGGAATTAGATGAAAGCTATACAGCGCCATTTGTGATAGCAACATTTAAAAGTCAGAATCCAACAGCTAAGACAATTATTTTTTACAACCATTATGATACAGTTCCGGCAGATAGTGATCAAATTTGGACAGATGATCCGTTCACTCTATCTATTCGGGATGGTAGTATGTATGGTCGTGGAGTCGATGATGATAAAGGGCATATTATCGCACGTTTGACGGCTGTTCAAAAGTATTTACAAAAGCATAAGAGTTTGCCTGTCAATGTCATTTTTATGATGGAAGGAGCAGAAGAGTCTGCTTCGGTTGATTTAGAGAAATATCTAGAGAAACACAAATCTCTTCTACATGGAGCAGACCTGTTGGTTTGGGAGCAAGGAATTAAAAATTCTTTAGGTCAACTTGAAATTTCTGGCGGAAACAAAGGAATTGTGACCTTTGATATGAAGGTCCAAAGTGCGGAAGTGGATATTCATTCTAGCTTTGGTGGTGTGATTGATTCAGCTTCTTGGTACTTGTTGAACGCCCTTGCTAGCTTGAGAGGTAAGGATGGACGTATTCAGGTAGAAGAACTTTATGATCAAGTAATCGCACCTAATCAACGAGAGTTAGCTTTAGTAGAACAATACGCTCAACGCAGTCCAGAAGAAGTACAAGCTATTTATGGTTTGGAATTACCTTTATTACAAGAGGAGAAAAAAGCTTTTTTAAATCGAATTTTCTTTGAACCATCTTTGAATATTGAAGGAATTACTTCTGGTTACCAAGATCAAGGAGTGAAGACGATTCTTCCGTCAGAGGCTTCAGCAAAAGCAGAAGTTCGTTTAGTGCCAGGACTGGAACCACATAGAGTGTTAGAACTGATTCGCAAACAACTCGACAAAAATGGTTTTGATAAGGTAGAATTAGTTTATACTTTGGGAGAAATGAGCTATCGTAGTGATATGAGTGCACCGCCGATTTTAAATGTCATTGAACTAGCTAAAAAATTCTATCAAAAAGGAGTTTCTGTCTTACCAACTACAGCAGGTACAGGACCGATGCACACGGTATTTGAAGCACTTGAGGTACCAATGGTCGCCTTTGGACTTGGAAATGCGAATAGTCGAGATCATGGAGGTGACGAAAATGTACGCATTGCAGATTATTACACCCATATTGAATTAGTAGAGGAGCTGATTGCAAGTTATGAGTAAAGAAATGATTCAGTTAGATCACATTGATGTAACCTTTCAACAAAAGAAACGTCAGATTCAAGCAGTTAAAGATGTGACGATTCATATTCAAGAAAGAGATATTTATGGAATTGTCGGTTATTCTGGGGCTGGGAAATCAACCTTGGTTCGTGTCATTAACCTACTGCAAGTTCCAACGAGTGGGAAAATTATTGTAGATGATGATGTTCTTTTTGACAATAAAGTAACTTTGACAGCAGAACAGTTGCGTCGCAAACGTCAAGACATCGGCATGATTTTTCAACATTTTAATCTGATGAGTCAACTGACGGCAGAAGAAAATGTCGCTTTTGCGCTCAAACATTCTGGCTTATCAAAAGAAGAAAAGAAAGAAAAAGTGCGTACACTGTTGGAGTTGGTCGGTTTAGCAGATCGTGCTGAAAATTATCCTTCTCAGCTTTCTGGAGGGCAAAAACAGCGGGTTGCAATCGCGCGTGCCTTAGCAAATGACCCTAAAATCTTGATTTCTGATGAATCAACCTCTGCCTTAGATCCAAAAACAACTAAACAAATTTTAGCTCTTTTACAAGATTTAAATCAAAAGCTAGGATTAACAATTGTTTTAATCACCCATGAAATGCAAATTGTTAAAGACATTGCCAACCGTGTCGCAGTTATGCAGGACGGTCAATTGATTGAAGAAGGTTCTGTCTTGGATATTTTCTCTAATCCTCAGCAAGACTTAACAAAAGACTTCATTTCGACTGCAACAGGAATTGATGAAGCTATGGGCAAGATTGAGCAACAAGAAATTGTCAAACATTTGGCGAAAAATAGTCTCTTGGTGCAAATGAAGTACGCAGGAACCTCTACAGATGAACCCTTACTGAATGAAATTTACAAACATCATCAAGTTACTGCCAATATACTTTATGGGAACATTGAAATTTTAGGTGGAACGCCTGTTGGAGAACTGGTCGTTGTTTTATCTGGTGAAAAGGAAAATCTAGCAGCTGCTAAAACAGCCATTCGTGAAGCTGGTGTTCAATTGACAGTATTGAAGGGAGAAGCATAGATGGAAAATTTTATTCAAACATACTTGCCGAATGTTTATCGAATGGGTTGGAGCGGTCAAGCTGGCTGGGGAACAGCTATTCACTTGACATTGTATATGACAGTCATTTCTTTTATTATCGGCGGATTGTTAGGCTTAATTGCAGGGCTTTTTCTTGTTTTGACTGCTCCAGGAGGTGTCTTGGAAAATAAAATAGCTTTTTGGATTTTAGACAAAATCACATCTATCTTCCGTGCTATCCCATTTATTATTTTGTTAGCTGTTCTTTCACCTTTTTCACACTTGATTGTGGGGACTAGTATTGGACCAAATGCAGCTATCGTACCTCTTTCTTTTGCAGTATTTGCTTTCTTTGCTCGCCAAGTTCAAGTTGTACTCGCTGAGTTAGACGGCGGTGTTATCGAAGCAGCGCAGGCTAGCGGAGCGACTTTCAGTGATCTAGTAGGTGTCTATCTACGCGAAGGTCTGCCAGATTTGATTCGTGTGACAACAGTCACTCTCATTTCTCTCGTTGGCGAGACTGCAATGGCTGGTGCAGTCGGTGCTGGAGGGATCGGGAATGTTGCGATTGCTTATGGCTTCAATCGTTATAATAACGATGTAACGATTTTAGCAACAGTTATTATCATTGTACTTATCTTTGCCATTCAGTTTTCTGGTGATTTTTTGACTAGAAAATTAAGCCATAAATAGGATAGCTGAGATGATTGTTAGAGATAAACAATAAATATATAGAAAAATAATATAAAAGTTCTATGATAATAGGTCATAGAATTTTTATTTTATACATATTTTCTCTTTCGTATGACCAGTATAAGTATTTAGCAGTTTACAGGAGATAAGAAAGAGGAGGAAGGAAAAATTGGAAGAAAAAGTTTAAGAAAAATAA
>NZ_KV813956.1:0-269 GCF_001813805.1 Streptococcus sp. HMSC066F10
GTTTCCATTTGCTTTTTCTAAAGTTTCATTCATCTTTTTTCTTATTTCTTTGTCTAAGTTGATTGACTCTTTTGCTGCCTTTATTGTGTATGTTATTATGGTTTGTGCTGCTTGACCTGCTTCTTTGCTTATTTCTTCGTTTATCATGTTTTCTCTCCTTTGTTTGAATTAAAAAAGGGAAGTATAGGCTTTAATTTTTCTATACTTCCCTTTGATTGTTTTTATTTTATTTTTCTCGGTGGTGGAATGCTTTATTTTGATGTTTTTAT
>NZ_KV813957.1:0-68543 GCF_001813805.1 Streptococcus sp. HMSC066F10
AGCTTTTCTTCAACCCACTACAGTTGACAATGAGCCCGAAAAAACGGTATAGCCGTATTTCACGACTATACCGTAATGTTCGGGATTACAAACTCCCTATGTTGCATTGCCTAACCTATTGGTTGTTATTTTTCTTAAGCCCCAGTGCTAGTGCTGAAAGAGCAGATCCAATCAGTGTCATGACACCTACATAGAATGGTGCGCTCGTTGCATCGCCAGTTTTTGGTAGAACATTTGCAGAAGAATTTGTCCCTTTATTTCCTGTATTTCCATTTATAGAACCAGGCTGTGCTGTTCCTGGGTTCATTGGATGCTCCGGTTTGGCCGGTTCTTCGGTGAAGGTCCAAGAACCTGTAATGCTTGCGTTCTTGTCACCCATGGTGCCGTTATTCGGATCGGTCCAACCGCTGAAGGTCCACGTACCTTTCTTACCGTCCTTCTCACCTTTTACCGTGTCGTTCTTCTTGTAGGTGGTATCTACGGTGTAGTGATCACCAGCATAGTAACTATCACTATTCTTCGGGAGCTCTTTTCCTGCCGGTGCGTCCTTACCCCAGTTGTAGACAACCTGATACTTGTTAGCTTCGGTGAAGGTCCAAGAACCTGTAATGCTTGCGTTCTTGTCACCCATGGTGCCGTTATTCGGATCGGTCCAACCGCTGAAGGTCCACGTACCTTTCTTACCGTCCTTCTCACCTTTTACCGTGTCGTTCTTCTTGTAGGTGGTATCTACGGTGTAGCGATCACCCTTGTGGTAGCTGCCTGTATCTTTCGGAACAGCCTTTCCCTCTGGTGCATCTCCACCCCAGTCGTAGGTCACTGTGTATGTATGGAGTTCATACACAACGGCTATTTCATGGTTTTTATCGAGGTTCGTAAAGGTATAGCTATTTGGATATTTAGATATATCCATTTCCTTGGCATCAACGGTTACGCTCTTTAGCTTGTAACCATCCTTTGGTGCATAGTTTATGGTCTTATTGTCTCCCTTATATGCATCGCAGCTCGGATCAATGGTTCCGTTTGTTACGGATGTAGTGATTTTTAGCTTGACCCGGCTCTCCTTCCAAATTGCTGTGACTTGCGTATCTTTGTCAACCATAATCTCAGTGCCTGGCGCTAGTTTTTTGCCATTCACTTCCCAAGTGTCAAATTCCTTATTTTCAGGAGCAGTGAAAGCATTACTCAAAATCTTGTACTTTGAGCCCTTGTTTAGCTTCTTGTCTTTCATTTCGCCGGTGCCGCCGTTACCGTCGTAGCTAACAGTGGCAGTTTCGAGAGCCTTGCTTGCCAGATCCGATTCAAGCGGAGCTTCTTCAGGAATTAATCCACCATTATCTTTTGCTTTTGCCGTGATGGTGGCTCCAACTGCTAACTCTTTAATCTCCAGGGTTACTACCCCAGTATTTGCATCAACGGTCGCACCATCCGATGTCCACGTGGTCTTACCTGTGGTAGCGTCTACGGTTCGCGTTGCAGTGACGGTTTTCTCCGCGCCCGATTCGTCCTTATACGTAATCGTGTAGGACGCCAAGTCGGTATCATAACCGGGATCTTTATAAGCCGGTGGGGTAATAGTTACTTCACCCTTATCCGTGTCTACTGCAATCACCGGAGATTTAGGTGCGATATTTTTCACCAGATCTTTAGCAGGGAATTTAGTGACTTTGGCCCCATCGTTTAGTTTATAGGTTCCATCGGCATTTTTTTGATATACCGGATTGCCGTCGTCATCCCAATCAACTTCCACATCATTAGGACTGATTATTGTAACGTTTCCGTCTTTATCAAACTCGATAAACGCAGGATCGTTTATAAATCCAGTTCCATCGGGGAGTTTAGATACGCTATGTACCGTATTGGCATCTCGAATAGCTTTATCGATGGCTTTTTTATCGTCATCAGTTAGTTTTTTGGGATCTCTCACGGCGACTTTTTGGGGAGTTGTTATTACCGGCTCAGACTTCGCGCAAGAACGGAATTTATGTGGCTCTTTGACAATAATACCGAACTTTTTTCCGAGTTTTAAATCATCATCATTGATTGGGAACGTAACTTTTGTGCCGTCAACGGATACTGTTTGAGACATCTCTCGCCAAGTCGATTTGTCCACTATACATTTTCCATCTTCACAGAAACTATTGTCCTCGTTATCCGTGAAATTGTTGACAAAATAAAATTTCGTACCTGCGGCAACCTCTTCAGCAAATGTAACGATAATCTGTCCATCTGTTACCTGGACTTTTTGTATTGTCGGAGCAGCAGATGTTTCCGTTACCGTTTTGATTTTTAGGTCCGGAGCTTCAATTTTTCCGGAGATTGATCTATCGGTATAGGTCACTTCATAGTAGGCATGATCCGTGCCATCGATAGAAAATGTAACACTCTTAATTTTATTCGCAATTTCCGGATTGGCATTCTTCAACAGTTCAGTAGCTTCTGCTTTCTCATCGTCATTTACTTGGTTGGAGTTCGTGTGTTCAATCCAGATTTCGCCGACGGGCATTGTGAGCGTTGTCTGACCTGCTATTGATAGCTCAGCATTTGCAGTTACTTCTGGTGATTTGTTTTCATCTAATTGTTGATAGACAGTAACTGTATCTCCTTCTTCAACTTTTGTTCCAGCAGGTAAATCTACTTTCCAGGTATTTCCTCTTTTAGGGGTATAGGAAAGAGTGGCTTTAACAGTGCCGTCTTTAGCCTTTAATGTTACATGGACTGTTGCTACTACAGTCTTTTTATTAACCTTATCTTTGTGTACCTTACCGCCGGAAATGGTTGTGGCGTCGCAAAAGACTTTGTTAATGGTCGGTGCCGGTATAGCAGCACCCACGGGTTGATCAACAATCTCTGGTCCGATCTCTAAATCCCCGCCCTGTTCCTCGTTGGATTTGATACTTGATGGTTCTTCCTTTACAGGAGTGACAACTTGCGGTTCAGATTGAGGTCCGTATTGCAAGTTTTCGGCATACGTAATTGGTGTCCATGACATAGATAAAATCATCAAGGACGCCAACGCGAGCGAAAAAAACCTAATAACATTTTTATGTTTTATCTGCTTTTTTATTTTCATAATTTTTATCCATCTACGCATGGCGTTGGATTCTCCTTTCTTTGACGTCCCCTATCAATTTGAATTGTTTACATCTTTCATTACGGGTGAATAAGTCACCCAAATCTTGCAATTCATAATTATATTATACCACATCTCAATTGTAACCGCAACTTTTTTTACCACAATAGTGCACTTGATTCTTTGCCATTTTGGCTCTTATTGACATTTGGGGCTGCGGTGGTTCTTCTGGAGCATCCAACATTGCCTTTAAACCGAAGCTTGGTATCGAAACTGTCCACGACGGCCTCCAGGTGAGCTACGGCTGTGCGTGTTCCGTCAAGAACAGGACGGTGAAACGATCAGCCAAGTTTACAGAAGCGAGGATTAATAGACGAACAAGCAGCAATTGGCATCAAAGATATGGGAATCCGCCAACAAGATGCGCTCGAAAATCGAGGCAAACGAATACAAGGACTACATCCTGGGCTTCATCTACGAGCACCTTATCAGCAACTTCGCCGCCAACGCAGGCAAGAAAGCAGGCGAGTTCTACACGCCGCACGAGGTGTCCATGCTCATGAGCGAGATAGTTTCGTGGCACCTGGCCGGACGCAAGAACATCACTATCTACAATAAAATCATTTACAACTATCCACTGGAACGTTTCCGTGCGAGTGGCTACATGAAAGATTTTCAAAACTTTGCAACCGATACGAACCTCTGGGGTCGCACACTTATAGCTTGAACAGGTTACACTAAACTAGACAGAATTTATAAAGTGTTTTTGTTAAACGATTGCTCTTTTAGTCATGGGTGTTTGGTAATTAAGAGTGCTGTGGATGCGATGGTGATTCCACCAGTGGACATAATCCTTAGTTTTAAGGGTTAATTCTTCCAGAGAGCGGAAGTTTTCTTGGTTGATAAACTCCAGTTTAAAGGAGCGATAGGTACTCTCAGCTACCGCATTGTCATAAGGACAACCCGCTTGACTCAGTGAACGTGTGATGCCAAAGGCTTCTAACATCTCATCAATCAAGGCATTATCAAACTCCTTACCACGATCAGAATGGAAGAGTTTGACCTTGGTCAGAGCGTAGGGAATGCTTTGAATGGCTTCTTTGACTAAGTCAGCAGTCTTGTGCCAACCAAGGGATAGGCCAATGATTTCACGATTGAAGAGGTCAATGATCAAGCAAACGTAAGCCCAACGATTGGCAACACGAACATAGGTTAAGTCCGTCACAAGGGTTTCCAATGGTTTTTGTTGGTTAAACTGTCTCTCTAAGAAATTCGTAACTGGTGCTTCATTCTTCCCTTTAGCATGCGGTTTGAAGGCAGCCTTCTGGTAAACAGAAACCAAATTCAATCTCTTCATGATGCGACGAATCCGACGGCGAGACAAGTTGATTCCTTGTACTTCCAGACATTTTTTTATCTTCCCGGCTCCGTACCTAGACTTACTTTCGAGGAAGATAGATTTGATTTTTTCTCCAAGTTCTGCTTCAGGTACTGGCTCTACAGCTTTGTAGTAATAGCTAGAGCGAGGAATCTTCAACCAACGACACATGGCTGAAATGCTGTATTTATCCTTGTTAGCAGTGATTATATCCCTTTTCGTGCCATAATCACTGCCGCTTGCTTTAGAATGTCTAATTGCATTTCGAGCTCTTTATTTCGTTTTCTGAGTTCTATCAACTCACGTTGTTCATCTGTCAGATTATCGACAGTTTTAAAGGAACCAGTTGTTCTTGCTTGTTTAACCCACTTATCGAAGGTTGAGGGCGTTAAATCATATTCTTTGATCAGTTCACTGCGTTTTCTACCTGCATTGTGCAAGTCAACGATTTGTTGTTTGAAGTCATCTGTGAAGTAACGGCGAATTTTTCTAGACATAGTTTTTCTCCTATTTTCTTTAGTGTAGAACACTTTATAAATTCTGTCTAGTTTAGTGTAACCTGTTCAGAACATCGGCTGTTAAAACCACCTCCCCTCTCTCAATTTTTGCATAGTTAGTATGAGAAAAGGAAAGCACTTCTGCAACATATCTTTGAGCGAAATCATAATCTTCCCTCAAATCTCTTATACGTTGGTACATCTAGCTTTCTCCTAAGAAAAGTATATGTCACTTTCAGAAAAAAGCTGGGAAATTGTCATGTTATGACAGCAAAATTTATATCATCCTTATCTGAATGCCATTTGAGGTTTCTAATGCTGTTAGCTATCAAAAAATGGTATAATATTTTTCCTTTTCTCATAAGACAGATGCATGTTTTTTGAAACTAGTTTTTAACTTTTCTGGACATATTGATCTTCTTGTGATTACAAAATTGTAATATCGAATGATTTAATACTTGTTTCTCCTGGTTCCACAAATGTCACTTGTCGTTTCTCTTCAAAAATATCACTTTCTTCAAGTGAAGTAGATAAACCACTCCATGGTTCTAAAGCAATAAACGGACCATTATTAGTTGTTGACCAAATAATTAAGTTAGAAAAATCTTTAAAATCCACTCTCAGTCCTTTATTACTTTTCTTAGATTTCAAACTGACACTACGAGACTTAAGTTTGTCAAATGTAATGGCGTCATGAGAAAACAGTGAATGTACTAAATCAATCTTTCTTTCATTCATGAGAAACGGTGTACGATTTTGTAAATCAAGCAATCCTATCTCTGGGAAACTTTTAGGGATACTACAAGTCTCTTCTTCAGAAAATTCCAAATAATAATCTTCGTAAATATCGCTATCTATTAACGGGCAATTAAAACCTGGATGTCCTCCAATAAAATAGGGTAATATCCTATTATTTTCAGTATTCGTCACTTGATATTGAGTCGTTATCGTTGACTCGTGTAAGCGATAAATAATTTTTAATCCAAAGTTAAAAGGATAATTTTTCAAAGTAACTTCTGTGGACTTAAAAGTAAAAGCTATCGTTTGCTCATCAATCTGTCTAAATAAAAAATTTTCTTTTCTAACTAAACCGTGTCTAGGAATAATCCTTAGAATATCTTTGTTGTCAGAATCAAAACTAACTTTATCGTCACGAACACTTCCACAAATGGGGAATAAAACAGGGGCCTGGCCACTCCAATATTGTGGATTCCCTTGCCAAAGATATTCTATTCCATCTTCATCTTTAATTGATGATAAAGCACCTCCAAACTCCTTAAACTGTACAGTTAATTCATTATTTCTTAATTCAATAACCATTTTTTCCTCCAAAACAAAAGAAAACGAGGATATCAGTTCAAAGACTCACATTCTCGTTTTATATTAGAAATTATAATAAAGAAGTATCTTTAAAACCTACTCAATAATTTGTGTTTTAGCTACTTGTTTATACCAGTGAGCACTCTTCTTTGGATAGCGTTCTTGCGTATCAAAATCCACATAGAAAAGCCCATAACGTTTTTCATAACCATTAGACCAAGAAAAGACATCCATCAGCGACCAAATAAAGTAACCTTTGACATTTGCTCCATCAGCAATGGCATCAGATAAGACTTCTAAGTGTTGTTTAACATAGTCAATCCGTCCATCATCATAGACCGTATTGTTCACAAACTCATCTTTATAACCTAATCCATTCTCGGTAATATAGATTTTTTTGTAGTTTGGATAATCTTGTTTCACCCGCATGATTTGGTCATACAGGCCCTGCGGATATATAATCCAATCCCAGTCTGTTCTTGGAACATAGTCTGGAGCAACCCGTCTACCAACACCTTTTATTTGGTATTTAGAACTTCCTTTTTCGCCCTTACCATTGTGAATAATTTCAGTCTCGCCATCAAAAGCTTGCATCCAGTCACTCATATAGTAGTTGATTCCGAGGAAGTCATTGAGATCTTTAGCCGCTTCAAGTGCTTCAAAATCTTCATCTCGTAAATCCAAAGTACCACCATTGGCAGTCAGAATATGATTGACTCCAGCCATGGTTTTTTCGGAATAATATCCCAGATAAGTCGCATCCAAGATAAATTTGTTATGGATAATGTCTTCCAACTCTGCTGCAACCACATCATCCGGATTTTCCGGATCAAGAGGATACTTGGTAGGGAGTGCATGAACAACTCCGATTTCACCCTTGTAGCCCTTATCCTTATAGAGCTTTACTGCACGAGCGTGAGAGACCATCATATTGTGATGGGATTGGAAGACCTTGGCTAGGTCATATTGGATGCCCGGCGGAAATTTTCCAACGAGATACTGGCCGTCTCCAATCGGCCCAATCTCATTAAAGGTCGTCCAATAGCGAACTTCTGGGAATTCTTCAAAACAGAAAGCTGCATAGTCCACAAAATGTTCGATATTCTCACGATTGAGAAAATCACCATTTGAATGCAAGGCTTCCGGAGTATCAAAGTGATGAAGGGTCACAAATGGTTCCACATGCCGTTTATGACATTCCGCAAACAAATTGTGGTAGAACTCGACACCTTTTTGGTTGACTTGACCATATCCAGTTGGGAATATGCGAGACCAAGCAATCGAAATACGGATACCATTCACACCGTACTCCTCAGCCAATGCCAGGTCAACTGGATATTTATGATAAAAGTCACTGGCAGGTTCTGCCGTATACCAATAATTATCTTCTAAGTATTTATCCCAAGCAACGGGACCTTTACCATCTGTGTGAGTAGCTCCTTCAGCCTGATAAGCTGCCGTAGCCCCACCGAAAATAAAATCTTTTGGGAGCGTTTTTGCCATCTTTTTCTCCTCTTTATAATAGTATTTGAGATGAAGCATTGGAAAGGAAACAGGGAAAGTACTTATTTTGCTTCATCTCAAATAAGCTAACTGATTTAGTCTTCAAACTGTTCCTGAACAAATTTCAGAGCGCCTTGTCCATCACGAGTGAGCTTAATATATTGTGCTCCTTCTGTCTTAGCTAATTTGATGCCTAATTTATCTGTCTCGGCCTTCATATCTTCAAAGTTAGAAGCGACTTGAGGAGCCAGGATAACAAGGTCAAACTCAGGAAGCATTTCACGGTGAGCTCCGTAGCCACCAGCTGCTGCTTTAACAGGGACATTGTACTCGGCTGCCGCTTTATTGAGAGCGTTAGCCAAGAGACCACTGGTCCCACCACCAGCACAAAGAACAAGGACATTTGTTTCTTCTGTAATATTATTTTGAGCTGGAGCTTCTTCTGCAGCACCTGCTTTTTCAAGAATCGCATCTGCTTTAGCTGTATTGAAGTTAGCCGCAACCTTTTCTTTCAGAGCATCGTTTGATTTACCAGAACGTTCTTCTTCCAGAATTTGTTCATCATAAACCTTGACGAATGGGTAGTAGATGATAATATCCACTACAACCAGAAGAGCCGCAAGGACGAATGACAAGAGTTGGAAGTTGGTACCAAGAACAATTCCCAGAGGTCCAGGGGTTACCCATGGAAGGTTAGCTGAGAAGGAGTTCATGTTCAAGGTATCGACAAAGAATTTGAAAATCCAGACATTGGCAATTGGGGCAAAGATGAATGGAATGAAGAAGATTGGATTCAATACGATAGGAGCTCCAAAGAGGATTGGTTCGTTAACTCCAAAGAAGGTAGGAACAACAGAGGCACGTCCGATAGCCCTGTTTCGTTCTGATTTACAGAGCCACATGAAGAGGAATGGAACAATCAAGGTTGCACCAGTACCACCCATGGTAACGATGAACATTTGTGTACCAGAGGTGATGACCTTATCCGCATGTTGACCAGCTTGAATCAAGTGCAGGTTGGCATCGATATTGGCATAAGTAATGGCTGCAATAGCTGGTTCAACGATTGATGGACCATGGATACCCACAAACCAGAAGAAAGCATAAGCACCAAAGATAAGGGTAATTCCGAGATAACCATCAGCTGCAGAGAAGAGAGGAGCCAGAAGCGTACCAATAGATTCTGCAACAGTTACACCAAGAGATGCTTTAACAATCAGTTCAAAGGCATAAAGGATAACCACTGACAAAGTGAATGGAATCAAGTCCTTAAATACTTGGGAAATATTTGGTGGAACTTCTTCTGGCATACGAATGGTGACATTATTTTTCACACAAACCTTGTAGACATTAACCGTTACAAAGGCTGCGATGAAAGCTGTCAAAAGACCTTTGGTTCCCATAAAGGCAGTCAGGAAGCCACCTTCCTTAGCAGGTTCAGCAGCCATCAGGAGGAAGCCGACCATGGAAGCCAGCATCGTAGACAAGAAGTTAATCTGGTTTGTCGCTGGCAGATCACGATTGACAGAGTCTGTCAGAGCCTTAGCGGTTGTTCCGCCTACAAAGAATGCCAGAATCCCCATCGAATAGCTATAAGGAGTCATAAGGAAAGTTTCAATGTCCTTAGACCAGTGGAAGCCCCAAGCATTTGGCACATAGGCAATCAAGATAAAGATAGATGAAAAGAGGATGACTGGCATACCAGCGATAAAGCCATCCCGAATAGCACGGAGATAGATATTCCGAGAAATCTTCTCAAAGAAAGGCTTCCCTTTCTCAATAAGTCCGATGAGTTTGTTCATTATTTTACTCCTCTTTTGTATAGTTCAATCAAATGGTGCATCATGTCTTTTAGCAAGATAGTAGTCATTAGGTGATCCTGGCCGTGCATCATGGTCACACTGTAAGCCAAGTCTTCGCCAGCAGCTTCTTTTGTCAAGAGACTGGTCTGAGCATGATGAGCTTCAGCGATGCAGCCATTGGTTTCTTCCACCAAGGCATCTGCCTTAGCAAAATCTCCCGCTTCTGCAGCCTTTAAGGCTTCCAACAGTTTGGAACGGGCATCGCCTGCATAGGCTACAATTTCAAAACCAAGTAATGTTACTTCTTCTCTGTTCATGACAGAACCTCCTTTTTTAGTTAAAGTAATCGTTGAATATGTAAAACAAGGTAGACTCGCTCACTGTTGTATACATCTACTCCAGTTTGTTGAGCGACAATCTCGTAAATGGTACTTCCAATTTGATAGGCTTCTGGATAAGTCAGCTTTATCTGACTTTCCATTTCAAGGAGTGACACATTATCATCCCGACTCCTATCTAAATAGTCTAAGAAATAATTTAAGTGAATCATGAAGCGGTCATAGAAGTTGCTGTTTTCAGCCGTTCTTCTAATATCATTCTTCCTTAACTCAGCTTCCACAGCTCCCAGGATTTCCTTTCGCTTATCCAGATGGCTTTGCCCCTCAGGATCAGAATTGCCCTCGGCATTGATAAAGTGATAGGCTATTCGGTTTACCTCATCATCAGGGAAAGTATCTAACAAGCGCTCTCTGTAGATAGTAACTGCTTCTTGAGCGATTTGATAAGGAACTGGATATTTCTCTCTAGCATCTGGAAGAGCGCTGTCCTTGTAGCGTCCCTGTTGTACTGCTTGATAAGAACAGTAGATATGGTCCGTCAAAGTGACATAGATATAATCTTGAACCGGATAGCTGTACTTCCTTGAAAGACTGTCAATCACTTCGTAGGTCACAGTGATGAAATCCAGCGGAACATCTTTGAGAAGACTCACAAAGTTTTCTCTCGATTCCTCCGTTTTCATCCGAAAGACTTTCTCAGCCTTTTCTTTTGGGATAAAATCACCCTTCTTTTTACCAAAAATGATTCCCTTCCCAACAATGACCAACTCTTTCCCCTTTTCATTTCTGACAAGAGCGACATTGTGGTTCATTGGATTTAGAATCCGATACATGGTAACCTCCTTACTTGAATATTCAAGAATTGTGAAAATAAAAAATGACCACAAACACCCTTAGAAAGTTTTTTACCTCTAATTCGTCTGTGATCATGCGTAATCTTAGTTACTAACATTCACCTTTTATTAACTTGTGACTATAGTATATCATAAGGTTAATAATTTGTAAACCCTTTCTTTGAGCTTTTTAAACATTTTTTTCTTTTTTTGGTGATTTTAAACGAAAATCAGTCATTGATAACTCTCCCTAAATGGATACCAATGACTGATCCTATTTTAGGAAATTTTCAGAAGCTCTATTTTATGCAGAAACGCTTACGTTGGATTTTTATTTCCCCCTTCTATTTTAAATCAGAGCTGTTAAAAATTTCATTATAAAATAGCAGAATTAGACTCTTTCTTTCCAAGAAGTCGCTGTTTGCTTAAGCACTTGATTGAGCTCATCAATATTTTGAAAACCGCTTGTCCGGAGCCATTGACGAGCTGCTTCTTCCCCTTGCTCAATATAGTCTTTGACACTGCCGGCCCAAGTTGCACGGCCGCAAAGCACTCCGTTGAAGTTAGCACCAGATTCGTGGGCAAAGACCAGAGTTTCTTGGAAAAGCTTAGCTGCTACACCAGCGCTCAGATAGATATAAGGAAGATCAGTTGCTTCATCCTGTTGTTTGAAGAAGGCAGCTGCTTCTTCTTTCGTATGCACCACTTCACCATCCCCAAAGCCTTCTACATATTTCACATTGACTGGTACTTCAACCTTCAAAACATCAATATTGAAACGTGAATCAGAGAAAACTTTCATGGCTTCAATAACTTTGCGAGGCTTCACCTTGGCATACTCGGCACTGGAAGCATCCGCAATTTTTTCATCATAAGCCAAGATTTCAAGGAAGAATGGAATATCTTCTGCCACACACTCAGAACCCACACGTTCAATATAGGCTTGCTTTTGTTGGTTGAGTTCATCAGAGCTATCTACATCATAGTAGAGCAAAAACTTAACAGCATCTGCACCTTGTTCTTTGATACGTTTTGCGGACCAAACATCCAGACAGTCCGGTAGACGCTTAGTGCTGGAGGTGTCATAACCTGTTTTTTCATAAGCCAGCAGCAAACCGGCATTTTTGTCCAGGGCTTTTGTAGCTGGAAGGCCATATTCTGGATCCAGCAGCATGGAGGAAGCGTATGGGGTCAGTTCTTCAGCTACCAGAACTTTCAGTTCTTCCATTTGCGCAACTGTTGGTTCTGCCTCTTGGTATTGAGCCATCAATCGTTTCAAGGCTCCACGTTGGTCAAAGGCCAGGGCAGAGATGATACCATTTTCATCAGAAAGTTTTTCCATATATTTACGTTTTTGCTCAGTTAATACCATTGTTTATACCTCTTTTACGTTTATTTGTTCATAAAGACCGTCATAATGATAAACATTGACATGTCCAGTCATCTTTTCTTGAGCATTTAACATGCCAAGAACATTTGCTTTTTTCAATAGAGAGACATCATCTACATGATGACTCAGAGCTGAAGAAATTCCTGCAACAGTCGAGTCCCCAGATCCAACTGGATTGACTACTTCAATTTTAGGGATATCTACCTTGTAGAAAGTATCCCAGTGCTTGGCAAAGGCACCATCTGCACCAAGTGATACGATAATCCATTCGACTCCTTCAAATAAAGGATCAGACAAAACAGATTTGAGTTCGCCAATATCCTTTGAAACTTCTCTACCTAATAATTGGGATAACTCCTCATTATTTGGTTTGATTGCAGTTGGCTTTACATTCGATTTCAAAACGGCTTCCAAGGCAGCACCTGAACAGTCCAGGACGACTTTATTATCAAATTGATTGGCAATTTCAATAAGCTGAATATAATACTCAACTGGTAGACCCGCCGGTAAACTACCTGAGATGCTGACTACATCAGCCGATTCCATCAAGTGCTTGAAATGATGCAAGAAGCCATTTGCCTCTGATGCAGAAATTCTTGGCCCAGCTTCCAGGATTTCCGTTTGCTTACCCTCGTGCAGAATGGCGATACAATTCCTGGTATCCCCAGAAATTTCATAAAAAGACTGCTGCACATTCTGATGGAGATTCTGAAGCAAGAATTTTCCATTTGTTCCACCAATTAATCCTGTTGCGGCGACATGATCGCCAATTTCTGCTAGAACCCTTGTTACGTTTAAACCTTTTCCGCCAGCTGTTTTACTGACTTCTGCAACACGATTAACAGTGTCTAGCTTAAACTCTTCCAACGGATAAGAGATATCAATGGAAGGATTCATTGTAACTGTAAGAATCATCTGGTTACCTCACTAATCGTGGTATTCTCCGCGATCCCACTTTTCCAAAAATTCTGTGAAAAAGTTCTCATCAGCTTGATGAGCGTTGTGAGTTTCGACATGCTCAATTTTTGCAATCAACTTTTTGTTTTCTTCCGTTGGTTTATATTCTGCATGAATGAAAGCTTCAATGATATCACACATGAGAAGTTCTCCGGTAATCTTGCCACCAAACCCGATAACATTAGCATTTAATTCTTCTTTAGCGTAGAGAGCTGAAGTCATATCACGGACCAAGGCTGAACGGATTCCCGGAACCTTGTTAACCGCATTATTAATGCCGACCCCTGTACCGCAGATACAGATTCCTAGATCTGCTTTTCTGCTGGCCACTGCTTCTCCGACTTTTTTACCATAGATTGGATAATGAGTCCGTACATGGTCGTATGTTCCGTAGTCTTGAACTTCATAGCCTTTTGATTTCAAAAAATCAACAACAGCCATCTTTTCGTTAGTTACGATATGGTCACATCCAATTGCAATTTTCATTTAAATTCTCCTCTCTCCTTAGCACATCTTGTTGAGCATATCAACACGGATTTGGTGGCGACCTCCGTCATATTTCCCATTGACGAATCCTTTTGCAATATTCTTAGCAAGGCCTTCACCAACAATTTCTGATCCCATCGTAATCATACGAGAGTTGTTGTGGCCGCGAGTCATATAAGCAGAGCGTTCATCTGAAACTTCTGCTGCAACCATACCCTTAATTTTTGTCGCAACCATGAACGGACCTGCTCCGTATGCATCAATGACAATACCAAGATTATCTTCTTGCTCATTCACTTCAGTGGCAACCGCTAGTGTCACATCAATGAAATCCTGGCCTTCCTTTGTCACATCGACTACTTCAAAGCTTTCTCCAACGAGATAATCTTTGACCACATCTTTCAGCTTGCTTCCTGCAGCATTTGCTCCAATAATAATTGCCATGAGCATTCTCCTTTTTTGATTTATTTGAACAGATTGTTGTTTTTAACCAACACAATCTGATTTTCATAATCATAATATACTCCTTTTTTAGTTTATTGTCAACACTTTTTGTTTAATTCAATCAATATTTTTATTAATCTGATTAAGTCAAACAAAAAAAGCCCTAAAAAGAGCTTTTAGACAATATAATCAGAGTAAGTTATAAAATCACTTTTGTATACTCCTCTACCTTTTCTTGTACCTTATCTAAAGATTGATCAGTGATTACAGCGGTGATATCTGATAAGGAACAGATAGAAGTAAAATCTTCCTTCCCGATTTTAGAGGAATCTATCAAAAGATAGCTTTCAGTGGATCGTTCCAGGGCTAGCTTTTGAGTGTAAGCTTCTTCAAAAGACGAAGTCATAATCTGACCATTCTTAATTCCATTCCCACTAAAAAACATCTTGGAGAAATACATCCGATCCATAATGGCATTTGTCATCTCTCCAACAAAAGCCTGAGTGGCATCTCTCATTTCTCCACCTAAGAGAAATACTTTAAACGTATCAGATTTCTTTTTCTGTAGATCATTAAAGATTGGTAGACAATTAGTAATCACCCGAAGATTTTCATTCGTAATCTCATCAACAAGAACCTCGACAGAAGTTCCTGGGCCAAGAAAAATGGTGTCCCCATCCTTAATTAATTCTACAGCCTTCTTGGCTACTTTCTTCTTTTCTTCTATGTTCTTTAATAGCTTTTCTTCATGGGGGAGTTCACGATAGAATTGGGATTTATTACTTTTGGCTCCACCAAAAATTCGAGTCAGTTTTCCTTGACTTTCTAACTCTGTTAAATCACGCCGCACCGTCATATCTGAAACTTTCAAACTGTCCATAATCTCAGAAACAGTGACTGTTCCCGCTCTATCAACTAGTTTGACTAATTCATCCAGTCGTTGATGTTTGTTCATCCTTTATCCCCTTATCTACATTGTTACCAATTGTTCATTGTTTATTCTGATATTTTATACAGAAAGATTCTAGTATTCATTATAACTCTTTCTGTTTAACATTTCAACATTTCATGTTTAATTCAAACACTTTCGACTTGCATTAGTACCTCTGAAAATTTCTATATTTCAGGTTGATCTAATGATTCTTGATACTTGAATTTGGAGGCTTCTGTATATTCTTTATTCAAGATTTCTACAAAGTTTTCCAATCTCCTTGCTACATCTTCATAATTTTCTAGATATTTATCTAATTGTTTTTGAAGTTTAAAGATGTCTGGTAACACGCTTGAGCCAAGATTCCTTTTCTGCCGAAGGCATTAATAACCTCATCACTTAATCCACGAATCTGGGTCAAGTAGGTTCGTGCTTGCTGAAAAGGTTCTTCAGTGAGGTAATAACGAAAAGGTTTATAAATTTCTTCTATCGTTTTAGTCTGTTTAAAATCTCCAGTTTCAAGATAAGATACAGCTTCTTTGAAAGAAACACCTGTCACCAGCTGAACAAAGTCAATCACATCCCCTTGTATGTCTCTTGAAAACCATTTGAATGTATTGGTATCGGCAAAAATCCGAAAGGAATCATGTTCTGGGTGTTCATAAACTTGTCCTGATAAACATCTAAAGGAATAACCCAGACTCTCAGCCACATCTAAAATGGACTTTTGTTTTACTGCTTTAATTATTGTCATCTCATCTCCCTATCAAAAAAGCAGAAGAATCTCTCCTGCTAGTTTGTCTCATGTGTGGTATCTCCTTGAATGTTTGGAATACTAGAGTTAGCCCCATCGGTAGCTTCTTTTAAGTTCTCTAGTTTTCCATTACAAATGGTTAGATGATTAACCAGGAGCTTGTCTGAAACCTTGGAGTAGGACAACTTAATCGTCTTAGTTTCTGTCTGAGTAGTTCGTTGTTGCTGCTTACTCAAATCAGATACATAGGTCACTTGATAGGATACTTCTGCAAGTGCTTCATTTTCTTCTGTATCGACGTAGATACTAGCTGATTCAAATCGGTAGTCAAGCATGTAATCTTTATAAACTTGATTGATGGCTTCTTTCTGATTTGCTTCTTCTTCTGAAAATGCCGAATCAGTCATGTAGGGCTTAATACGAGTGTTATTTTCACCTAGCTGAACTTTGGTATAATACCGTGTCAAAAACTCTTTAACAAGCTCATCTGATAAGATCGTTGCTTTTTCTTCCTGCCTTTCCTTTGTCACTAGCTTATTTGCTTCTGCTCGTATTTGGTGCTCAGTTTGCTTTGAAACGGATTGTGAGCCAATCGTATAGCCAATCATGACCATAAAACTTACTGCGACTAAACCTCCTACTCCAATCAGAAATCTAGCCTTTACTTTATTTAACATGGCTTTCTCCTTTATAAGTGATAGCCACATCATATCAAGATTAACTTGGAGATTTTATCACAAGAAAAAGGACTACCAATTGGTAATCCTAAGTATTAAGCTACCCTTTTTCTCCATAATCTAATCATCAGAGTAAGGAAGAATAAAAAGTTCGATGCAATATAAAATCCTGTAAAACTCCAAATACCATTGGTGGCTAAATCTTCTGTATAGAGATTTCGTTCTGTGAAGAAGAGGTAAATCCCAAAAATTTCCATAAAGGCCAAGCTTCCAATGAGGCCGATAAGAACTAACCCTGTTGCAGCCTTTACAATCTGAAATAAAACAATAAAGATTAATCCTAATGCGGTAATAAGAAGAGAGCTTTGTAATATCTGTTCCATCATATCTTGCACCTCTTCCTAAGTCAATTGCTTACGGTAATAATCAGCTTGTTCCTTGTCGAGTTCATCTAATTGACTAACTAAATCAAGGTAGTCTTCTTTTGTAACCTCATCCAAGTCCGGAAAGTCATTCTCACGGGTCGTGATGATGACCTCTAATTGACTGATGATTTCTCGTTTTGAAAAGCTAACATCAAGGGTTTCATCTTCATACTGTTCCTTTAAAGCTTGGTAGTCAGCTCTATCCTCTGGACTTGTGAAACCTTGTACCAACCATTCTTCTAGTTGATAACGCATTTCTTCTATCGTTTGGGCCATGATCTAGTCTCCTTTTGTGATTTCTTGACTTCATTTTACCGCGTTCAAAAATTTTTGTCAGCCTTTTTCTTAAATCTCAAGAGCTATTTGTTGCTGTTTTTGATGTTGTGTGCCTTCATTAAACTTGGCCAGTGCTACATCAATTTCCTCGATTTCAGCTTCTTGTTCTACCAAGGGTGCCAAAACATCATACTTAGCCTTTACAAGCTGATAATCCTCTTCTTTTGGAAAGACTTTCTCAACTTCAACTTTCGCTACTTGTAACTTATCTTTTAGGTTCTTTACCATCTCTTCTGTCTTTTCTTGGTCATCAATAATATGGTCAATGGCATTATTAATCCGTTGAATAGTTCCCACGTCTGATTTCAAATCAAGGGCGACTGTATATTGATTATCTCCTACAATCATCAAAGAAATAGTCTCTGGTAAGGGCTCACTAGGACCTCGAGTTGTCATTTTTAAATCAAATCCTCTAAATGTGGCAAGTGTTCTGACTTCCTTGGTCTCTGAACGGTTATAGGTAATGAGTTTTCGGAGATAGTCCCCTGCTTCAGCACGATTGTCCATTGCTTGATTGTCAAATCGCATGACAAAGTCTAAGTGCTTAGTTGCGAGGGATTGAGCAATATCCTTATCATATTGACTCAATCGTTTTTCCATGATAGGGAGGTACTTCTCGCAATAGGAAACGGTATGGCGGTATTCATCTTTGGAGCGGTTAAAGGCTCGTTTTTGATTTTCTAACACCGTTAGTTCATTTTCCAACTCCATTTTGAGTTTGAGATAGGGATTACCAGTCGCTAAAGCCTTAAAGTCAGAAGCCGTCATGGTTTGTTCGTCTATATCTTCTGCTGCTCGAATAGGTTCTTTAGATGTCATAATTTGTTTAATATAACGCAACTTATTTTCCTGTGTTGCCCACAAATAATTATCAAAAGAACCTTTCGTAATATAATGATAAATCTCTACATTTTGGTGCAGATTACCTTGTCTAATCAAACGTCCATTGCGTTGCTGGATGTCCGAGGGACGCCAAGGAACATCCAAATGGTGGACAGCTTTCATTCGTGATTGCACGTTTAAACCAGTTCCGCCCTTTTCCGTTGAAGCCATGAGAATCCGTACTTCTCCGCTATTGACCTTTCTAGACAGTGAGTTTTTCTTTTCATCAGTATTGGCGTCATGGACAAAGGCAATCTGGTCTTTTGGAATCCCTCGATCCACAAGCAAGTCTTTGAGTTCATTGTAAACATCAAAGCCTTCTTCCTTACTTTTAGGGGTTCCAATATCCGAGAAAATCATCTGAGTGGCTTTGTCTCCAGCTCCTTCACGGTAAATCCGCTCGACATTATCAACCACTTGAAGAATTTTCTGATTGTCCGATAAAGTATAAGCTGGGTCAATCAACCGCATATCAATGGCTAATTTTCTGGCTTCCCCAGTGATCTTAAGCATGTTATCAACACTAGGGTCAACGCCGCCTGATTTGATAGCGTCTGAACGCTCTACCAGTTCTTCTAAATAGTATTTCTGAGCTTGCGTTAACTCGCTTTCCACCGCAATTATCTTAACTTCTGGTACAGGTAAATCCAACATATCAGAAGTTTGAATATCGGCAGTTTCCTTGTAGATTCGCATAAGTTCAGGAAGATTGACAAATTTCTTAAACCGTTTCTTGGGTTGATACTTATCTCCTGTGGGGGCTAACTCCATAGAGTTCTCGATATTTCCGAAAGCTCCAACCCACGAGTCAAAATTGGATACCTGATAACGTTCTAAGACATCTGGCTGAATATAATTCATCATGGTGTAAAGTTCACTAATGGAGTTGGATACAGGTGTTCCTGTCGCAAAAACGACATTTCTATCTCCATGCTCTGCCTGAACCTGTCTCACCTTCATCTCCATATCCACATTCTTCTTAGAAGTGGTATTGGTGATTCCTGCGACATTGCCAAGTCCAGTAATCGGTCTAATATTTTTGAAATGGTGAGCCTCGTCCACAAAGACGAAATCAATACCTAGATTTTCAAATTCAATAAAGGTATCTCGTTCCAGTTTTTGGAGTTCTTCCAATTGATGTTCCAAGCCCTTGATGGAGCGCTCTGCTTCTTTAACCGTATAGTCACTATCACTTTCTAGCTTGATTTCTCGGAGTTGCTCTAGCTTATCGTGAATATAAGTGACCTGTTTCTCACGACTCATCGGTATTTTTTCAAACTGGGAATCCCCAATGACAATAGCATCGTAGTCCCCTGTGATAATGCGAGAGACAAACTGCTTGCGTTTGGCTTTGGCAAAGTCTTTCTTGGTCGTCACATAGACCTTTTTCGTTGGAAAGAACTTCATGATTTCTTGACCAAACTGGGCGGTCAAACTAGAAGGAACCACATAGAGAGGTTTATGCACCATACCAAGTTCTTTCAGTTTAAAGCCTGCTCCCAGCATGGTTAAGGTCTTTCCAGAACCGACTTCGTGAGCTAGTAGGGCACGTTTTTCTTCCACAATCCGTTGAATGGCATTCTTTTGGTGAGGACGTAAGGAGATATTCTGGGCAAGCCCATCGATGGCTAAATGACTGCCATCATAGACCTTGGACACTGTTCGATTATAGAGGCCGTTATAGGTGTCTTCAATCATCTGCTGCACTTCTGGGTACCTTGCCACAAAGTCTTGAAACAACTCTTGAATTTGGTTTTCCTTGGCACGAAGAACTGTTGTTTTCTCCACATCTGTCACATTCTTTTTCTTGTCTCCTTCAACAATTTGTTTTGTGACGGTCGGTTGATTGGAATTAAGGAGGTTTTCAAAGATTTTTCGACCACTATCATAACGAGAACCTGAAACACCCAGACTTCTATCCGTTGCCGTAGAATAGGTATAGGCAAACTTAGACTGGTAGGAAATTGTTCCATCAAGAGGACTGACTTCAAGGACTGTCGCTACTTCTTGGCCAGAGAGTTCATAGGCTTTCCCCATAAAGGTTTCTTGGGCAAATTTTCCATAAACGGCTAGATGAATCCAACGTGAGCCAATCCGATAATCAATATCTGCTAGAGTGACACGTTGTGGTCTAACCTCTTCTAAGAGAGCTTGATAGTGTTGCCAAGGAAAATCAGAATTTTCTTGCTTAATGAGTAAGTCCACAATTTCTAACTTGGTCACCACATCCCCTGATAAGAAATCCTGACGAGACACATAGACCACTTCTCCGTTTTGGAGATAGCGTTCTGGGTCAGGAATAATGGCATCTCCCAGTTCTTCAATCAAAGTAGCTTTGGAATCTGTGTGATAAATAGACATCATGTAATCCAAATCCACTCCACGCCCATCTGCTAGGCTGGAATTGAGAGCATCAAGTGCTGAGGTAACTTCTGTCACTTCTCTTTCAGGACGAACCAGAGCTTTTTCAAAGGCAAGCGACTTAGTATAGATAATCGTTTTTCCATTTGGGTCAAGACTTTCATCTTCTAAACTAGCAAGGAGCGAATACTTATCATCACTATCAAAAAGATTGCGGTTTACAGCACTATTCAAATAACCATAGCGTTTGACAAAGCTATCATAAACATGATTGAGTTTGCCTAACAATTGATTAAATTTCTCCTTATCGTAGTCATAATAGCGTTGAATGGCAATGACTTCTTGATAAGTATTACGAATGTCCACCATTCCCTTAATCCGTGCCACTTCCTTATCTGATAGCGGTGCTTCATAAAAGACCGTTTTTTTGAAATATCCCTTAAATTGTCCTCGTTTTGCTGTTTCCTCGGTCACATAGACATCAAGAGCCGTACTATCCGTCACCTCTAAAGCATTAAAGCGGTCAATCTGCTTTTGGGAATGCTTGCTGTCCCAGGCTTTAAAGTTTCCATCTTCATCGACATAATAGCTGATTTCTTCCGTCTTGGTTCCCACTCGAATACCTTTGTTATCTCGATAGTAAACCGTAGAATCCTGATAGCCAAAACTGTATTGACCAAGATTCTCTCTCATTTCAGGTGGAATGGAGGTATCAATAACTAGTTTGGCCAGTACATCTGGGTTGATGATGATTTCAGAAGCATCTACCATTCTTGGTGCCTTGACCTGTTCCATAGCAGTCTGAACATCTCCTATCAGGTTATCAGAACTGCCCTTAACAGAAAGAGTTCCACCGTTAAAGTTTCTGACTTCATAGGTTCCTAGGACTTGGCGATTGTATTCTCCATCAAAGTAAGGATTGAGCCAAATGCGGTCATCCTTGTCATAACGAACGGAACCTGAAAAGGCTAGGTCAGCTGCCACATATCCTTTGTCGAAGTGCTTCTGGAAGAACAACATATCTGTTGTAACATTGGTTCCTGCAATGGCCTTAAAAGCAGTATCTGGTAAACGCACACCACCAAGAAACTCGGTTGTCTCACGAATATCTTGAAGAATATTCTCCGTCCGTTTATCCATGGTTCCTGTGGAGGAGATAATAGTCACTTGCCCACCATCATGCACCAAATCAAGCGACTTCTTCACAAAATAGTCATGAATCATATAAGGCTTATCGTACTTGTTATCTGCAATCCGAATATTAGCAAACGGTACATTTGAAATTACCAAATCAAAGCTATTATCATTAAAAGCAACTGTCTCAAAGCCTTTGACTTCTATATGCGCATTTGGATGAAGGTGTTTGGCAATAGCTCCTGTAATGGTATCTAACTCCACACCGTATAACTCACTTTTTTCTCTCAAATGTTTGGGCATAGCCGCAAAGAAATTCCCTGTTCCCTCTCGTGTCAAGCGACTGACACAAAATATATTGTCTATTTTTAGACAGCAAAAAGAGAGTGATTTCTCACTCCCTCCCCCTGTCTATTTCCATATGATTTTTTGAACTATACTACCTTCACAGATAACTGACTCAACATACTTTTCCATAAGTTCTCGTGTAAGCTCATTATCTGTTACTACTTCTGTTTCGTTAGAAGATAGTTTTATCTTTTCTTCCAGCCTGTCAATTTCCTTATCTATCTGGTTTTTACTTTCTACAAACTTAACTTTCGTCATTTTACCAAGTTTATATTTTTCAAAATCAGACATCTTCTTTGCCTGAAGCTTTTCTATCTTCTTCTCTATATCTTTAATACTTATTTTTTCTTTGGGTTTTACTTCTACTTCACCATATTTTTCTTTAATAAGTACAAGGACTTGTTCTTCAAGGTCATTTACTCTTGAATTTTTATGTTCTACATTGTTGCATTTACATATCCTGCAAGAAAAATACTTATGCACCCTTATGCTTCCATCAAGTCTTTTATGTTTCGTTTGGGTAAATCCTAAAATATGATTACAAGTAGGACATCTTGCAAATCCTTGTAATGGCGATTTTGTCCTCCAAGGATAGTCAGTATTTTTCCCTTTTAGAAAGCTATTTTTTTCTTTAATTTCTTGAACCTTATTGAATTCTTCTCTTGAAATGATAGCTTCGTGGTGGTCATAAACTCTACCCCATTCTTCTTTAGGATTAAATTTAAAACTACTTGGATTTAATACCGATTTTTCTTGCATATTGAAGACATAAGTGCCTGTGTAATTTTCATTGGATAAAATATCTACCACTGTACCATTTGTCCATGTTGGTGCATCTCTTGTATCTGATGACACTATGTTATATTCATAATCCATGTTGGTAAGTTCTTTTTTACGCTCGTTTGGTGTTGGTATATTCTCTTCATTCATAACTGCTGCAATCTTTCTTGATGCAAGTCCTGTAAGTGCTAAGTCATATACCTTCCTCACAATCCAAGCTGTCTTATTATCAATAATGATGTTGTGCTTATCATCTGGATCTTTCATATAACCAAATGGTGGACTCCAAGCAAGAAACTTTCCTTGCTTTTTAAGTTCAGTAGTAACTGTCTTTACTTTTTGCGAAATATCTTTTGTATAGAAGTCATATAACAAACCCTTAAACTGAATATCAAGATCTGTTCCATTTCCTTTTTCCTTATCACTATCATAGCCATCATTAATCGCAATAAACCTAATACCAAGAAACGGGAATATATTCTCCAGATAATCACCAAGGGTAATATAATCTCTCATAAACCTCGACAAGTCTTTTACAATTATGGCATTGATTTTACCATGCTTAACTTCTTCAAGCATTCTTTGAAAAGATGGTCTTTTCTCATTTGTCCCTGTATATCCATCGTCAACATATTCTTCTCTTTTGAAGCTTTTAAATTCGTCATTTCTATCAAGAAAATCGTTCAGGAAATACCTTTGATTTATAATACTTTCGCTCTCATCTTTCTTCATCTGATCTTCTACAGATAATCTGATATAGAGTGCAATTTTACTCATCTTCCACACCTCCCATCAAACTATCCATATTAAATTTAAAGATTATTTCAAAGTTATGATTGCCATAGACAATTATCTTTTCCACTAAGCTATGAATTAAATCAGCTGGTAATTTTTCAACCTTTTTTGCCGTAAACACATCCTTAATCCACTTAATAGATGTTTTCTTATCCCTTTCAAGGTCTTTTACAACCTTTTCAATGGCAATAACTTCATTATTGATTGTTGCAATATGGCTAAGAGCAATCTCTCTTTTAAGGCTATATATTTCCCTATCAATCTTGCCTAAGCTATATTCTTCATAAGCTTTTTGAATTAGAATCTCCTCTTTTTCAATCTTGGCTTTCAATTTGAAAATATCCTTGTTTAATTCATCAATATTTTCGTCAAACTTTATGGAAACTCTTTCTATTAGCTTTGTCTTGCTTGTAGCCTTAGTAATAAACTCTGCTACCTTTTCTGACATTGCTTTATCTAAGTCTCTTTCCATAATAAATACTCTTACTTCGTTATCTATCTTGCCTGTACAAGTATCATTTTGAAAAGAGTAGTGAAGCCTATCATGGTTTATCCCGTAAATTCTGGTTCTTCGATAAAGCTCCTTGCCTGTTGCATTATTGAAAATCAGTCCTTTATATCTGTTCTCATAATCTCTTTCAAAGTTATGCATTTCTGCACCAAAAGCATTATTCTTTAATCTATCTGCTCGCCTTTGTAGCACTTTTTCAAAGTCCTCTTTTGAGATAATAGGTTCATGAGCATTTTCATATATAATATGCTGACTTTTATCTACATATTGTTGCTTCATTCCTTTTGCAAGATTTTGTTGCTTAACACCTTGCACTAAAGTTCCTGTGTATGCTCTATTAGTAAGCATTTTTGAAATAGTAGCTTTATTCCACTGTGGATCGCCATCTTGTCTATAAATTCTACCTGTTTTGTAATAGACCATTCCCGTCGCATAACCCTTTGTATTAAAGTGTTTTGCAACCTCATATTGGCTTTTTCCCTCAAGTGTCAATCGGAACATTTCTTCAACGATGAATCTAACATTCTCATCAACTTCTAATTTCTGTCCCTCTTTTAATTTTACTACCTTATATCCATAAGGCGGAACAGAACCAATAAAGTATCCGTTTCTTGCCCTATTGTGCTTACTTGTCTTTATCTTCACCGAAATATCTTTAGCATACATATCATTGACGATATTCTTTAGAGTTACTTCAAATGATTTCTTAGAATCTAAATCCTTAACAGTATCAACCTTATCATTAACAGAAATAAATCTTACTCCCAAGAATGGAAATACCTTGTCTATGAGTCTTCCCATCTCAAGATATTCTCTTCCAAGTCTCGATAAGTCCCTTATGATAATACAATTAATTCTTCTTTCACGAATATCTTGCATCATCTCCTGAAACTGTGGTCTTTCAAAATTTGTTCCACTGTATTCATAGTCTGTGTAGATATTTACGACTTTGATATTTTCCTTTAAAGCATACTCTTTACAACAAAGCACCTGTGTTTCGATAGACGATGATTTCTCACGCCATTCTTCTTTTCTTTCACTGGATAATCTTGTATATACTCCAGCTTTATAAAATACTTTTTGTGCTTGTTCTTCGTTTTTTCTTATATATCTTTTGGAAGTCCTTGCCATTAACAAACACCTCCAACTGCAAGCTTAGGTTCAACTCTTTCTAACTGCTCACCAAATAACTTGCCCATTGATATTAATCTTGCCTTATGTGTATCCTTAGCTTTAGCCTTATCACTATACACAATTGCTTGAAGTAGATTTACTGTTTCAATATTGTTGAAGACAAAGTTAATTGCATTATCCTCTCCTATCTCAATACGATCTATAAAAGACACTAAAGACAATCGATTCAATTCATCGCTTCCAGGATTAGGAACTATCTCAGAAACGAAACTACCTTTATCGTTTATCTTCATTTTCAGTTCATCTACGATATTTTGCTTTGTAATAATTTGTTTCTCAATTTCTCTAATCTTGATAAGATAATTTTTTCTAAATCGTTCAAATTCTTCAGTCGTAATAAGTTCTTCTTCTAAATCCATGTAAAGAGATTGTCTAAGTCTTTCATACTTCATTTTTTCTGCATTTAATGACTCAAAATCAACCTTTAATGTAAACTTTGAAACATCTATTTCGCTAACTTTTTTAAGTAGCTCATTGTACTTAGATAGATATTCATTTAATGCATGAATAGTTGCGTGGGTAACATAATCTTCTTTTATGCTATGCCTTGAACACTCTCCAGCATTATTATATTCAGAGCAAATGTAGAAAATCTTATCTCTTACTTTTCTCCTGATCATAGGACTTCCACAGTCTTTACAATAAAGCATACCTGATAATATATATGGCTTATCTTTAGATTGTTTCACATCACGAAGTAGCATTTTGTTTGCAAGTGCAAAAATGGATTTTGATACTATGCTTTCATGAGCATTTTCTATTGCAATCCAGTCTTCTTTTGAAACATCTACTTCATGCTTTGATTTATAATTTAACTTTGTGGTTTTCCCTTGTTCCAGGACACCAATATAAACCTTATTTGAAATAATACGGTTTACCATCTTAGCATCCCACTTTGCTTTTTTCACAACAAAACCAGTATTGAAATTATCACCATTATTTTCTTTGTGCTTTGATGGTGTAACTGTTCCAATACTGTTTAGAAAGTCGGCTATAGCCTTTGAGGAATAACCCTCTATTTTCATATTAAATATTCGCTCAATAATATGAGCGACTTCTGTATCAACTACAAGCTGATGTTTATTCTTATCATCTTTCTTATATCCAAAAGGAGCAAATGACCCAATAAACTCGCCATTCTTCCTTTTCACCTCTTTTGATGATTTCACTTTCATAGAAATATCTCGACAGTAACTGTCATTGATAAAATTTCTAATCGGAAGTATTAAATGTGTATCGCTAACATCCGCATTATCACTATCATAGTTATCATTTACAGATATGAAGCGAATACCTTTTTCAGGAAATATCTTTTGCAGATACTTCCCAGACTCAATATAATCTCTGCCAAAACGAGATAAGTCTTTTACCATAATGATAGAAAACTTTCCTTTATTCAGGTCATCAATCATATTCTTAAAATTTGGTCGCTCAAAATTAGAACCACTATATCCATCATCTACATATTCATAGGATAATTCAATGTCCTTTTCTTTAGCGTAAGATTTGATTATTTGTCTTTGATTTGAAATAGAGTTGCTTTCATTACTATCTCCATCTTCTCTTGAAAGACGAAGATACATACACGCAGTATTTCTCATAACAATCCTCCTAAAATGATATTTTGGCAAATAGTCATTTCGGAAGATTACTTCTACCACCTATATTTTACCGCACCCTATTTCTCTTTGTCAGCCCCTCAAATCCTGACACAGGCTTTACATAGATACATCTCAACAATATCAAGTAAATCAAGCTTTTCATTTTCGCTTGTAGAGTAGGTTATTTTCTTAGAATAATCATCTGCTATTTGCTTTTTATCCTTATCTTGTTTAACTTCTTTTGTTTTATTCATAGTCTTAACCTCACTATTTTTTGTAATAAGTTTTTTGACATTGGTAGGTGCATTGGCTGCTACATTGGAATCTCACCACCGCCCCTTATTAAGACGAGCCGGCTTAAACTATTGAAGTATCATTATCACCATTTGCATCACAGAGATAGATTGCCACACCTATCCTTTATGTATTCCTATTTATCGCTCTTTTTCTTTTATCCTTGGCACTTACCAGTATTCATTTAAACCAATTTCTCAGCAGAAAAGTCTTGGCGTAGGTCATAATTCTCCACAAATGGATAACGTCCCACCTTGGTCTATTCAGTTGTCAAAGAACGATTGCCTAATGGCTGTAAGAGAGAGAATTCCTTTTAAATATCTTGAATTTTATTTCCTATCTTCTAAAAAATTAAAGAGGACAGATCTCCCTTCACTTTATAAAGGAAAATCTGCCCCATACTACAAGGTACTTAACCCAATAGCTCTTCCAAAAGTTTCTTTAACTTCTTCAAGATATTGTTTTTTCTCCACTGTATAGCTTGATAGCTCACTTTCTTTTCAGTTGCGACACTTGATAAAGTTTCATCATTGAAATACAAGCGTTCAATAATATCTCTTTCTTCTGCATTGAGCCTTGATATAGCATTTCTGACTGCTTCAATCATCATCTGTGTTTCAACAATCTTTTCTACATCAACATTTTCATCAATAATATTATCTACAAAGTGTCCGTCATGATCCAATGATGAAAAAAAGAGCAAGTGGTTTTTCTTGTCCACCTGCTCTAAATACTTTTCGTGTTCTTTTTCTCGCCAGTAGACTTTATATATCTGCTCGCTGACTTTAACCCTTTGTCCGTTGACATAAAGGTAATATTCTTTTGGCATTTTATTCCCTCCATTTCTTTTTTTGTCTGCGTTTTTAGACAAAAAAGGAGGACTCCTGCACATAGGCATAATAAGTCCTCTGAAATGAAAGAAACTTGCTCTTTCTCTATATTTTAAATTTGATTTTTTATGATAATTACCAGTATCAAAAAGGTCTATTGTTTTTTTCTATATGAATAACAGACCCTAAATAATACATAGCAATTACCTCCATTATTTAATCCATTTTTCCCTCACAAATAAAGATTGATTAAATCACTCCTGCTTTTTCAAAATGCTTTTTGAGTATCTTTGTTGCAACGAATGCTCCTATGCAAGCAAGAACAAATGTTATCAAGGCAAAGCCTACTGCCCATGAAACTTTGAAATAAGATAATGCTTCATTTATTTGTGCTTCACTCATTTTCCATTTTGATGCTCTTTCCACAAAAGAAGCTGTTCCGAATAAAATCACAGGAATTACTGTCCCTAAAAAATCCGCTAATGCAAATATCCCATATCCAATAATCATTCGTCCCTTGCTCTCATAATTTCCTATAATCAAATCACATATAATTCCACCGATTACAGCAAAGACTGCATGAGGCAAATGTCCTCCTGACAATGCAATTAAACCAAGAAGCGTTCCTGATATTGTAAATACGCCCTTCTTTTTAACTTTCAAAGCCATAAGGATATAAACGGTAGCAGCTACCATAAAGCTAACTCCTGAAGCAATAAATCCTCCAATCACTGTTGTTGCCATAGCAAATGCAACCGCCATGTATATGACAATTCCAATTGCATTAAAGATTCCGATTGTAATAAAATCACGACCATTTAATTTGTTTTTCATAAAAGTCCTCCTAATAAATTTTCTGTATTACTATCACAAGAGCAATCATCAAAGCTCCTAATAGTCCAATCAACAAATCCGTTGTTCTAAACCTCAATTTTGTTAATGTAACCCTGTTCTCATCACTATCAAGTCCTCTAATGAGTGCTGAAGCTGACAGTTCATCTGAAATCTTAATCATTCTCATTAAAAGCGGAACAAGCGTATATTCAATATATTTAATTGGATGTAGCAAGGGGAAAAATCTACTTGTTACGATTCCTCGAATCTTCATATTCTCTTTTAATGCCTTGAGTTCTATTTTTATAGTTGGTACAAACCTAAGCAAAACACTAAAAGGTATACCAATGCTTCTTGGTACTTTCATTCTATTTAATGCTTCAAGCATTTCACTTACACTTGTAGTCTTTGTTATATATCCACCAAACATAGCAATTAAGGTCATCCTTGATGCAAAGTAAATAAACATATATATTGCAAATACGATACTTGCTTCACAAAACTTTCCAAGCCATAACTCTATGCAGTATAAAATCACAAAAAACAAAATAAAGCGTAATGCTCTTTTCCACATACTGCTGTATACATACAGAAAAAAGGCAAAGAGAATCAGTCCGAAAAGTAGAATTGTATCGCTTATAAAAAAGCTCGTAAATCCAACAATTGGAAGTAGAGTAAGTTTTATTCTCGGATCGACTGTTTTTCTATCCATCAAGTTATCTACCTCCTCTCATCTTGTCCAATATGAGAATTTTATTACTTTCACTCATATTCAAAACACTTTCTATTTTTCCATCTCCCATTACCCAGAGCTTACTCACTGTGTTCGCTAAAAACTCAAAATCATGACTTATCACCAAAACTGTTGTTCCATTTTTTAATTGTTCTTCAATTAATTTTGCCACTGAAAGCATTGAGTCTTTATCACAACCTGATGTTGGTTCATCATAGATAAAAACTTTTGCCTGTTTCATCATTCCACAAGCTATTGTGAGTCTTTGTTTTTCTCCTCTTGATAAAGCAAACGGATGCTTATCAATGTATTTATCTAAGCCAAGTACATTCAAAATAGACTTTGCCTTTTGAGTATTTTCTTTTTTATCTTTACTTGAAATACCAAGCAGCATTTCATCAAGTACACTTTCCGAAAACAACTGATAGTCTGAATCTTGAAAGACAAAATATGACATATCCATTAAATCTTTATGATTAAGCGAATTATCTTTCCCCGTCCATATCTTCCCCTCTTTTATCTTCTCAAGTCCTGAAATCACTCTTGCAAAGGTAGTTTTTCCGGTACCATTTAAGCCGATAAGACCAATGGCTATTCCGCACTCCATATTAAAATCAAGATGATTTAAAATGTACTGTTTTTGCTTCTTTACATCCTTAGCTACATTCGGATAGCAAAATCTCAAGCCTTTTCCGTTTATACTTTCATCATTTAATTGATATGAGTCTTTCTTCTCACTTATTCTATATTCTTCTAATTCAAGAGTTCTTAGTCCATTCTCATCCCAAAACTCCCCTTCAAGATGAATAACTTCTTCCCGACTCAAGTCCAGTGCAATTTCTCCATCTTTCACCAAAAGAAAACGGTCAAATAAAGATTTTACATAGTACAAACGATGTTCAATTAGAACAACTGTTGTTCCTTTTTTCTTTAATTTTTCCAAAATTAAAAATAGGTCAAATGTTGCTTTCATATCCAAATTTGCTGAAGGTTCATCTAAAATTAAAACTTTCGGATTCATCGCATAGATACTTGCAATAGCTATCTTTTGTTTCTGTCCGCTTGATAATTCAAAAACAGATTTTCCTTTCAGTTCCTCAATATCCAGTTCTGCATATACTTCTTCTACTCTCTGTTTTATTTCATCTCTTGATTTGCAAATGGTTTGAAGCCCAAAAGCTATTTCTTCATCTGTCGTTGTCGTAAAAAATTGACTTCTTGGATCTTGAAATACAGTCCCTACAATATGCCCTATTTCATGAAGCGATAATTTGCTTATATCTTTTCCGGACGCAAAGGCTTCCCCTTTCATTTTGCCTTTGTAATAATGTGGAATAAGACCATTCATCACACTTCCAAGAGTACTTTTACCACTTCCACTTTTCCCTGAAATTAAAACAAATTCACCTTTTCTAATTTCAAGATTGACATTTTTTAAAGCAGTTCGTCCATCTTCCCATTCATAATAAACATTTTTTAGCAAAATCATGGTTATACCTCATACTGAGCTTTCCATAATTTTGTGTAGTAACCATTTTTTGCAAGAAGTTCGCCATGCTTTCCTTTTTCAAGTAAATTTCCTTTTTGAAATACGAGAATTTGGTCAGCTTTTTGAATTGTTTTTAAATGATGAGCCACTACAAGTACAGTTCTATTCTTTGCAAGTTCTGTAATAGCATCCTGTATCAAAGATTCGTTTACAGGATCAACATTACTTGTCATTTCATCAAGAATTAAAATCGGTGCATCTTTTAGAAAAGCTCTTGCAATAGATATTCTTTGTCTTTGTCCACCTGATAAAATTCCTCCATTTTCGCCAATATCAGTTTCATAACCTTTTGGTAAGCTCATAATGAAATCATGTATCCTTGCCTTCTTTGCAGCTTTAATGATTTCCTCTTTTGTAGCTCCTTTTTTACCTACTCTAATATTTTCTTCAATCGTGTTATCGAATAGTTGAACATTTTGCATGACAATACTGATACGATCCAAAAGCTCATCATAAGGAATATCCCTTATATCAGTTCCTCCGAGTGTAATTTTCCCTTTATGCACATCATAAAATCTTAGAAGTAAGTTTGTTATAGTAGTCTTTCCACTACCTGATTCTCCAACTAAGGCTGTCATTGTTTTTTCAGCAATAGAAAAACTCAATTTTTCCATTTTAAATTCATCTTTTTCATAGGAAAAATCTATGTTTTCAAAAGCTATATCATTATCTTTCGGAACAATTCCATTCACTTTATCCGGGATTACATCTGCATATAAAATTCTTGAAAGTCTTTCGTAACTATCTACCGCCGAAACATAGTACATATAGTGTTGTTCCATAGAAGCGAACGGCTTATAAAACTCTTTTGAAATTACCGCAAAGATAATAAAATTAAGCACATCGAGATTTCCCTTTATAACAAGTATTGCTCCTACAATTAAAAGAACTAAATATCCAATATCCAGTAAAAAACCAAATATAGATAACTGTTTTGCCTTGAATCTTGAAGCTGCTTTACTTGTTTCTCCGAACTTTTTCGTTTTGTTCATAAGCTCATTATCTAAGCTCTTATTGTTTGAAAAACTCTTTAGTACAGGAATTCCTCTAACATATTCAACAAATAAGCTAACCATATCAAGAAGTGCTGAGTTGTTCTGATTTTCTATTTTTTCAGATTGCTTAATTGTCAGATATAGAAAGATAAGTGCAATCGGAACAGATACAGCCATAATAATAGCAAGTTTGAAATCAATACTTGCAAGACCAACAAATACGACTGCACCTATCAAAAAATCACCAAACATTCTTGACCACATGTGTCCTACAACAAGGGACATATTATCAACATCTTTGTGTAAAATTGTATTGATCTCGCCCAGTCTTTCGTTGGTATAAAATCCTAAGCTGAATTTTTTTAATTTGATAATCATGCGTTCTCTGATTTGCTGAACAATATCAAAACCTGCACTATGCTTTTTCATATCTGCAACCATATTACAAATACCTTTGAACACTACAAGTAATCCAATCGCAATAAAATATTTATATAGACTTGCTAAGCTCGTTCCATCGAATATTTGGAACAGTATAGAAAATACGATCACAATCATAGCTATGGAGCTTAGTCCATAAAGGGCAAAGAATACACTCGATATAATCAAATCTCTCTTGCCAGTTTTTGTAAGTAGTTTTAACATTTCTCTAAACATTTTCTGTTACCACCTCTTTCAAATTCCATCTATCTACCTTGTTCTGTGCTTCAACCATATCCTTATAAAAATCACATCTTTTCATCAGCTCTTCATGGCTTCCTGCATCAAGAACAACACCCTTATCCATAACAATAATTTGGTCTGAATCTCTAATCGTATTTAGATGATGAGCAATTGTAATGATGGTTTTATCCTTGCTTAAATCGTCAATTGCTTCGCCGATAAGTCTTTCATTTTCACTATCAACAGCCGCCATTGCTTCATCTAATATTAAAATCGGTGCATTTTTCAGTATCATTCTTGCTATAGAGATTCTTTGTTTTTCTCCACCGGATAACTTAACTCCCATTTCACCTACTCGTGTTTCATATCCATTTGGCAATGCTGAAATAAAATTATGGCATCTTGCTTTTTTAGCAGCTTCTATGACTTCTTCTTTTGTTGCATTTAGTTTTCCAATTGCTATATTTTCAAAAATACTTAAGTCAAAAAGGATAACTTCTTGTTGCACACTACCAATCAGCATTGAGATATTTTCTTGACTATATTCTTTTATATCTTTTCCATTTATCAGTATTTGTCCTTCATCTGCATCCCAAAATCCCATAAGCAAATTAGATACCGTACTCTTTCCACAACCGCTTGCTCCTACAAAGGCATTCAAACTATTTTTCTTAAAATTCAAATTGATATTTTTAAGCTCAAAGCTATCTTTTCCGTATGCAAAATTCACATCTTTAAATTCTATGTTTCCAAATTCTAAACCTTGTTCTGTCTTTTTGTTTGGAAGTGGAACTGTTAATACTTTCCCTATCGCCTTTAACGCTTCCTTAAACACAATAGAAAAATGTTGCAATGTAGCTGTCTTACTTATAGAAGCAGTAAAAGCAGACGATAAAATAATGGCAAGGATAAAATTAGGCGTTGTAATATTTCCATGATAAAGAAATATGCTTCCCAAAATCATGACAATAACCACTCCAATTTCCATAAATATGTCAATGAGTCCCATTGGAATTGTAACCATCCCCATGCTCTTTTTAACCCAGTAAATATATTCTCTTGCCGTTTTTAATGTTCTTTCACTAATTTCCTCTTCTTTAGCAAAAGCCTTAATCACAGAAATATTTTTTACATATTCCATTAGCTCTTCTCTCATTCTGTTTTCATGATTGAAGTAAATCGCAAAGTTTTTATCCATTGTTTTCTGTGAAAGAACTTTTACCAAATACATGAGTGGAACTCCGGCAATCATCCCAAGAGCAAGACGCCAATCCACAAAAATCATAGCTACAAAAATAATGGTAGGCAGAAGTGTAACTGACATTATTTCAGGGAGACCATGAGCAAGATATACTTCCACTTGTTCTACATCATGTTGGACAATGTTGGTAAGCTCTCCTGTATTATGTTCTTTAAAGAATCCCAAACTTAGTTTTTTCAGATGACCGATAATATCTAACCTAAGTTCTGTTAATTTTTCGTATGCTTTCTCATGGGCAACCTTTGTTGCAAAATAATAAAACACTCCTTTTAATACAAACGATATAAAGATTCCCAAAAATATATACTTTAAATTACCTTCGTTAATATTGTTTGTAATTAAAGAACTAATCAAATATACGAGTAAGATTTGTGGTATCAAATCAAATACTATTTTTAAAGCAAGAAGTGAATTGGATAAACCGTTTTTCCCAATCACTTTTTTTCTTAATTCTTTTTCCGGCATGAACAACTCTCCTTTCAAAATTGAATAATATTGAATTTTAATTCAGTATTAAGGTTTAAAGTAAGACTTTGCTGATTACGCAAAGTCTATTTTATCCGATCACTATATTTTTTTAAATTACTGTATCAGCAAATCAAAAATTATAGCACAATCTTTTTCCATTTTCTAATCTTAGTTCTAAACGTTCCAAAAGGGGCAACCGTATTAACATGAATAAACTTATAAACTTCCCATGTCGCTGTTTTAGTAGCTTCATCAGCCCATTTTCTCATATGCGGTTGAAATAATTCTTCTTCACTTAGTGTATCAATCATTGTATAGATAGATATAATATTTTCTTTCAATCGTTTCTTTAATTCTTCTATCGATAAATGAGCATAAGTATCGGTAAACCACTGATATAATTCTCCAAGTTGATTCCATTTAAACATATCCGACGGTGTCTTTACTTCAAAACCGTTTTTCTCATCTTTTTCCCATTTCAAAACTAATGTTGTCCATCCGAGTTGATAAGCAAGATTTTCTGCTGGTGTTCTGTCAACTTCAGGGACTCTCTTATCTTTGAGAGATTCAGGAATAATATCAAATTCAGAAATATACTTTTCAAAACTTTTATTTATCTCAGATTTCAGTTCTTCTTTATCTTTATATATCTTCAAAATATCTCCTCCAAAAATTTAAATTTATCGCATTTAAATATCAAATCAACTTACAATGATTCCACTCCCTTGTAATAACACTTTGCAATAAGTTTTAGCATATCTTTTGCCCACTTTTCACTTTGATAATGCCTTGCTATTTCAAGAAGTCCCTCTGTAAAGTTACTGGCTAAAATATGGGCAAGCATTGGATCATATTCCTGTTTCGATTGTCTTTTTAAACTTACTTCAATATGAACCTGCATTTGCGATATGAGTTTTTGTTTTGCTTCTGTATGCTTTGTACCTGAGCTTTTATCCATTAAAATAATTAACTTCTTACGATCTTTTAAAAGTTCATGAATATAATTTTCTCCAACTTCATCAAACCTTTCAGAAGCAGAACCTTTTTCCAAAGATTCTTCCTCATTAAAAGCTGACTCGAAGTTTATATAAACAGAACTTACTACTGCATCAAACAAAACTGCCTTATTTTTGAAATAGGTATAAATTAGTGCCACAGGAATATCTGCTTCTTTTGCAATTTCTGTTAATTTGGCACCTCTATAATCCTTTTTATAAAATACTTTTTCTGCTGCTTCGAGTATTCTATTTCTAACTTCTTCTTTTAATACTTGTGCCATAGCACACCTCTTTCTATTCCAATACTGAATATATATTTAATAATAAATCAAAATTCAATATTTGTCAAGATACATGTGGAAATTATGGCGTCCTTATGGTATAATTTAATAACAAATTCAAAACTTGCTTAACGCTTGCTATCTAATTTATTCTTATGTAGCAAGCACAGTAAGTGTGTACCCACTTACGAAAAATCGATGAAGCAGCCCCTCGTGGAGTTGCTTCTTTTTTTATCAATTTTAACTTGTTAGGGAGAACCCTAAGACCCCAAATACTTTAAGAAAGGAAGTTATATGAATGGCAAATAGACTTAGAAATGTACAGATGAAAATAAACTTAACAGAAGATGAAAAAGCTCTTTTTGAAAAGAAAATGAAGATGGCAAAGTGTAAAACTATGAACCATTTTCTAAGAAAAGTGGTATCTGAATCAGATATTTATGTTGTCGATTTACAACCCTTTAGGGAAATACAAGGATTACTTTTTCGATACGCAAGTAGTGTAAACCAAATTGCTAAACGAGTTAATTCGACTGGTGTTATCTATAGCGATGACATCAAAGATATGCAATCCCAAATTGAACATCTATCAAAAGAAATATGGCAAATACATTCCCTACTACTTAATAAAACTACTAACAAAGGAGATGGCATATAAGTGGCAATTACAAAAATTCATCCTATAAAATCTACACTTAATCTTGCTATTGATTATATTACCAACGAAGATAAAACCGATGAAAAGATTTTAGTAAGCACTCACAACTGCTTTGCTTCTACTGCTCATACATCTTTTTTAAAGACAAGAGAAGATAACAAAGTAAGTGGTTCTGTACTTGCAAGACACCTTATTCAATCTTTTCTACCCGGTGAAGCGACGCCCGAAATGGCACATCAAATCGGTCTTGAACTGTGTAAAAAGATATTAAAGGACGAATACGAATTTGTACTATCTACTCATATAGATAAAGGGCATATCCACAATCACATCATATTCAATAATGTAAATATGGTTACAGGCAAGTGCTACCAGTCCAACAAGAGAAGCTATCATCAAATTAGGTATCAAAGCGATAAACTATGCAAAGAAAATAATCTATCTGTTATTGATGAGTTCTATGAAACTTATAGAAAGAAATATAAAACAAATGGTAAGTCATGGTATGAAAATGACCAATTTAAGAAAGGTACTTCTTGGAAAAGTAAGCTTCAATTTGATATAGATAGAGCTATTAAAAAATCCAAAGATTGGGATGATTTTATAAAGAGAATGGCTGCCCTTAATTATGAGATCAAATATGGAAAACACATTGCATTTAAGCACAAGGACAAAGAAAGATTTACAAGAGCAAAGACTATTGGAGATGATTATACTGAAGATAAATTAAAAGAGCGTATTACAAAGAATGCTAATCAAAAAACCTATACTGTCAAAAAGCGTGTAGGAAATATCATTGATATTGCTAATAATGAAAAGGTCAAATCAAGCAAGGGATATGAATATTGGGCTACTAAACACAACCTTCAAGTAGCTACCAATATGGTGGTTTTAATGCGTGAAAAAGGCTTTAAGTCCATTTCTCAGCTTGATGATTTTATTAAGGAAAGTGCTGATAAAAGGCAAAATCTGCAAGATGAAATCAAGATCTTAGATAGCAAGATTTCTGCTCTATCTTCAACTATGGAGCAGGTTCATACTGTCAAAATTTATCGCCAAATCTATCAGGAATATAAGAAAGAGCCATCTGATAAGGCATTTTTTGACGAGCATAAAGCTGAGATTACCTTGTACCAGAACGCCCTTTCAGACCTCAAAAAATCTTATTCTAAACTTCCAAATTCTAAGGATATTTTAGCAACGTTGGATTCACTACACGAAAAAAAGAATACCCTTATGCAAGAGTATTCTTCTACAAAATCCGATATGAAAGAACTTTATCAAATCAGAAAAAATTATGAGAAATATATGGGTAAGGAGATGGAGAGATAAGTAAAACTACCTCTCTTTACTTTTCTAGATGATAAATCTCTTCAACATAATTACCAATAAAATTATCGATATTAAGATTGTACATATCAAAGTATTTTTGCAATTTTGTATCAGTAATTGATTCGATTTCATATTTCTTTATCTCTTTCATAAAGTTTTTAATGTTATCTTTTAACTTCTTCACCCCATTCTTCCTCATAACAAAAACTTCATCTGTAAAATCTGCATCACGGGCAAGTTTTTTTGTAGGAATGACAATAACACGCAATACATCAACATATTCATCATATTCCGTTTTAAACCAACCACAATGATTATTAAATTGCCCAGCCTCAGATTTTTTTATTGCACCACGATTTTCATCTACTTCACTTTTACATTCAAAAATCGCATATTTTTTATTTGAGGCACACCACAAGTTATCTGGTCCTTTTCTTATCTCTTGATCTGGACGTTGACTAATGTATCCTAGCATTTCTCCTATGCTTTTTAATGCAGATTCAAATTTATCGGCATCTATTCCAAATGAAAAGTTATTTAACACTTCGTTTAAATGTAGACTAAACTCATCGAAATCGTTAAATTTACTAATATATTTTCTAAATCTAATTAGTCGATTCTCATTTAAAAATGAAACTTTATCATAAATTATTCCACTGTTAGGTTTTAACAATTGAGAGTTTTTTTGGAATGCAACTTTTTGTAAATGAGCTGATTCTTCTTGAGAGTACATGAAAGTGTATCTTGCCTTCTGTTCTAGATACCAACCTCTCTCTAAGTCATCATGTATAAACTTATCAATAAACTTCTGCGTTTCTTCAGATGCTTTTTCATATTCTCCATCAGAAAATAGTTTTTCTAATTTAGTCTCTGCAGCATATCTTTCATAAATCGAAGTATCTAAAACCCCATCTTCGATTTCATTCATTTCGCTAGCATAATATTCTTTCCAACCCTCATCTCTATTTAATATTTGCTTTATCAAAGAAAATATTTGTTTCATTGAAGGATCATCCTGCAAAATCTCTTCTTTTGCCATTTTAGCAACTTCAAAACCAATTTCAATTTGTTTTTGTGTTTGAGACGAAAAATATTTTCTCGTTAAAATACCTCGCATAAATTTTTCAATATCTGAACCAATTACGATAATTGCACAATAATCTTTTTCACCACGAACCGCTCTACCTATACCTTGCTCTATTTTTTGAGCAATTTTTTTATTTATTATTTCACTATTTGGGCAGCATTTCTCTTCGTATTTATCAAAATAGCTATTCAAATAAGGCAACGAATCTATTACCAAAACTCTACAACTTTCATCAGGTAAATCAATACCATCATACCTGTTATTTATAACTACAGTATTACTAAATTTTCCTTTTCTCAAGTCATCAATAACTTCGAATAATTCTTTATTATTTTTGGGGAAAATTGCCCCAATATTTTCATAATATACTGCCCTTTTTGTATTCGGTACGATTGCTACAACACCAAAAGGTGCATTCGTCAGTGCAGCAAATTGTGTGGCAACTAAATCTCTATCACATTCTTCATCTATCAACGACGGCATTAAAACCATTTTTTCTCCAGACCATCGTGATTTTGGATATTTAATTGGATTTGCAACAGCATTAGTAGAGAAATCAAGCCCTTTTACAAAAAATATATCTTCTTGTGTTGTTGCAGACATTAATATTCTTCGTTTCGCTGATGAAAATGTTCGAAATTGCTCTACACTAACATTATATGGAGTTATTTCAATTTTATTACCAGATATAAAACATGAATACTCTATTATTTTATCTTTCATTAGCGGCCAAGCAAATTTGATTTCATCACTTGCTGACTCATCTGAAAGTATTTTTAGAATTTCTGATTTTTTATTAATCCATGCCCAATATGGAACAGTCATGAATGTTTCATATTCACCAGATTTGATATCTAAGAAACTTCCCTCCCCCTGCTCTATTAAATCTTCTGAAAATAATGTTAATATCTTGTTATATACATTCTCTTTTTCTTTTTTCCCGATAGTAATAGTAAATGCATCTTTTAATACATCTATACAAGCATGAGAATCATCCAGAATAATCGTTCCTGCATTAACACATTTATTTCCTATTCCAAAAATTGACTTTCCATTAAATATTTTATGTGCATGTGTTATTAAAATTTTCTCACCCGATAAAAATTCATTTGGTAAAACATTATTTTGTTCTATCTCACAAAAGGGAATACCAAATTTATTAGCTTCAGCACACACTTGTCGTACCAAATATATATTAGGGCAAACATATATACATGGTCCTTCACCTATGTTAATTGATGATTGTAATATTAGCAAACCTATCAAGGTTTTCCCTTCGCCTGTATGAAGTTTAACAATTAAATCTCTTTCATTTCTTCTATTATCGTACCATTCATTTAAAACATATTCTTGAACAGGTCGAAGCGGCCCAGCAATACTCTTTCTATCAAGAGTATTATATAAATCAATTGGATTTGTAACTTTCGCTTTACTTTTTAAAGCAACCTTCTTTTTGAAATCAACCATCTTTTACCTCACGTTTATTATATTTTTTTTACTAAAACTGATATTAAAGCTAAACACCTCTTATAAAAATATTCATAGTGTAAATCTTCGGTAATATCTATTTTGTTTTTTTCATGATGTCTTATGCGATACGAATTACCAATATCTGTTAAATATTTAAATTCAGCTTGAAACATACTTTTAATGCTGTCATTCCCATTACTTAGTTCATCAATTATCTTATTTGCTGATTTCTTTTTATCTAATTCAGGATAATAGTACGTTTTAATCCTTTCAAAAGCATCCCAAATCTTTTCAACAGCATACGAGTATTTACCTTTTCTATATAAATCTTCTGCAGCTCTAATTAACTCTTCTATGCCTATTTCATTAATTTTTACAGAAGGATCTAATGATAATGTCTTATTAGTAGAAGAATGTATCTCACCTCTTCTAAGTTCTACATTAATATTATTCAAATTAAAAATAGAATTAATTTCATTTTCAAATCCTTCTGAATTTGTAGTATGCCTATTAAAACTTTCAATAACATCAAAAATTACGAATGGAGAAGTGCCTTCTTGAAAATCCTTAAACTTTTTTATTTCAGCAAGATTACTATCAACATAATGTTTTGGTACATAAAATTTATTAATATCTTCTAAAACATAATCACTACTATATTTTGTATAATTCCAATTGGTTTCATCAGTTAAGTAAAATATTTCATCATACTCATCCATCACCTTAAAAAGCTGATGTCTCACTGCATTAGGAAGTTTAAAATTTATTTTTCTACCTACTATCAATGACTTATTTCTTTCAGAAAAAGGAATATACATATCTGGCTTCTTAATATATACTCTCCAGGTGAAGACATCTCTCCCAGAAAGCCTACTAGAAGCAATTAGTTCGTATCCATCTTCACGTAACAGACTATTTATTCTTTCTAAATATTTCTTCCATTCTTTATTTTCATCTCTTACTTCAGGGTGAAAAACTTCACAGAGAAAGCCCAATAAAACACTATCTTCACCATCAAGTAAGTGAAACCTTTCATCATCAAAAATCCAATCATCTGGATAATCGCCATTACGTGTATGCATCGTAATTTCTTGCTCTGCATTTTTTAGTCTAGAATCTCCACTTTTCCAAGTATCTAGCTTATACAATCTTTTGAGAAAATCTACGATATCAAAGCGACCATAATAAGGGTAATATATAGTTTCTTCTGTTAGCCAATTATCTTCTGTTATTCCGTTTTTAAACAAATCAATAATATCTCTTCTAGTAACTCCTGATATACTACCCAAATTAATCGCCACCTTTACCTTTTATTTTTCTTCATAATCTCATCAAAAATCGTATCGTTTAGCCATTTACTAAAGTTCGAATTATTTGTCCATTGCCCAAAAAGTTCCATGTTATCGACCATTATAATTCTGAAAACTTCTTTCAGTGCTGAGCGATATTCCCTCTTGATATTTTCAATATCTGAATTTTTTAGAGCATTTTTGAACTTTTCGTTCTTCATTACCATCTCTGGCAACTCTTTAATTTGTCTTGCAACATTGTCTTTGTCTTGCCAATCAATATTTCCAAAAATGTCATTGAAAGTAGAGACAATATTTTCCAAAGAATCTAATTCAACTTCATTCTTTTTACCAGCACTAATACCAAGACCTTCAACAATGCCATCCTCATCTTCTAGGATAATATCTATTGTATTTTTCTTTTCTAGCCTATAGCTTTCAAGATCCACTGATTCTAGAATTCCCTCAGATAAATCCTCACCTTCTGGTGTAGGCAATCTATGAATCAACTGTTCAAAGAAAATAACTTTCTTTTCCCAATCAACTTGTCCAATAGGTAAAATGGAAGCCAAGAAGTTATATGTCCTTATAAAGGATTTGACTCCACTCTTGAACTCTACTTGTTCTTCCTCACTTAAAACTTTATATCTTTCTACAGATTTATCGACAATGCTGTCTATAAAACTTCTAGGACTATTCTTTAAGAATAAATCAACAAGCCTATCAACCTCATCTTCTTCATATATATACTTACTATCAAGCATAGAAAGCAAATTGTTTAATTTATTAGGATCTGTTTCTCCTTCCAATTTTGTTTCCTTGTAGTATGGTTGGAATGCTTCTAGTATATGTTCTGGCTCATTAGCAAAATCAATTACACAAGTATCGATCTTATATTTTGCACTTCTATTTAGTCTCGACAATGTTTGTACTGCTTTAACATCATTCAAAACTTTATCTACATACATAGTATGTAGAAGTGGTTCATCATATCCAGTTTGATATTTGTCAGCAACAATTAAGAACTTGTATTTATCTTGCTTAAATTTTTCTGGTGTCTCTTTATCGGAAAAACCATTCAAGCTGGCTTCTGTCACTACTTTTCCCTTGTATTCCTTCTCACCAGAAAATGCAACTAAAGCTTCATACCCTGTATTAGAGTTATTTAATAATTCACTAACTATGTAATAATACTCAATAGCTCTTAAAATACTTTGAGTTATAATCATAGCTTTAGCTTTACCATTGATCTTATTTACTGTATTTGTAAGGAAATGATTTACCATAACCTCAGCTTTTTCTCTTATTGGAAATTCCTGTCCTTCAACAAAATTTCTAATTTTCTTTTGAGCCTTCTTTTTATCAAAGTTTGGATTATCCTCTATAGTTTTATAAATCTTATAGTAGTTTTCATAATGTGTATAATTCTTTAGTACATCAAGAATAAACCCTTCTTCAATAGCTTGTTTCATAGAATACAGGTCAAATACATTTCCAAACATTTGAATTGTTTTCGCTTTAGGTGTAGCAGTAAATGCAAAGAAACTAGCATTTTCAGGCATCTTTCTAGCTTCAATAAATTCGTTCAGTTTATCTTCAATTTCAAATTCATCATCGTTACTCAGACTTCCTGATACCGCCATATTTAATGAAGCTGCTGCACGACCACTTTGAGAAGAGTGAGCTTCGTCAATAATAATAGCAAAATTCTTACCCTTTAAATCAGTACCTATTTTTTCAAGCAAATAAGGGAATTTCTGTACTGTAGTAATAATGATTTTCTTGCCATCAACTAGTAGGTTCTTCAAATCTGTTGAAGAATTAGCATGACCTACAACGCTCTTCTCATCTATAAACTTCCTGATATTGTCATTTATCTGTTTATCTAAATTCAACCTATCCGTAACAACTATTACCGAATCAAACGCCTTTTGGTTATTATAATCCACCTCAACTAAGCGATACGCAAGCCATGTTATAGAATTACTCTTACCACTACCTGCACTATGCTGAATTAGGTATCTATTTCCAACTCCATTTTTCTGTACATCATCTACAAGCCTAGTTACAACCCTATATTGATGATATCTAGGGAAAATTAATGTCTCGCTTTTCTTAACTTTATCTACTGAAATATAAGCAAAATCCCTAATTAAGCTTGTTAAAATTTCTTTGTCTAAAAAGTTTTTCCATAAATAATCCGTCATTGTTCCATCTGGATTAATAGGATTGCCAGAGCCACCATCAATGGTGCCTTTATTAAATGGCATAAATCTTGTATTTTTACCATCTAATCTTGTTGTAAATGAGATAAAATTTTCATCTACGGCAAGATGTGCAATGCACCTCTTAAAGCTAAATAGCGTTTCCTTTGGATCTCTATCATTCTTATATTGTTCCTCAGCATCTTTATATGTCCAACCAGTACTGGAAGCTCTACTCTTAAGTTCCATTGTTACAATAGGCAGACCATTTACAAAAATAGCTAAATCAAGCTCTAAACCTCTATTTTTATCAGAATATGTCAGTTGATTCGTAACTGTAAAAATATTTTCCCTAAATTCATCATACGAACTCGGTCTTTTGGGATCCAAAGCGTGATAAAAGATAATTGTTCCGGAAGACGGATAACATTTTATTCCATTTTTTAAAACAGCCACAATTCCCTTTTGCTTTATAGATACATCAAGCTGTTTAAAAAACTTATCCTTTCCGTCTTCTGTATCTAATCTAAGTATATCGAATTCTCCTGGTTGTGATTCCTTTATGAATGTTAGTAATCGTATTTCATCAAAGGCATACTTTCGATTATATGAAAGTTTCATTTCATCTGGAGTAATATACTGATAAGCACCATACTTTTGCTCTCTCGTAAGATACTCAATGATATTATTTTCAAGTTCAGCTTCCATCTTTGTATCTCTAATTCCCATCTTCTTCACCACCTACTTCATCAAATTCTTCTATTTCATCCTCTATAATAGTTACTTTTTCATATTCAGGAATATCAATATTTCTAACATCAATTTTACCTGTTACAACTTCTGATATTAGTGACTGTTTAAGTAACTCTAACTCCTTAATAAAAGCATAATTATTCTTCACTCTTTCATCTATTTGTTCCAGCTTTAATTCTATATTTGAAACTATTTTTTCTTGTTCTTTCATTGGTGGCAAAGGTACATATATTTGTTTCAAATCGCTAATTTTAAATCTGTAAACCTTTATTCCTGTAGCACATAATTGCAACTGCATTCGGAAAATTTTAGATAAATAGAAGAGATATTTAGAATTAATATTGTTTGATGGTTTTAATAATATTTGTTCTCCACCAATAAGTCCAATATCATCTCTATCGTAAAATGATGTATGTCCTAAGTCTTCCACTGTCTCTGAAGTGGACACTATGATAATGTCATTCCTATTTACAACTTGAGCAGGTTTATAAAATTTATCACTAACATAAAAATCAAACTCTGAATCTATTATCTCGGTTTTATAAACTTTTCCATATTGTAATCCAACATATTTTCCTCTATTCTGCAAATCATCTTTTGTAAAGGTTGAATTACCTCTAATAATATTTACACACCATCTAATTGATACCTCATTCCAATGACTTGGGATTTCATCTAGCCAGTTTATACTACTCTTTTTATAATTCTGCGTACCAATTCCTCTTAATACAAATTCGGAAATAACATTAAATCTTAATGTTTCTAACTCTTTTATCTTCTCCTTTTCTATTTGAATTAACCTATTTATCTCATTGATTTTCCAATCAAGATAGTTTGCAATTTGAACTTGTTCTTCAATTGGAGGTATTGGTAAAATAATACTTTTCATTGACTGAAAGTTTGTACTCCATAAATCTGCTACAATACCCTTTCCATTTCTATAAAATTCTTCTTGGAACGGAACAGATTTCAACAAATAGTGCATATATCGTGGATACTCTTTCTTTATCTTTAAAACAGTATTTATTAAAGAAACAGACCCATCAAATCTGCTTAATCCTGATGATCCTTTCCTATCAGACCTGCTATTTATAACAAAATCATTAATTTTCACTTTTTTTCTATTGTCACCGTCTATTGTTTTAGCTACATTATCTAGTTGCTTAAATATTCCATTTTTTGTAACAGAAAGTGCTACATAATCTTTATCTGATACTTTTTCTCTTCTCTCATCAAAAACTGCATTAATTTTTTGTAGATTCCATTTTTTAGGAACTTTATTTATCCATATTAGCCCAGTATCTCTATATCTCTCATACTTATTCATAGAGACCCTCCAATACAGTTGCCATCATTCCGTCTGACCTTTTTTCTAATTCCTTAATGCGACAAACAATATCCTCCACACTTTCAAGTTTCTTGGCTTTGTAAAAGTACTTAGTAAAGTTAATTTCATATCCTATCTGCGTCTTACTTTCATCAACAAAGGCATCTTCATGATAAGGTAAGACCTCTTGCCTTATAAACTCATCAATTCCACCTACAAATGTCATAGGGATGCTTTCCGTGTCTCTTAATTCAGGATCTACAATTAAATTACCTTTGGAATCAGTTTGCACTTCAGCTTCCTCATCTCTAATAATCATATTTGCTAATAGTCCCGTAGATACAAGTTTACTAAAACTAGCACCTTTTATATTTTTGTTTTTCAAATTCTTATTAAAAGCTTTTTCAAAAGCCTCATAATCTAAATACTTTTCAGAACTTTCCATTTCTCTAAGTACTTCTAAATATGCTTTTATATTTTCTTTCTTTTCAAGCTCTTTGATAGAACCAGCAGTTCCTTTTACAAAACTTTCAGCAATCAGCTTTTTATCTATTTTTCCTGTAGTTGCTCCAATTTTTTCAAGTTCTTTCTCTACTTCATTTATATTTTCATAATTGCATAAAACTGCTTGTCTTAATGGACGTTCAACAGTAACTTTAAAATATCCAAATTCCTCATTAGAAAATATTTTGGAATACTCATTTTCTTCAAACTTTAGATATTCATTTAGAATGAATCTTCTATCAGCCTCAGAGAACTCACAGTTTTTCTTTCCCATATTTTTTCTTAATGATGTTTTTATACCATTAGCATTAATTAATTGGATTTTGCCTTTTCTTCTTTCTTCTTTCCTATTAGACAACACCCATATATAAGTAGTTATTCCTGTGTTATAAAACATATTTTCTGGTAACTGGATAATAGCTTCTATGAGATCTTCTTCAATCATAAATCTTCTAGCATTACTTGCACCATTTCCTGCATCACCAGTAAAAAGAGCCGAACCATTATGAACTTCAACAATGCGTGAGCCTAATTCAGTTTCTTTCATCTTCGAAATATTGTTCAATAAGAAAAGCAATTGCCCGTCACTTACATCAGGAATCATTCTAAAATCATTTTGTTCCTTATAATTTCTAACAAATCGCTTATCAATTATATTTTTCTTTAAATCCTTGTCTTCTCCAATTCCCAAAATTGCTAAATCCGTTTTCCATGATTTGCCATATGGAGGATTGGATAGCATAAAATCAAAATGCTGACCAGATGTCTTGTCTTCAGATAGAGTTGAACCATAATGAACATTATTTGAGTCTGTATCTCCACCTTTAATAAGCAAATCTGCCTTAGAAATTGCGTATGTTTCAGGATTGACTTCTTGTCCAATTAAATGGATAGATACTTCTTTTCCGTTTTCTTTTGCGAAGTCTTTCAATCTTTCCTCTGCTACAGTTCCCATACCAAGAGTACCACATGCACCATCATAGATTGAGTAAGTCCCATCCTTAATCTTATCCATTATAGGATACATAGTAATATCCGCCATCAACTCAATTACATCACGAGGCGTGAAGTGTTCTCCCGCTTCTTCATTATTTTCTTCATTAAATTTTCTAATAATCTCTTCAAACAGTGTTCCCATAGCATGATTATCTAAGCCTTTTTTGATTATTTCACCGTTCGAGTTTTTCTCATCATAAGGACTTAAATTCAATTCACTTGATGTAAATTTTTCGATTACAGAGCCCAAAATACCAGCATCAGTCATCTTAGTTAGCTGGTTATTAAAATCAAACTTTTGAAGAATCTCTTTTACATTCTCTGAAAAGCCATTTAAATATTCTTCGAAATTCTTTTTCAAATTCTGTCTGTTAGTCTCATGCTTCAAGTCTTTTAAGCAAAAATTAGATGTATTATAAAATGGCAACCCCACTGCTGTATCTAATGTTTTTGCAACATCCCAGCCTTGTTTCTCCGCCATTTCCTTAACTTTCATTATATTTGCTTTTTCTGGCTCAATGATAGAATCGAATCGTCTTATTACAGTCATCGGAAGGATTACATCTCTATACTTTCCTCTTACATAAACATCTCTAAGGCAATCATCTGCTACAGACCAAATAAAACTAATTAACTTATTATATTCAAGTGCATTATATGTACTTTGCATTTATTTATCCTCCTCGATACCTTTTTCAATATGAATTAAATCTCCAATATCTGTTCCAAGCTCTTCACAAATTTTTCCTATTACAGATAACGAAACTGCTTCTCCTCTAACCATCTTAGATATTGTCGTTGGAGATATACCTGTTCTATCAATTAAATCTTTTTTCTTCATATTCTTATCTATCAATACTTTCCAAAGACCATTGTAGTTAAATTTCATTATTATTTCTCCTTATTCCATAAACTTGGATTTTTTATACATAAATTATATCACAAATAACAAACTGTTGCTATACACAAAAAGACAAAAAAATAATCGGTGCAGTCCGAAGACCACACCGACACATCTTATCTTTCAGTTTCTTTTAAAGTTTCTTTTTTCTCTGTTGGCTTAGCCTTCTCTTCAGCCTTATATTTCTTAATCGCTCCAAGAACAGATTCTTTCTTTTCTTCCTGGTTCTTCATCTGTTCTTTTGCTTTTAAGAGCTTTGAAGATAGGATTCTAACATTGCTATATTCCTTGCCATTATCATCAATAGAAGTTCTAAGCTGACCAAATAGTTTTACGAAATCGCCTTGTTTAAAGTCCTTTGGAATTTCTACTTTATCTCCATAAGCCGAGCAGTTTGTGTACGTCTTGCTTCCATCATCATCTTTAGATGCAACAGAGAAATTAACTACTTTAAAGACTTCGCCATTCTTATTTTCTCTTTCTACAACATCTACTTCACCTACGATATTTCCAACAATGTTTACAAGGTCATTATCTTCTTTTTCGATTGCTGCAGTATCTTTAATCTGTCCATTTTCTCTAAGTTCATCAATCAAATAATCAAACTCATCATTAAGTAAGCTCATGCTGTCATTATCCATATACTCCTGGTATAACTTGTCCAAGGCATCTTTATCATTGATTCCTTTCTCAAAACTAATTAGTGCCTTTGCAAAATCTTCGTGATTTTCGTTTGCCATTTGTTCTAGTGTATTTCTCATTTCTTTGTAGTTCATAATATACCTCCATAGTTTCTACAAAAGTAAAAAGGAGCTTGTAATAAGCCCCTTAACGTTCATCATGCTCTTTTGATTTATTTTCTCGTGTTTCTGCTTGTTTTTCTTGTGACTGATATGACTTAATTTGCCCTAAGATAGACGGCTTTTCAGATACATTTTCTTTACTTTCTGCCCTTGTGTGAATATTATCCTCTACATCATAAGTAGTTTCAAAATAGTCACTATCTCTAAAGTCATTATCGTATCTATCTGGCACACCATCATTGTCCAAATCTTTTGCAAGCGGATCATATATATTACCATTGTCATCTCTTTCAAGACCTAATGCTTTTTTAAGGTCATTATCATCAATAGATACAAACTCTCCAAAGTCTCCATATTCCATTTCTTGTTTTAGAAATTCCAATGCCTTTTCTTCACTTCCAAGGTCTTTGAGATAATCAATCTTTGTAACTGGTTCTCCATTGATATATTGAGTAGCTGTAAAGTCTTCTAAGCTAATTTCATATTGAATTTCATGCTTTTCATCTGGTGTAGTAGTATATGCAATTCCAATATGAGCAAGGTCAGGAAAGAGATTATTAAAATTTTCATAGGTATAACTATCATCTTCATATTCCCTTTTGCAAAAATCTACAATAGCCCTTTTTACATCTTCAAGTAATGGATTAGGATTTTCTTTTTCTTCTACTTCTCCCATATCAAGTAGCTTGTTTAATTCTGCAAGTCTTAATACTTTTGTCTTTAGCTCATCTGCTTTTTCAAAAGGCTTTGTTAATTCTTCTTTTGCATTTTCCAGTTGTTCCTTTGTGCTAATGAGTTTTTCTTCAAGACGATTTAACCTTTCTGGCATTTTATCAATAGCATTATCAAGTCTTGTGATATTACCATCTGCACTTGTACCTAGTTCTCCTGAATGGTTTGTAGCCCCTTTTAAAGTGAAATTATGCTCATTTGTAAAGAAGTTATAACTTACCTCTAAGTCCATATTTCGGTACTGTCCTATAACCTTACTTTCATTAATTTTTACACCTTTAATCGCTTCTAAGAGCTTTTCTCCAGCTATCTTTTTATCTTGAATTATCTCGCCATTAATCGTGATAGAGGTGAATTTATTTTCACCACTTCCTTGTGGCTGGGCATTTTCTATATCCTTTTTCACTGCTTCAATTAGATTTTCAGTCCTTGCTATTTCTTCAGGATATGTCTTTGCAACCTTATCCTCTAATCTATATCGATTGGACTTATAGTTTGCTTCAAGCATTTTAAGTTTCGTGACTTCATTATCCAAATCCATCTTTTCTTTTATCTTTGGATCACCAGTAGCAAGTGCCTTAATCTCAGCATAGTTAAGGGAGCTTTCGTCCACATCTTCCGCCACACGAACAGGTGTCTTTGAAGTCATAATCTGTGAAATAAATTTTTGCTTATTCTCTATTGTCTGCCAAAGGTACGAATCAAATGTATTCTCCGTAACATAACGATAGATACTAACTTCCTTGTTTTCATTACCTTGACGAACAATTCTACCACTTCTCTGTTCAAGGTCAGCAGGTCTCCATGGTACGTCTAAATCATGCATTGCAATTAGTTTATTTTGCACATTTGTACCAGCACCCATTTTCTGAGTAGAACCCATTAAAATACGAATTTCTCCTTTTCTTACCTTTGCAAAGAGTTCATCTTTTTGCTTATCGGTATTAGCTTCATGGATAAAAGCAATTTCTTCCTTTGGTATTCCTAAATCTACAAGTTTATCTCTAATATCATCATAGATATTAAAGCTGCCATCACCTTTTGGTGTAGACATATCTGAAAATAGAAGCTGTGTTGATTTTTCTTCTTTTGTCTTATCCCAAATAGAAAATACATTTTTAACACATACATTCACCTTTGAGTTTTCATCATCTGGAAGTAATGGATTGATTAAACGCTGATCTAATGCAAGTTTCTTACCATCATTAGTGATTTTAAGCATATTATCTTCTTCAGGCTCTACGGACTTATTACGCACCTTATCTGCCCTTTCAGATAAACTCTTTAGTATTTCTTTTTGCTCTTCACTTGGTTCAGTTTTAATGACTTTAAAATGAGCTTCTGGAACAGGAAGATTGAGCATATCTGCAGTTTGAATATCCGCTACTTCCTTAAACATACTCATAAGCTCAGGTAGGTTATAGAATTTTGAAAATCTTGTTTTTACTCTGTAGCCTGTCCCCTCAGGAGATAATTCAAAAGCAGATTGTGTTTCTCCAAAAGTTGAAGCCCAGGAATCAAAATGCTCTAGTCCATTCTTTTTTAAAGTGTCGTACTGTAAATATCTTTGCATAGTATAAAGCTCTGTCATTGAGTTTGATACTGGAGTGCCTGTCGCAAAGACAATTCCTTTTCCACCAGTCATTTCATCCATGTATCGGCATTTCATAAACATATCTGAGGACTTAAAAGCTTCAGATTGTCCGATACCTGCAACATTTCTCATTTTTGTATAAAGATATAGGTTCTTATAGTTATGTGCCTCATCAACGATCAGCTTATCTACTCCTAGCTCTTCAAAAGTAATAACATCATCTTTCTTAAAATCATCGTTTAATTTTTCAAGTCTTGCTTCTAATTTTTTTCTCGTCTTTTGAAGTTCCTTTACTGTAAAGTTTTGATTTCTGTCATGCTTATACTCTTCTACATAATTGATAATCTCATCGATTTGGTCTTGAATGTGCTTTTGTTGATATTCCTTAGACATTGGAATTTTTTCAAACTGACTATGACCAATAATGACAGCATCGTATTCGCCTGTGGCAATCTTTCCAATAAATCTCTTTCTGTTTTTCGGTTCAAAGTCTTTTTTATCAGCAACCATAATATTTGCTGACGGATATAGCTGCATAAACTCTCTACCAATTTGTCCTGTTAAGTGATTAGGAACTACAAATAAGGACTTAGTACACATTCCAAGTTTTTTTGCTTCCATAGAGCTTGCTACCATTTCAAAGGTTTTGCCGGCTCCTACTACATGGGCAAGTAAGCTGTTGCCACCATATAAAATTCTTGCAATGGCATTTTTTTGATGATTACGAAGTGTAATATCTGTACTCATTCCATCAAAGCTTAAGTTAGAACCGTCATACTCACGATTACGAATAGAATTAAATCTCTCGTTATATACTTTAACAAGTCTTGTTCTTCTATCTACATCGTTAAATATCCAGTTCTTAAACTCTTCCTTGATAAGCTCTTGTTTCTGTCCTGCAAGCATGGTTTCTTTTTTATTTAGTACCGAAGTCTTTGAACCATCTGGATTTACTAATTGGTCAAAGACTTTTGTTTCTTTTAGGTTTAGAGCATCTTCAATCAGCTTGTAGGCACTCACTCTACTTGTTCCATAGGTCATTTCAGCAAGGTCATTTCCTCTATCTTTGCTCTTTCCCTCAACATTCCATTCACTGGTTAAATGTGAAAATTTAACTTTAATATCCCATCTTGCATATCCTGGAGTCTTTAATGTTTCAAATATGAATCTTTCAATATCCTTAGTTGGAATCCATGTTGCACCAAGCCTTACATTAATTTCACTTGCTTCAAGTTCCTTTGGCATTACTCTTTGAAGTTCTGCTTTTTGATATTCCAGTCTGCTTAGTTCATTTACAAGTGTTTCCCTTTCGTTTTCACTTTCTTCTGGAAGCATTCGTTCTGCTTGTCGCAACCTATTGATATAACTATCTACAATTTCAATCTTTTCTCTAATGTTGCCACTTAAGTATTCATCTTTCGTTACATAGGTATACTTAAAGGAGTTAGTCTCTTCGCTACAAGCAAATGGTAAATCACCATCTTCCAAGTCAAAAGAAAGCTTCTGATTAAAACTAACATTCTCTTCCCTAATGTTTAAAAAGATTTCTCCTCTAAGTTCTTCTATAAGAGTGTTTCTATCCTTATCCGTAAGATTTGTCATGTAATCAAAATCTACATAACCTTTTTGTGAAATAGATAGTACCAATGCTTCAAGTGAATTATCTACATGGTCAATAACTTTCGCTTTTGTGATAGTTCGTTTAGAAAAAATATCGCCTTTTGCCTTGAAGTTTTCTTCTTCATCAAGTATCTCGATAGAAGATACCAGTGGGAAGTTACTATCCTCTCTTAAAGCTCTGGTGTTACTTAAATTATTAACAAAACCATGTTTCTTAGAAAAGTTATCATAAACAGCGTTTAATTTATCCTGAGATTCTTTGATTTCAGCTTCACTAAAGTCTTCTTTTTGCTTGTATATCACATCCTTTAGTGCGTCATTTAATTCGAGATAATTCTTAATCTTTTCCTTGTTTTTGTCTGATACTTCTCTCTTAATGAAAAGTGAATTTTCTCTGTAATATACCTCATCATCAATCAAGGTATAAGAGAAGTTTTTTACATCATCGGTTGCGGGTATTGAGGTTACTTCATCATCTAGTAGCTCTATCTCTTCATACTTCGCATCTTTTGATATTCTTTCACCTGCTATTTCAATACGGTCTTTAAGAGACTCCATATTATTCTCTTGTCCTAAAAAGGCTATCGGCTCACAAGTTAAAGTCTTTCCAAATCTACCACTAACTTCACGCATAGAACCTAATACTTGTTCAGGATGGTCTACAAAGTATTTATTGTAAGTTAAGCCATTTTCATCTTCTGCTAAATGAACCCAGTCATCGTCACGCTCAAGTACACTATCTCTTTTCTTCAGGAAAATAATATCGCTTGTCACCTCAGTTCCGGCAACACCCTTAAAGGTATCGTTAGGAAGTCTTATTGCACCTAAAAACTCTGCTCTTGCATTTATATATTTACGGATACTTTCGTCTTTCTTGTCCATTGTTCCAGATGATGTGATGAAGGCTATAACACCACCATTTCTCACCTTATCAATAGATTTAGCAAAGAAATAGTCATGAATTAGAAAGTTATTACGATTGTATTCCCTATCATTAACCTTAAATTCGCCAAACGGAACATTACCAATTGCCACATCAAAGAAGTTATTTGAAAAACTTGTCTCTTCAAATCCTTTCACTTGCACATCACTTTCAGGATAAAGAAGTTTTGCAATTCTACCACTAACAGAATCAAGCTCAACTCCATAAAACTTTGACTTGCTCATTTCATCTGGAAGATTACCGATAAAATTACCTACGCCCATCGATGGTTCTAAAATATTTCCATTCTTAAATCCCATTTCTGAAAGCGTACTATATACTCCATCAATTACAATTTTAGGCGTATAAAAAGCTGTTAAGGTAGATTCCTTAGCAGCCTCATATTCTGATGAGGATAAATTTTCTTTTAAGAAAGCTCTTGCTTCTTTCCATTGACCGTCTTTACTTTCATCAAAGACATCAGCAAGTCCACCCCACCCAACATATTTAGCCAAAGTTTCCTGTGCTGTAACATCTAAATCCCTTTCACCTTTTTCTATCCTGTTGAGCATTGCAATGGCTTCAAGATTATTGTTTAACCTTTCACTTGGAGCAAGTTTATCAGGGAGAATATCTTCTTTAATTCTAAAGTTTGATACTTTCTCTTGTTTCTTTTCCTCAAGTCCAAAAAGTCTTTCTAAATCACTTTCTAATCTATACGGAATAACTTCTGAACCCGTAATCATTCCTCCAAGATATTCCACATTATCCTTTATGGTTACTGTCTTTAGACCCTTTCCCATGTCATCAAATCTTGTAATGGTAAAATCCTTATTCTTATATTGAACTTCATCTCCAACCATAAGTTTTGGTCTATCAAAAGAGATTTTTTCTAAAAGCTCCTTATCATCAGCAAAACTCACAATCGGCATCATAAAGTTACCTTTTCTAAGTGGTGCAAGTCTTAAATCATTCTTTTTTAGAATCTCATTAAAGCTCACTTCATCATCAATCTTATATGCCTCATGATCTATGTAGACCATTTTCCCAACAGATAAGTCTAATGATTTTTCTTTATCTTCTTCTGGATTAAGGTAATCAAAAAGTGTCTCTTGTTTTGCTTCAACTTGAGTAGCTTCCACAACATAATCAGCAATCTTATATGCTTCATATTTTCCACTATCAATCAAAGTATCAACCTTTGTGCTTTCTTCAAAATCTACTCCTCGATTAAGTGAATATTCTACTCCATCAACTACTACTTTTCTTCCAGTATCCTCAAGGCTAATCTCTAAGCTATCTTGTTTACTTGCAAGGATAAATTCGTTACCCACCTTAATTGCCACTTTTTCATTTTGATTGTTATATGAATATTCTTTAAGGCTATCAACAAACTCGCTCATCGTAACAAAGTCGATATTGTCCTTAAATTCTTCAATTTGACTTATGCTTACATCGTCATTTATTAGATAACCTTTTAGTACATTGAATTTTGCAAGTTTAATATCTAGGTCTTTTAGATACTTTATCTTTTCTGATGTAACACCGTTTGTATCTTTGTTCCAGTCATCAATCAGCCATTTTAACTGTTCCATCTTCCAAACAGGAAGCTTTGGATCTGCAATTTCTGTAATCTCATTTCCATAAAAGTCATATTCTTTAATGGCACTCATAATCTCTTCTAACTGTTCAGAATTAAAATCGCTTAGCTTAATATTTGTGCCTTGAAGTGCTTCTTCTAATTTGCTTGTGGTAAGTCTACTGATTGCAATATCTCTTGATACCTCGTACTCTTCCATTATAGATCCGACTTCTTCGGCAAAATTAGGGCTTAATTCTTCTTCAAATTCCTCTATAACTTCGTTGTTAATTTCTTTATGAATTACATCATCTTCAAAGCTAAGTTCACCATTAAAAACCATCTGAAGCTCTTGTTCATCCATCTGTTTTTTAAGTTCTGTGTATTTAAGTTCTCTAAAAGTTTTTGGAAAATCCTCTAAAATTAGTCTTTGAGCATTTAGCTCTTTAAGCTCATTGATATTAAAATATCCCCATTCAGGCTCTATTCCTAAAACAAGCCCAAAGGCATCGCCACTTTCTCTATCATACTCTGTCATATACCAAGTCCAGTTACTTCTAAATGGAATAATATATGCTGCATGAACTTCTTTTTCGGCAAGGCTTATTTTTTCCTGTTCATAAAGTTCAGGAACACGCTCAAGCATTTCATCAGTCATTAGATTATATGGATCTTCCTTAGAATAGAAAAAGGAAGCATTTTCTGCTTCCTCATTCATATCTTCTATGCTGTTTTCTATGCTTCTACTATTTCCTTTATCACCATCTCTTTTAGGGCTGAAATCATCGCCTTGTACTCTGGATGATTCTCGTCCGTTATCTTCCAAGCTTCCATCATCTTCGGTTTTTCCTCTCTCATAAAGTGGATTGCTCTTTTCTGTACTTCCATTAGATGCATTAGTAATTTCTTCTCTTTGTAAAGGTCTATTAGCATTTGATAGTGTTTCTCCTCGCTCGTTTCTGTAAGAAAGTCCAGTCTCATCACTGCGTAAGTCGGATTTGGAAATTTTTCCATGAAGCTCTTCTCGTTTTCCAGATTGTTCAAGGTCTTCTCCTTGATTTTTGAAATTATCTCGTCCGTATTTTCCATTTCCAAGAACTCGGTTTCTTGTATCATCATCTCTTTGGTCATTTGATCGAATAGCATTTTTTATACCTCCTAATTCATTATTATTTTCGTTAATCTTATTATAATCGGCACCTATACTCTTTGTCAGGTCTTGATTGACAGATAAATTTCTTGTTCTTACAATTGTAGCTTCAATAATATTACTACAAGCATTGGAAATACAGTTACCAACACTCATTAAAGAAATTCTATCTAAGTACTTAAAATTTTCTTGTAAGTTATCCATTGGAATAGGATAATCCATGTTAAATCTATTTGAAATTGCAAAGCTAATAGAATTTCTCATAAAGTTTACAAATGAGTTTCTATCTTCATCAGAAATTCTCAAGTTATTACAAAGCTCATAGATGCTGTCATCTGCATAAACTCTGCTAAGTGAGTAGATATTTTCAGATAACTTATCACTTGCTTCAAAGCCACGAAGAGTAAGCATATCTTTTAGTGCTTCTTCATGTTTTTCTCTATCAAACGCCCATAGTTTTACCTCATTTACGCCTCTATCCATAGATACTGTCTGACTAATATCAAAGATATATCCAACCTTTTGAAATGGATAGGTTTCACTTAGGATTGGAATACCCTTTTGTCCTCGCATAACGGTGCGATTAAATCTTTCCCTCCACATATCAAAGCTTGCACAAGCAGTTGCATTGGGATTTTTATCATAGATACTAAGTTGACTTAAAAAGTCGTATCTTTGGTTATTTCCAATGACTTTTAAGAGTTTCAGATACTCATTTTCACTATCTAAAACATCTCTTTTTACAAGCTCGATAATATTGTAAAAATCATTTGTTCTCATCTTTACCTCCTAGTTCTTCAAAATTTCTTTTAATATTGCTTCTAACACATTTACGACAATGCTATTTCCAGCTTGTTTATAAAGTATTGACGATAATTTACCTTTTCTTCCTGGATATATAGCTTTGAGTTTATTAAAGTCTTCATCATCAAAACCCATAAGTCTAAAGCATTCTCGCTCAGTTAAATATCTATATTTGCCATTACTTAAATCAATAATTCCTGAATTAGGAATACGCACTTGCTTGGTGGAAATTGTGTAGGCAAACTTATCTATCACTTTAAGTCTTCCTCTAAAATTATTATTCTTAGGCTCTCCTCTTATATATCGAAGCATTGACTCTTGCCTTACTTCATAAAGATTTGAAGCGTCTTTCTCAAGAAATTCAGATATATCCCTTGTTTGTGTTTTTTCGAGCTTGGCAAAATCAAAAGAATTATTCCCCAAGATGCTTACAACAAAGATACGCTCTCTTTTCTGTGGTATTCCAAACTCTATAGCATTTAGAATTTCATATTTGTTCTCATATCCAAGTCTCTCCATTTCTTTTAGGTAATGAAAAAAGGAAGCTCTCATATTCTTATCGAGAACTCCCTTTACATTTTCCCAAAGCACTATCTTTGGTCGTATTTTCATTTCTTCTATAATTCGTATTGTTTCAAAAAGAAGACTACTTCTTGTACCGCTACCTTTTGTGCCACCCTTCTTTAAGCCACTTCGACTAAAATCTTGACAAGGACTTCCATGCATTAGTAAATCTATTTTTTCATCTGGTGGATGAAAATACAAAATACTTTTCGGCTTAAAATTAGTATTGTATAAAGCATTGTAGCTTTTAACACAGTTTTTATCTATCTCTACATAATCAATTACTTGGTGAGGTATCTTTTGTCTGATGAAAGCCTTTCTAATTGCTCCGATACCACCAAATAGTTCTATAATTTTTATCGTTTCAATCTCAACCACCTCCAACAAAAAAAGGAACAAGATTTCTCTCATTCCCTTTGGTTTATATTCAATTTCTATTTTTTGTGTGTGTTTATCGTATTTTTAATTTCTTCTTCAATGCTGTTTAAAAACTTTTCCTTATCTTCTTTACCACTTGCAATATCAGAAAGCTGCATTTCCCAATCAGCTGTTGTTTTAGCTGATTTAAAGGTGTCAGCTACAATCGTTACAAGACTAATTCCTTTATGCGTAGCGATTAAATTTTTCTTATCTCTTTCGATAAAACCTTTGAAAATCAAGTTTTCAATAATACCTGCACGAGTTGCTGGTGTACCAAGTCCTTTTCTTTCTACCTCAATGCCTTTTTCTAAGGCGTCATTACCCGCTACTTCCATAGCCTTTAAAAGTGTATCTTCCGTAAAATGTTTAGGTGGTGTTGTATATTTCTCTTTTATTTCTTTATTTTTTATTTCAAATACATCTCCAACCTTTATATCCGGGAGTAGTATATCTTCCGTTTTCTTCGTTTTATATTCTTTTAGATACTTAGTGAATCCCTCATCAATTATCACTTTGCCACTACTTGTAAATTCAAATCCATCAAACTCAGCAACAATTTTTGTAGTATTTTCTACTAATGGGTATCCAACACTTGCGTGAAGTTTATTTGTTATAAGTCTATATACTTTTGCTTCACTTGCTGGAAGAGTTGAAATATCTTCTTTTAATGAGCTGATTGTTGGTATAATCGCATGGTGATCCGTAACTTTTTTGGAGTTAAACACTATCTTAATTCTTTCAGTATCAAAGTCATTCTTGCCTAAGATATTATTAATGACGCTTGTAATCATATCTTCAGTCAGGCATCTGCTATCCGTTCTTGGATAAGTGATAAACTTCTTTTCATATAGGCTCTGTGCATAATCAAGTGTTTGCTTAGCACTATATCCAAAATATTTGTTGCACTCTCTTTGGAGCGTTGTAAGGTCAAATGGCAAATCAGGCTTTGTTATCTTTTCTTTTTGAATAACATCGGTAATTTCTATCTTATCGCCTACTAAGTTTAAGAGCTGCTCTGCTGTTATTTCATCATCAATTCTATCTGTTGAAAGTGTAAAGTCATTAAGACTTAACTCTACTGTAAAATATTTTTCTTTTTTGAAATTGGTTATTTCCTCATCTCTATTTACAATCATTGAGAGGGTAGGTGTCTGCACTCTTCCTACACTGTAATTTTGCTTATATAGGCACGAATAAAATCTACTGATATTCATTCCAACAAGCCAATCTGCAATCGCTCTTGCCTGTGCAGACTCAAAGAGATTATCGTAGAACTTTCCCTCTTTTAGATTATCAAAACCATCTTTTATGGCACTATCCTCCATCGATGAAATCCAAAGGCGTTCCATCTTCTTTTTACAATTTGCTTGATTGTAAACAAGTCTAAAAATACTTTCCCCCTCACGACCTGCATCACAAGCATTTACTACATTCTCTACTTCTTTATCATTCAATAGTTTCTTCAAGATACTAAATTGTTTCTTAGTGGATTTTGAAACCTCATACTTATATTCACTCGGAATAATCGGTAAATCTTCCATATTCCACTTAGCATACTTTTCATCGTAGCTATCGGGATTTGCCATCTGAATTAGGTGTCCAATGCACCAACTTACCTTATAGCCATTTCCCTCATAGTATCCATCTTTTTTATTTGTTGCTCCTATTACTTTTGATATGGATAGGGCAACACTTGGTTTTTCTGCAATTACAAGTTTCATATATTTTTATCCTCCCTGTAAAAAATAGGGCGAAAGATTTTACTCTCTCGCCCTATATCTTGCACCCAAAATTGTATAGTTTTAGGTGCAAATTTACTCTAACTCATCATCTTCTTTATCTTCTGTTTCAACTTCATCTACTTCATTTTCACTTTCCTCGGCTTCTGAAAAGAAACTATCGTCATCTTCTTCTAATGCTTCAAGTTCTTCATTCTCTTTCTTTTTAACAACCTTAAAGTAATAACCTGCACCTAATGCTCCACCTACTGCAAGAAGTAAGATAATGTAAGTTCCCATACTACTTTTTTCTTCTTTCTTAACCGGCTTTACTTCTTCTTTCTTTGGCTCTTCTTTTGTAATTTCCTGTTTTGGAGCTTCTTTCTTTTCAACCATATTAAGTAGATCATCTTCTGAAACTTCTGTTAAAAGCATTACATTCTCGCTATCTTCATCATGGTTAATGATTAGATGAAAAGTCTTTCCATTTTTAGTTGTAAAAGTTACAAACTGTCTTGCGTCTGCTGAATACATATCCGTAGACTTATTATCTTTACCATCGTTGTGGTGAATTGGATAATCTTTGTTTGCATTATCCTTATTCTCTGTAACAGATCCTCTTGCCTTTGATGGTGCTGACGCTACTCCTTTATTTGTATTTACAGGCTTGCTTGTTCCATCCATAGAAGACGTATCTCCATTACTTGAAGTCTGTTTAGGTGTTAGCTTATTCGGATAGCGAATTTCTTGCTTTTCTTCTTTTTTACCAGTGTTTTCAGATGTAGTGTTTCCCTTTTTTGTCGCAGAATTTGAAGCAATTTGTTTTTCGCTACCTGTTTGTGTTCCTTTTCCGCTTGTAAAAGGAATTGGACTAGATGTAACTGTCTTTGATGGAGCTTTTCCTGTACTTGATGATGTATTTTTTAGAGTATAAATTTTACTTTCTAAGCCTTTAATTCTATCTTCAAGCTTTGAAATATCCTTATCCGATATACCTTTTATCTTTTCATTTTTTCTATTTTCAAACTTTTCTTCTAAGGATTTGATTTTATCATTAAGCTTATTGATTTCTTCTTTCTTATCATTAGAAATGTCCGCTTTATCTTTTAGCTCCTTGTTTAGTTTATCCATTTCTTTTTCATAGACTTTTAGGTCTTTTTCTAACTTTTCAATGTCTTTTCCTGTTAAAACAGTTTGCACAGAAACATCTTTTTTCTTCTTTTCCTCAGTTTGAGTAGCACTATCCTTTATATCTTTCTCGGTTTGAGTATTTTCATCTTTCTTTAGATAAGATACCTTTCTTATAATTTCATCATCTTTTCCCTTTACCTTATATGTGGCAAAATCATCAAGAAATTTCATATTATCAGGTAACATATCAAGTTCTGAAGCATCAAGAACATAGCCTACATCAAAAGTTTTAGTAAATTCTTTATATACCTTTCCATCTTCGAAAAAGTATTTTACCTTAACTTCTGCTTTAGTTTGTGTTGCTGAATCTTTTTTACTTTTATCATCTGTTTGTACTGAACTATCCTTTTTTTCAGTTTTATCAGTTTGCGTATCAACACTTGCCACTCTTGTAATTAAGTCATCTACATTAAAAGTTATATATGGAAGACCTGTATGGTATCTATTCCAAGTTTCAATGATGAGCTTATCTTTCTCAATCTTTATTTCTTTAAGATTGTTGATATTAGGATTGGCTTCTTTAACTTTCTTTATAATTTCTTTTTTGGACTCTTCTTTTATTTCTCCATCATAATCAATCTTAGTTTTTACAATATCTCGATTCAGCTTATATACAGGTGTATCTAAGATATGGTAAATCTTATTATCGCTATATGTTCTAATATGCTCCTCAATAGAACCAACATAGTAGTCTTGATTGTTTTCTGTAAAATCTAAGAATATGCCGCTGCCAATATTTACACCTGTAGCTTTATAATAATTAAATTCTTTTTTGCTTGTAAATCTTGTATGTCCCGTTCTTTCGGTATCAAAATCAGCTTCTGTAAACATTTCATCATATCTATCAAATGATGTTAAATTACCCTCAAGTTTAAATTCCTTTAAAATATTTATCTTAAATTTCAGCTTATCCTCATAATATGACTTACTTATATTCTGATCACTTGTATTGTCAATCATATTCACAATAAATTTTGTTTTATACTGCCCATGATTATTATCGGCTCCCATAGCATATACAATATTTGATTTGTTTAGGTACACTGTTGCCACTAAGCCTACTAACACCAGTAAAGCAAGTATACTTGCTAAAATCTTTTTGTTACTCAACAATTTTTTCATCATTAAACTCCTTTTCTTGTTTTTGTTTTTTCTCTTCTTTTACTTTTCTCATTAAGTCCTCAAGCGTGATGTTGTTTTCTCTACAAATCACGATGATTTCTTCGTTTTCAAGTTCTTCTTCTCGAATAAATAAAGGCTCTAATTCTTTATCAATCAGAGCCTTTTTATCAAGAAGTTTTTTTATTTTATTTTTCGTTAGTTTTAATTCTTTTCTCACATTCTGCCCTCCTTATCTGTTTACATTTGGTGGAAAGCCAAAGCCTACTGGATGATGTTTACAGAATGTTGCTATCCAATCATCTAAGGTTGTTACCCTAACTACTCCGATATTATCCATTACCTTACCATCACCAATATAAATTCCGACATGACCATAAGTAAGTCCGGCTTGACCACCACTGCTACTACTTTCAACTGCTACAAGCATTCCTACTTTTAACTTTGATCTATCAGAAGTAAATGTATGGTTTCGATACATATCATTAGCATTTCCTCCGATATATCCAAGACCTGCATTTTGATAAACTTGTGAAACCCACATGGCACACCAACCTGCTCCAGGTGATGGAGTAATATATGCTGCATTTACAATTTTCTTTTGAACATCAGACGATGCTTCATATTCTTTTCCTCCACCAACACCACCATTTGCTGTAATCAAATCGGTATTTCCAAATATCTCACCCATATTACCTTGAGCAAGAAATAGAGCTTCATAGTGTTTTAAATTATCTGGATAATCTCTAAAAACTTCTCTAATGACGCTATCCATTTCCCTTTTATTTAGGGTAACAATGAGCTTTCTATACTCGTAAGGCTCTTCGTGACTTTCTGTATATTCGTTTCCATCCTCATCAGTATAGGTTTCTGTTACAGTCCTGTATCTTGTTTCAACTTTTTCTTCATAATCAACCTGATACATGGAATCAAAGAGTTCATCTAAAATACCGCTAACTTCTGAAAGTTTTTTTACATCACCACATCTTGATGTGATATAGGCTAAAAGTTCGTGGACATTATGACCAATATCTCCATTTTTATTTATGATGTACTCATCATATCCGGGATAGTTTTCTTCTACATTCTCAAGCTCTTTATACAGTTCATCTTCTTTTTTTGAAAAACTTTGGTTAATTTCTTTTAGTATATTTGGAGCAGATAGGTATGAAGTTGTAAGAATACCACTTGTAAAATTAGAAAGCCCGCCCATTGAAATACTTGCAAAATCAAGGATAAATGTTCCAAAAACAATAATAGCAACTATTAAAATAGCTGCTACTTTCGTTTTTCTTATGATAAAGTCCTTAGATACCTTTAAGGTATTTACAAAGGCTTCTTTTACTCTATCCCTTATCCTCGTCTTATTTTGCTTATAGATAACCGACTTCATCTGTTTCTTCTTTTGAAACTTCTTATAAGCATTTGCTTTTTTATATTGGTCGGTCTTCTTAATCTCGTCCATGCTCTTTCTAAACTCAAGCTTGGATTTTCTACTTTGGATTTTCCTATCGCTCTTTTCTAAATCATATAGCTTCTTACTTTTTCTCTTGTCCGAATAATTCTTTACACCATGAATAAGTTTAGAGGAACTTCCTAAGCCTTTTTCAGCAGCTTCAACCGATGCATTTTCATCACTACCAGATGATAGATAAGCACTTGTAACCTCACCAAGTTTTGCAGCTCCAATCACACTTCCACCGACTATGGTTTCTTTGTTATACCTTTTATAAAGCTGATTTTCCTTTTCCCTATCTTTGATGGCTTCTTTACCAGTTTTAGAAGCTTTAGTATTATCTTCTTTTTTCTTATCTGTCCCTTTTCTTGTAAAGAGCTTATCAGAATAGTTCTTTCTTTTAAGTGACGTTTTCTGCTTTTCATAAAGTTTGGATTTTTTATTACCTAAAGGCTCATAGGATACATCGCTATCTCTAAAATCATTATCGTATCTATCAATGACACCATCACCATCTTGGTCTTTTGCCAAAGGATCATAGATACGATTTTCTTTAACCTCTGTTTGATAATCTGACTTAGCTACTTCCGTTTCAGCAAAATCACTCACAAGTTTTTTAGAATGTTTTCGCTGATTAACATTTACGCTCTGACTATTCAAACCATTATTAGTATTACCTACTTCTCTATTCCTATGAGTTTCTTTAGAAGCAGTATTTTCAAAAACTCTATAAGCATCTGAATTAACTTCTATCCTTTGGTTTTTCTCTGCAGACTCTACAATAGGCTTCATTCCACTATCAGTTTCAAAACTGTTACTTTGAAAATTTCTTTTTATAGCATTTTTGCTCTTGTTACTTGTGTCTATTTCACTAGTAATATCTGTTCTTTTACTTATCTTCTCGTGAAGCTTATCTTGAAACCTATTTTCTTCTTTAACAACCTTATCCCTGTAATCATCTCCAGTTTTTCTTTTGTAATCTAGGACATCATCTGTTTCAGCCTTTGTGATGATTTTTTCTTCTCTTGCCCTTAACTTTTCATTCAAATCTCGCTTTCTTTTTTTACTCATAAGACGCTACCTCACTTCTTCAGGTTTTGTAGTCATCTTTTGATATAGGATTGTGTCTTTAGGGAAATTATCTACAAATGGAACAATGGTATTCCCAAAGAAAATCAGACCTTCACCAGCTCTCGAATTAGTAACGAATTTTTCCTGATCCTTTGAGATTTTAAGCTTTACAACAAGCCAATCTCTATCACCTGTTGCTTGATTAAGCATTAGAATAAAATCCGTATTGTCGAAAATATTTTCAATTTCTTTACTTGCAAGTAGATCTTTGACATTTTGTGTAATTCCTGTTGGAATACCTCCCCATTTTCTAAATCTCTTCCAGATTTCCACCGAATACTGTGAAGTCTGTTCATCCTTTAAAAGCAAGTGAAACTCGTCAATGTAATACCTTGTACTTTTGCCGGTATTTCTATTTTGAGAAACCTTATTCCAAACCTGGTCTTGAATAACAAGCATACCTATCTTCTTAAGCTGCGTTCCAAGTTCTTTAATATCAAAGCAAATAAGCTGTTTATTTAAATCTACATTTGACTGATGATTGAAGACATTAAGACTTCCTGAAACATAGATTTCCATTTCTGTTGCAAGTTTCTTTCCCACCTTTTCTTCTTGCCCTCTTAACATATTGTAAAGGTCTTGAAGTATAGGCATATTCTCTGGAATTGGATTTTCAAAATACTTTTCATAAATTCTAGGTAAACACCTATCTATAACAGACTTTTCTTCTGCTGTAAGTCCACTACCACCAACCACAAGTTCAAGCATAGACATAATAAAGTTTGCCTTATCCTTAAGTGGTGCATCACCATCTCCATAATTCATATTTATATCTAGTGGATTGAGATAGTCTTTACTCTTTGCACTAACCTTAATGACTTCTCCCTTAAACTGTTTAACAAGATTGCCATATTCTCCCTCTGGATCACAAATAATCACATCATCATCTGTTGTAAGAATAGCATTTGCCATTTCACGCTTTGCAGAAAAGGACTTACCAGAACCAGGCGTACCTAGAATCAATCCATTTGGATTTTTAAGCATTTTTCTATCTGCCATAATAAGATTATGGCTTAAGGCATTTAATCCGTAGTACAAGCTATTTGATGAGTTTATGAAAAGCTCCTCTGTTGTAAATGGTAAAAATACTGCTGTAGATGATGAGGTTAGTCCTCTATCTATTTCAATCTTATTTACTCCAAGTGGTAATACACTTACAAAGCCTTGTTCTTGACTATGATCTAAGCGTTTAATTTTACAATTATGTTTACTTGCAATAGATGAAATCTGAGAAATAGTCGTATCTAGCTTTTGTACTGTCCTTGCAAAATTCATAAAGACAATCGTTACGATAAACATACGCTCATCTCTTGTCTGGAGATCTTTTAAAAGCATCTTGATATTATCTCCATAGGTAATTAAATCACTTGGCAATATGTCCATATCATAGCCACTTCTAACTGCCTTTTTATTTTCCTCAATCTTCATCTTATCAATATCTGTATTTTTTCTTTTCACCATTTTAATAGCTTCTGTCTGCTCAACTGCCTTGATATGAAAAGAAATATTGATGTTGTCATCTATATCTAAAAATTCTGCAAGCATTCTATCAGATAGCTCACTTGCAAGTATTTGAAGATGACTTACAGCTCCAATATATTTTCCAAACTTAAAATACTTACTTGGCACGAAGTTAAAAGAATCTGGTGCAATAACAGTCTTTGTACTTTCTCTTGGTTTTAAGTCTTTATAGGAAAAAGAAAAGAGCTTATCTGGATTTAAAATATCATGTAAGACTTTTAATCTTTCTTCTCCAGTTAAGCCCTCAGCACGAACTCCCATGCTCTTTAGATTTGATAATATATCAATCTCAAGTCGCTCAAGTTTTGCAGTCGCTTGCTCCAAACTATCCGCTTCAACTCCAAAGGTGATATACTTCGATTTCTTTAAACCATTATTTCCCTTTGCAAGCTGACTTTTTAACATCTCACGAAACTCTAATCGAATATCATCATAACCATCATTTTTATCCGGTATCTGAATAGCTGCTTTTAATTCATTATTTCTTCCAAGTTGATTTATATATGAAAACTCAATATCTACACTTGGATCAAAAGAGTTTAAGACATTCGCAAATTGATTGAAAATCAAATCCTTATCTTCTTCTAAGGCAAGCTGATAGTTTATATCCTGAAATGCAATACACTTATTATAGTGCTTTTCATCAAGCTGGCATATTCCACTTTTTAGCATTCTCAGATAAGGTATTGTATCTTCAACAGTATATCTCTTAGGCTCTTTCTTAAATATTAAGTCGATTAGAGAAGCTTTTTTCTTCTGCTTAGTCAGCTTTTCTTTTTTCAGGTTTCTTTTGTTTTCCTTTAATACCTTTTGATTTTTTTCTAACTGAATTTGCTGTATTTTTCTTTTCTTGTTCAAGGTAAACCTCCTTTCTCACTCGCTTCTGTGGTTGATAAAACTTGTGTAGATATATGTGCTTAAAATATTTCTCAAAGGTAAGTCCATCTTTTTCAAATAGTGTTACAAAGAAGATTGGAAGAGTTGATACAATTAAAAACAGTATCGCTATATCATTAGGCATAAACTTTCTCATAAATAAATAGACTGGTATACCAACCAGTCCAGCAAGTGTAAATCCAATTAATTGTCTTCTTGTAAGGTTAAAGGCTACCTTTGTTTTTACCTTTTTTAAATCTTTGGGAATTGGTACATAGCCCATAGCTTACCTCCCATCTTCTTTTTCCTTTGAAAATGCTTCAAAATGTTCATAGCATGAAGCAACTTCATTTCTCATCTCTTCTAATTCTGACTCAATGAATGCATTTTTCTGCTCTTGATAACAAAGAATAGATTTCACATCATCTCTTGTACTTTTTACTTCATCTTCTAAATTCTTTAATTTGTTCCTGTTAAAAATCGAGATAGCAAATGCTCCAATTCCTACTGCAATAATTGAAACTGGAAACAACTTTTTCTTTACTTCTATCATTAAAAATCCTCCTTAATGTGCGTTTAATACACTCTTTGCAAGCGTTCCACTCTTTAGCATCATTAGACCAAGAAGTAATGCATAGCCTAATATCATAAAGGTACTTGCATGAATGTCCGTTATCTTTATCGTCTTTACTAAAACTGCGTAAATACCCAAGCATATAATCAAGAATAAGCCTTGAAGCCCAATAGCAAATAGACCTTTGATATAATTTGTTCCAATTTGTCCCCACTCCTTATTTCCCATAGTGGCAAATGGAATTGCTGAAACTGAACAGTAAACATATATCTCAAACATTCTGCCATAGACAACTAGCATTATGACTACCGACATAACCTGTATTGCAACTTTAACAAGCGAGGTTTCAAAGAGTATCATCACCAGTTCTCCAAGTCCTTTGTCTTTTAATCCCTCAACCATCTGAACAATTTGATCACCTGAAACGGTGGCAGAAGTATTGATTACTCCTGCCGCCTGATTTACAAGGTGTTGTGCAACATCAAAGACTGCCATTGAGAATGTAAAGGCATGAGATACTAGCCATACTGCTATCCACATCTTTATCATGTATTTAAAAAACTCAAAGGTATCTGTATCGTGCATATTGTTC